>NZ_JANRHM010000019.1:0-72868 GCF_024733785.1 Barnesiella sp. ET7
AACTATTGACGCCATGCCTGCACCCATACCATCGCCCGAAGAGGTAGCCTCGGCCCGCCGTATCCAGGTGTGGAAGGAGTTCATCCCCCTGCCGCTGCGCTTTCCACTCATCCTCTTCATCATCATCGTCTACATGTTTTCGGGAGGCGTATACATGTCGGCCGTCTCGGAGATGTCGGGCAGCCTGTCGTGGATTACCGAAGACATCATGATGGCCGGCTACGCCTCGATGACGGGACTGACCATGGCCTTTCCGCTGCTGTTCCGCATTCTGTTCCGCTTCCAGCCGCGCAGCCTGCTGCTCTTCTCGGCCGGGGTCTTCATCGTGAGCGACTACCTGTGCATGGTCTGCGACTTTCTGCCGCTGGTGGTGCTGCTCTCGTTTGTCAGCGGCTTCTTCAAGATTGTAGGCACCTTTGTCTGCTGGAGCAACGTACAGCTCAAGATTACCCCCAAACGCGACTTTGCCGTCTTCTTCCCCTTCCTCTTCACCTTTGTGCTGGGGAGCGTACAACTGGCCAACATCGTCACGGGGTACAGCCTCTACGCCTTCGACTGGCAGGCCATGCACCGCATCACGATAGGCGCCTTCATCGTGGTCTTTGCCCTGGTCTACTTCGGCATGCGGCGCAACTACCGGCAGAGCCCCTATATCCCGTTCAAGGGCATCGACTATCTGGGCGGCATCCTGTGGAGCCTGTGGCTGCTCTGCATCGTCTTCATCTGCGTATACGGCGACCACTACGACTGGCTCGACGGCGAACCCATACGGGTAGCCCTGCTTTTTGCCGTGGTGCTGCTGATACTGTGCATCCAGCGGGCCGCCACCATACGCCACCCCTACATCAGTCTGGGAGCCTTTTCGCAACACAACATGCTGTTCATCTTTATTCTGTTCGGGTGCATGACCCTGATGTCGGCCACAGCCACCTCGACCCAGAATGTCTTCACCAACTCGATACTGGGGTTCGACGCCCGCCACAATGCCGACCTGAACTGGGGTGTACTCACGGGAATCGCAGTGGGTACCGGCATCTTCTACCTGGTATTAACCCGCTGGAAATGGCGGGTAAAGAGTATCGTGCTTGCCGGCTTCTTCTCGTTTCTGCTCTATCAGGTGATGCTCTATTTCCTCATCGACGCCTCGACCGAGAAGTACATGCTCTACCTGCCGCTGGTATTCAAAGGGGCCGGAGTGAGCCTGGTATACACCTCGCTCACCTATGCACTGACCGGAAGCGTGACCTTCGTGCACTACTTCGAGGCCATGTGTGTCATCGGCTTTATCCGCACCAGCTTCGGGGCTCCGCTCAACTCGGCCATTCTTGCCCGACTGCTCAAATACGCAAGTCTGGAAAACACGGCCACCCTGGGCGGCGAAATCGATGCCATGCACCCCATGGCCCACTCGTTCATGACGCTGTACGGCGAGTTTCAACGGCAGATACTCCTGGTGAGCCTGAAGGAGGTCTACGGCTATGCCGTCATCGTTGCCATCGTCATTCTACTGGCTATTCTGGCTTCGGACTATCGGTGGCTCATCCGCCCCCGACGCATGTGGCGGCTGGCCCAAATCTGGCGGGTCGTTCACCGTCAATCGAAACAGCTCGAGACCACTGGCGAATAAAACGGAAAAACCACTCTTCATCATAAGTAACCCTACACATAGAGGGCGCCCGACTGTGAAGCCGGACGCCCTCGCCTTTTTTTATTGCAGGATTCGATGTATCAATATCCGCCACCCAGGGCATGATAGAGATTGATGACCCCCTGTATTTCGTCGAAGCGGTCGGAGACGGCCGAGAGCTCGGCCTCGAGCAGTGTCTGCCGGGCGGTGAGCACCTCGAGGTAGTTCTGCGAACTGTGCAGCATCAAGAGCTCGGAACTGCGCACGGCCGACTGGAGCGACGCTATCTGCTGCTGATCTATCACGAGCCGTTGCCGGGCCGTCTGCCATTGCAACAGGGCATTGTTCACTTCGGTACCGGCATCGAGCAACGACTGGCGGAAAGTGAGCAACGCCTCCTGCTGCTGTGCCTTGGCCACTTTCAGGTTGGCCACATTCTGCCCCCGGTTGAAGAGCGGCTGCACCAGCGAACCCACAGCCGTGAAGAGCCATTGCCCAGGGTTGGTGATGACGGCACCGGCCGCATTGGTCCAGCCGGCCGACCCGCTGAGGGTAATCGAGGGGTAGAAGGCGGCATAGGCCTGGTTGGTCACATAGAAGGCGGCAGCCAGGGCAGCCTCGCTCTGACGCACATCGGGGCGCCGCTGCAGCAGTTGCAGGGGCACACCCACCGACAGGGTGTCGGGGAACGACTGGGCATCGAGCGTAGAGCGCTCGATCTGCCGGGGCACATCGCCCAGCAGCGACGAGATGGAGTTTTCCATCTCGGTAATCTGCTGTTGCATCGTCAGCAGCGAGGCATCGACCGCCAGCTTGCTGGCCTCGATTTGGGCCACGGCCATCTCGGTCGTCTGTCCGGCCTCTTTCAAGGCACGCATCACCCGCAGGTTCTCGGCCCACAGTTCGGCCGTCGAGCGGCTTATCTCGTATTGCTTGTCGAGCATCAACAGGGAGTAATAGCTGTTGGCAATGGTAGCCACCAACTGGGTCTGCACGGCCTGCCGGTAGGCCTCGCTCTGCTCGAGCACCGCTCTGGCTTCGCGCTTGGCGTTGGTGATGCGGCCGAAGAGGTCGATCTCCCAATCGGCCGAGGCGGCCAGGTCGTAGCTTTTGGTAGTGCTACCGCCCTCGACGCTGCGGAGGGTCCCCTGCGGGGTAAGCGATACCGATGGCAGGTAGGCCAACTTCGAAGCGGTGAGCAGCGCCTGCGCCTCTTCCACCTTGAGGCGGGCGATGTTCAGGTCGGTATTATTGGCGATGCCGCTGTCGATGAGATTCTGCAGCAGAGGGTCGGTAAAGAGCTCCCTCCACGAGAGGTCGGCAATCGAGGCGGAATCGGCCGAGGCGGTCGAGCGCAGGTAGAGGCTGTCGGTCTCGGCAATCGCGGGACGTTCGTACGTCCGATATTGACAACCGGCCAGGCCGGTCAACAGAAACAAACCTATAAATATCTTTTTCATATCGAATGGTGATTCAGGAAGTCGTATCATTTCTTTTCTTCTATCTTGGGCAACTTACGCTCGGGCATGAGCTTCTCCTGCAGGGTTTGGAACACGATGAAGAGCACCGGCACGATAAAGAGCAGGGCTATCGTACCGATGAGCATACCGCCCACGGTACCCACGCCAATCGAGATGTTGCCGTTGGCCCCTACGCCCGAAGCGAACATCATGGGCAACATACCGAATATCATGGTGAGCGAGGTCATCAGGATAGGACGCAACCGCACCTGAGCCGCCGAGATGACTGCCTGCGAGATGGTCATGCCGTGACGGCGACGCTCCGAGGCATACTCGGTCAAGAGGATGGCCGTCTTCGACAACAAACCGATGAGCATGATCAGACCCGTCTGCAGATAGATGTTGTTTTCGAGCCCGAACATCTTGGCAAAGAGGAAACTGCCGGCCAAACCGAAGGGTACCGAAAGAATCACCGCCAGCGGGATGAAGAGGCTCTCGTAGAGGGCACACAGAATGAGGTAGATAAAGACCACGCAGATGACAAAGACCAGCGTCGTGGTATTGCCCGTGCTGGACTCCTCGCGCGACATGCCGCCGAACTCGAAGCCATAGCCCGTAGGCAACGTCTGGGCAGCTACCTCCTTCACCGCCTGGATGGCCTGGCCCGAGCTGTAGCCCGTGGCCGGTGCACCGTTCACCTGAATGGCCGAGAAGAGGTTGAAACGGGTCAACACCTCGGAGCCGTAGATGCGGGTGAGTTTCAGGTATTGGGCGATGGGGCTCATCTCGCCCGCATCGTTGCGTACGAAGATGTTGTTGAGCGCCTCGGTGTCGAGCCGGTATTGGGGCGGAGCCTGCACCATCACGCGGTAGAGCTTGGAGAATCGGTTCATGTTCGACGCATAGTTACCGCCGATGTAGCCCGAGAGGGTGCTGAGCACGTCGGTGGGCGACACGCCGTTGCGCTTGCACAACGCGGCATCGACCTCGACGAGGTATTGCGGGAACTTGGTATCGAACGAGGTGGTGGCCCGTCCGATTTCGGGCCGCTTGTTGAGCTCGGTAAGGAAGTTGCGGGTGTACTTCAGCAAGTCCTCAATCGTGCCGCCCTTCTGGTCCTGCACATAGACCTCGAAACCGCTGCTCACGCCATAACCCGGAATCATGGGTCGGGTGAAGGCCATGATGTCGGCACTCGAGATGAAGGCCGTGCGGCGCTGTATCTCCTCGATGATGGCATCGACGGCATCCTCTTTCTTGGGACGTTCGCTCCAGTCCTTCAACCGGATGGTGAACATACCGTTGCAGGCACCCTGCCCGCTCAGCATCGAGTTACCGGTAATGCTCGAGAGCACCTCGATTTGCGGAATCGTGCGCAGACAGCTATCGACCTGCTCGATGACCTTGCGGGTCTCGTATATGCTGTTACCCGGCGAGGTACGCACGTCGACAAAGACGGTACCCATATCTTCGTTGGGCACCAGACCGGTCTTGGTGGTCTTGAGCAGCACGAAGAATCCCACGCAGGCAATCACCAGCAGCACGCCGGCCAGCCATTTGCGCTTGATCATAAAGAATACGCCCCCTTTATACTTCATCACCAGCCGGTGGAAAGCCGTATCGAAGGCCATGTGAAAGCGCGACGAGAAGCTGAGCTTCTTGCCGTCGGCCCCGGTCTGGTGGGGTGTCATAATGAGGGCACACAGGGCCGGACTCAAGGTCAGGGCGTTGAGCAGCGAGATGGCCACGGCCGCCGCCATCGTGAGACCGAACTGCGTATAGAAGGTACCCGTGGTACCGCCGATAAAGCTCACGGGGATGAACACCGCCATGAATACAAAGGTAGTCGTAACCAGAGCCGAGGTGATGCCGTCCATGGCATCGATGGTAGCCAGGTAGGCCGACTTGTACCCCTCGTCGAACTTCGCCTGAACCGCCTCGACCACCACTATCGCATCGTCGACCACCGTACCGATAACCAGCACGAGAGCAAACAGCGTAAGCATGTTGAGGCTGAAGCCCACCAGATAGAGGAAGGCAAAGGTTCCCACCAGCGACACGATAATGGAGACGGTCGGTATAAAGGTGGATCGGAAGCTCTGCAGGAAGATATAGACCACCAGTACCACCAGCAGAATGGCCTCGATGAGGGTCTTGACCACGCTCTTGATCGAGGCGTCGAGGAAGTCCTTGGTACTCATCAGGTCGACAATCTTGATACCCTTGGGCAGGGTCTTGGAAATCTCGGCCAACGAGCGGTCTATCTCCTCGATAATCTCGTTGGCGTTCGAGCCCGAGGTTTGCGAAATCATGATGATACAGCCCGGGTGACCGTTCACCTCGCCGATGTAGTCGTAGGAACGGGTACCCAGCTCGATGGTGGCCACATCTTTCAGGCGCAATACCTCGCCACCGGGAAGCGACTTGATGACCATGTTCTCATAGTCGACCTCGTTTTCGTAACGGCCCCGGTATTTGAGCACATACTGGAAAGTGTTCTCGGCCTCGGCTCCCAACGTACCGGTAGCGGCCTCGATGTTCTGCTCGTCGAGCACGCCGGTAATGTCGGAGGGAACGAGTCCGTACTTCTTCATCTTGCTCGGGTCGAGCCAGATGCGCATGGCATACTCGTAACCGAACACATTCACCTCGCCCACGCCGGCAATACGCGACAGGCGAGGCTCGATGTTGATTTTCATATAGTTGGCCAGGAAAGCCTGGTCGAACGAATCGTCGGGACTGTAGACGGCCAGCTGCTTGATGTTACTCGTCTGGCGCTTGCGCACGTTCACACCGCTGCGGGTTACCTCGGCCGGCAGCAAACCCTGTGCCGAAGCCAGCCGGTTCTGCACGTTCACGGTAGCCATATCGGGGTCGGTACCTTGACGGAAGTAGACCGTGATACGGGCCGAGCCGTTGTTCGACGAGGTAGAGGTCATGTAGGTCATGTTCTCCACACCGTTGAGGGCCTCCTCGAGAGGCACCACCACACTCTTCTGCACCGTCTCGGCATTGGCTCCGGTATAGGAGGCCGATACGCTCACCGTAGGCGGAGCAATCTCGGGAAACTGCTCGATAGGCAATTGAGTCAAACCGATAATTCCCAGGATAAGAATCAATACCGAGATAACCCCGGCAAAGATGGGACGGTCGATAAAGGTTCTTATCTTCATAAGGCACTATCGTTTGGCTGGGTTGTAGACTGTTCTATATCGATGGCGATACCCTCGTGCAGCAGACCGGCACCCTCGGCCACGATTACGTCGCCTACCGTCAGGCCCGAGAGCACGATGTAGTTCTGCCCGTCGTCGTATTTATAGACGGTGATGGGTGCCGACTGGGTTTTGCCGTCGACTACCTTCCACACGAAGATGCGGTTCTGCAACTCGTAGGTGGCTGTCTTGGGTATCACAAGGCTGTTCTTGTAGACGGTAGGAATCTCTACCGAACCGCTGCCGCCGTTGCGCAACAGCCCGTCGGGATTGGCAAAGGCAGCCCGCAGGCTTACGGCACCCGTACCCTCATCGACCGTACCACTGATGGCGTCGATTTTTCCCGGCAAGGCATAGGTGCTGCCGTTGCTCATGAGCAGTTTCACCTCGGGCATCTGTTCCTTGGCCTTCTGCAGCGAACCATACTGTTGAATGAGGTCGAGTATCTGACTCTCGGTCATGGAGAAGTAGGCATAGACCTCGGCATCGTCCGAGACGGTAACCAGCGGCTCGGTAATGGAGCTGCTGACCAACGCCCCCACCCGATAGGGAATCATGCTGGCCACGCCGTCGACGGGGCTCTTCACCTCGGTATAGGAGAGGTTGTTGCGGGCATTCACCTCCTGGGCCTTGGCTTGAGCCAAAGAGGCCTTGGCTTCGGCCAACGTGTTTTGGGCGGTTTGCAAATCGAACTCCGAGACTACCCGCTCCTTGTAAAGCGCCTCCTTGCTCTCGGCCGAGAGCTGGGCCGTAGCCAGTTGGGCTTCGGCGCTGCGCACGTTGGCTACCGCTGTCTCGAGGGCTGCCTTGTAGGGCACCTGGTCGATGATAAAGAGGGTCTGCCCCTTGCGCACGACATCGCCCTCGTCGATGCGAATCTCGGTAATGATGCCGCTCACCTGCGGCCGTACCTCTACGAACTGACGGCCGCGGAGGGTTGCCGTGTAGTCCGATGTCAATGTCTGATTCTTAGGCTCTACGGTCAGTAGCTTGTACTTTGCACCCTCGCTCGATTTCTGCTCCTTGCAAGCCACAAGCAAAGGCAAGACTGCCATAGCCAGAATGATAATCTTTTTCATTGTTGCTGTTTTATGTGATAAATACTAAATAATGCGTATGGAATAGAAAATACCTATCTTAAACCAATTCTCAAATTTATAAACTATCTCACAATATCGGAACATTTATTGATAAACGGCAAAAAAGTGATGCCTAACGGCACGGCAGATTCTTAAAAATAAACTACCTTTGTGATAATGCGAGGGGCCGCCTTCGCACCACGCAAATACCAGAGCCATGACCAACTACACACGCATCAGCATCTATATCGACTTGATTTTCAGCTTTATCATCTTGCCGCTCCTCATCATGCTGGTACCGGTAGAGAAGTGGATTATTCACCACACCTACTTCATGCTCCTGCTCATTGTCTACGTCTATCTGCTCTATTTCACCTACCGCAAGGTGAATATACCGGGGCTCATCATGCAGCGGCAGTTCAGGCTCGTCGTGCTGCTCATGGTGGTCCTCATCTTTATCACCTGGGCCATCAGCCAGATACCTATCCCGAAAGACGACTTCATCGAGTCGCCTCGCGACTGGGGCATACGCCAGCACATCCGGAGCCTGAGCGTGTGGTTTTTCTTTTTCGTAGTCACGGGGTTCAGCCTGGCCATCGAGCTGATGTTCGAGCTCTTCAAGCAGATACTCTCGAAGCAGGAAATCGAAGCCGAGAAGAACAAGGCCGAGCTGGCGCTCTACAAGGCACAGATCAACCCGCACTTCCTCTTCAACACGCTCAATGCCCTCTACGGGCTGGTGCTCACCAAATCGGACAAGACGGAGTCGGCCTTTATCCAGTTCTCCGACATCCTCAAGTACATGTACACCCAGACTACACTCGACACCATACCCATCTGCAACGAAATCGAATACATCAGGCAGTATGTCGACCTGCAGTCGCTGCGCCTCAACCGCCATACCCACATCGACTTCCACACCGAGACCGACGACGAGCAGGCCCAGATACCGCCCATGATTCTCATCACCTTTGTCGAAAATGCCTTCAAGTACGGCACCTCGTCCGATGTCGACTGCACCATCTATATCCAGATTGCCGTGAAGGAGGGGGTGTTGCACTTCGAGACCGAAAACACCATTATGAAGGAGAAGAAGGAGCCGACCCCGGCCATCGGCATCGAGAACTGCCGCAAACGGCTGGAGCTACTCTACCCCGGCCGCTTCTCGCTCACGACCGGCCGGGAAGGCAACCAGTTTAAAACCCGACTGACTATTCAACTACAATGAAAAAAGCCACCTGCATAGCCATCGACGACGAGCCTCTGGCTCTGCTCGTCATCACCCAGTTCTGCGAACGATTCGGCGGGCTGGAGCTGACCACCTTCAGCGAACCCCTCGTGGGGCTCGAGGAGATACGCCGCTGCAAGCCCGACCTGGTGTTTCTCGACATCGAGATGAACAGCATCAGCGGCCTCGACATAGCCCGCGACCTGCCCGAGGAGTGCTGTTTCATCTTCACCACGGCTCACGCCCAGTATGCCCTCAACGGCTTCGAGCTCGACGCCGTCGACTTCCTGCACAAGCCCTTTGCCTACGAGCGGTTCGAGAAGGCGGTCGAGAAGGCCATCCGCCGCATCGAGACCGAGCGCGACCGCACCCCCGACAGCATCGTGGTCAAGCAGGAATACAACAACGTGACCATCCCCACCAACGATATTCTCTATATCGAAGCGATGGAAAACTACACCAAGATTTTCCGCGAGAGCGGCGGCTACATCCTGTCGCGCACCAACATGAAGGCCCTTCAGGAGATTCTGCCCGAGGAGAGTTTCCTGCGCATACACCGCTCTTACATCGTACCGATAGACCGCGTGGAGATGTTTTCCAAAAAGAAAATCAAGCTCGCCGGGCAAGAGACACTGCTGCCCGTGGGCCGGCAGTTTGCCAACCACATCTACGACCTACTCATTGCCCGCAACTCGGGGGGCAGCCGGACCAATCTGTGACGGTTCCCTGCCCGGGTTCACCAACGACCGCCGGTGCCTCTTCGTCCCCCCTACTCGATTTTATCCGACGAAGTCTCCCCTCGCTCTGTTTTCTTTGGACAAAAACATTATCTTTGTGACCATAAACAACGAATTACCCGCAATGAAACACACCTGCATCACCGCTGCTTTACTGGGGCTGCTGCTCATGGGCTGCCAGTCGAGCAAAACCCAGTATTACGAAAAGCATCTCGTATTTCCCGAAGGAGCCACCCTCGAACAGAAAGTCGACATGGCCTCGCGCCTGACCCCGTCGCCCCAGCAGCTGCAATGGCAGCAACTGGAGCTGACCGCCTTCCTGCACTTCGGCATCAATACCTTCACCAACAAGGAGTGGGGCGACGGCCAGGAAGACCCCCGCCTCTTCAACCCCACCCAGCTCGACGCCGAGCAATGGGCCCGCACGCTCAAGGAGGCGGGCTTCAAGATGGTCATCCTCACGGCCAAGCATCACGACGGATTCTGCCTGTGGCCCACGGCAACCACGCGCCACTCGGTAGCCTCGTCGCCCTGGAAAGAGGGTAAAGGCGATGTGGTGAAAGAGCTGAAGGAGGCATGCGACAAATACGGCCTGAAGTTCGGTGTATACCTCTCGCCCTGGGACCGCAATGCCGAGTGCTACGGCGACTCGCCCCGCTACAACCAGCTGTTCATCCAACAGCTCACCGAGCTGCTCACCCACTACGGCGAGATTCACGAGGTGTGGTTCGACGGCGCTTGCGGCGAAGGCCCCAACGGCAAGAAACAGGTCTACGACTGGGATGCCTTCTACAAGACCATACAACGGTTGCAACCCAACGCCGTGATGGCCATCATGGGCGACGACGTGCGGTGGGTAGGCAACGAGAAGGGATTCGGCCGGGAGACCGAGTGGAGCGCCACGGCTCTCGTGCCGGGCATCTACCAGCGGGCCGACAGCGTGAACCAGGCTCTGGGACTGGCCAACAAGAGCGAAGACCTGGGCAGCCGCGAGCTGCTGGCCCGGGCCAACGAGCTATTCTGGTACCCGTCGGAGGTCGACGTCTCCATCCGTCCGGGGTGGTTCTATCACCCGGCCGAGGACAATCAGGTGAAATCGCTCGCCCGCCTCGTCGACATCTATTTCGAGTCGGTGGGCTACAACTCGGTGCTGTTGCTCAACATCCCGCCCGACACCCGGGGCCTCATTCACGAGAACGATGCCCGGCGGCTGCATGAACTGGGGCAGTACATCCAACGCACCTTCGCTACCGACTACAGCCTCGCCGGCAACCGCACGTTTACCGGCCGGGAGGGCGACTCGTTCGAAATCGAGATACAGGACAACGTCCCCGTCAATACCCTGATGCTGCAAGAGGACATCGAGCAGGGGCAACGCATCGAAGCCTTCACCGTAGAGGCCTCGATCGACGGCACCTGGCTCCCGATTGCCCAGGGTACCACCGTGGGCTACAAACGACTCGTGCGGTTCGACAACCTCGTGGCCGACAAACTGCGGGTAACCATCGACCGCTCGAGGGCCGACTTCTCGATTGCCCGCGTGGGTCTCTACTACGCGCAACCCATCATCGAAGCCACCGACACCGAGGGGTTGAACCTCATCGCCCCCAAGAGCTGCCGGTTGGGCAACCAGCCCGCCCCCCAGGCCATCGACGGTAACAGCACTACCACCGCCCGTGGCGAGGGCCTCGTGCCCATCGTCGTCGACCTGGGCGAACCCAAGGCGATAACAGGATTCTGCTACACCCCCGTAGCCGAAGGCAACACCGAGGGAACCCTGTTCCGCTACCACCTCTACCGCAGCAATGACGGCCAGACGTGGGAACGCATTGTCGCAAACGGCGAGTTCAGCAACATCAAGAACAACCCCATCCCCCAGGTAGTCGCGCTGGAGAATATCCCCCAAACCCGATACCTGAAACTCGAGCCCCTCGAAGAGATCGACGGCCGAGCCCAGACCTCGGTAGCCGAGCTGGGCGTCGTGGCTCCCTGATCTCCCGACCCATCCATACAACCAACGCATACCGCAGCACCCGCTCACACCCCGTGAGACCGGGTGCTGCCGCTTTAAATGGCCCGCTCCAAGACTATTAAAAATGTTACATTCACTATCAACGAGGTTTCGTGCAACATTTTTAGGAGCTTTCGCAACATTTGTTCTATGTACCGGCGTGAACCATTTTCTATTTTTGCTCTCGCTAAGCCAAAAACAAGAACTTAACACAAATTTTATTTTTACGCTACCATGAAAAAAGGTATTGTAAATCAAATTCTACTAAAAGCAGGCACAGCCCTGTTGCTCGTGACCCTGACTTGTGGAAGCGCAATGGCACAAGAACAAGAAAAAGGAGATGCCAACCAGAGCGAAAATGCTTCTACCTCTAAAGAGGAGGGCAACCGCAATGTGATGCTCAACGCAGCCAGCGCCAACGGGCCCCGCGAAATACAAATAGGTTTACCCTCGGCCGATGTCAACGTGCTCGAAAACGGCATGCTCGTGACCTACGCCACCAATCCCCACTCCGTCAACTCGCTGTGGCGTGCCGACGCCAGCCTCAGCCATGTGGGACTTCTCAAAATCTCGGAGACGGCCATCACGACCGGTAACATCGGTTATGCCGTCAACTCCTTCACGCAACTGGGCGAAAAGGGATTCCACGGCACGCTCAACTACAAGAGCAACCACTTCGGCATGCAGGAGTTCTCGCTCAACGTCAACGGCGGCATTGGCAAAGACTGGTACTACAGCGGCAGCATCTACCAGGATTTCGACCCGGGAACCTTCAAAATCAAATCGACTCCTTTCCAGGACCGTACCCAAATCTACAAGGTAGCACTCACCAAGAAATACAATGACAACCGGGGCGAACTGACCGCCATCTACCACTACAGCAACAGCCACCCGGTTTACAACTATGCCACGCAATCGGCCCCCTTCATCTATGTAGGCGACGGTAGCGTGCGCGAGTTCGGCGACTTTGCCCTGGGTACCACCTCCTACCTGCCTGTCGACAACGAGATGGTATATCGCGACATGCGCACCGGCGAGGTTAAGAAGACCAACCTCTACGACGCCACCCAAAACCTGGGAAGCATGGTTACGCTGATGAACAACTACACGTGGGACAACGGACTCAACTGGAAAGCCATCGTCAAGTACGACCACTCGACCGGTTCGTGCGTGTACCAGACGCCCATGTCGCTCGACCAGAACGAAGCCGGCATCAACTACCAGTACGAAGCGGCCGACGGCAGCCTGCAACCTTACACCGGCAGCTATGTGCAGAGCCGTATGTCGTGCCTCAACCGCGGTTTCATCAACTCGCTGATGTTTACCAGCGAACTCTCTCGCCAAACGGCCAACAGCACGTGGAGGCTGGGTGTGAACGAGTGGTACTACCACATCGACTATACCTCGTCGACCACCATGTATGACCAGTCGGTACCCATGGACGGCAGCTATCCCGTGCGCCTCTTCAACTCCGACTTTGCCACATACACCGACCGCGCCTATGCCGGTAACGGATACTACTACGACTTCAACAAAAACGCTTCGGAGTATTACAAGGGATTCGAAAACAAGGTAGCCCTCTACTTCACGCACGACTGGAACATCACCGACCGGTTGAACCTCTACTACGGTGCCCGTCTCGAATACCAGGCTCTGCGCGGTGAGAACGCTGCCGTAAAGGATGCCTCCGGCAATTATGTGGGACGTTTTGCCAACTACTACCTGGGTGCTACGGCCCCCGACGGTGTGACGCTGATTGCCCCCACCAACATCGACCACGACTGGTTCAACTATGCCCTCACCGCCGCTGTCACCTACAAACTGAACAAGCAGTTCGGATTCACGGGCGACTTCACCTACATCACCCAGCACCCCAAAATCGAGAACTTCGCTCCGGCCACGCACCCCAACGTGGGTGAGATTTCGGTACCGCTGGGCCGCGCCGGTATCTACTACAACAACAGCTGGTTGAGCCTGACTTCGCTCTTCTCCTACATCTCGAAGACCAACAACAACTCGACACTGAACCTGCAGCACAAGACCCCGGCCGGACAAACCGAGATTATGGCCGCACCGCTCAACTTCGACATACAGACGCTGGGCTGGACCACCGACGTGGTAACCACGCCGTTCAAGGGCTTCGACCTGCACTTCCTCTTTACCTACCAGCAACCTACCTACAAGAAGTACGAGACTTCGGTCACCTTCTCCGACGGTTACGTGGGTAAAATCAACGCCACGGGCAACATCGTAGCCGAGATTCCGCAAATCATCATCGAGATCGACCCCAGCTACATGATTACCGACTACCTGAAGATCTGGACCAGCTTCCGCTACTTCAGCAAGACCTACGCCAACATCAACGACGCCTACTACTTCAACGGCCGCTGGGAGACCTTCGGCGGAGTAAACTGGCAGGTAAACAAGAAGCTGGCTCTGGGTTGCACCGTAGTCAACTTCCTCAACCAAACGGGTGCCAAGGGTAGTATCGCCGGTGCCGAGCTCATCGAGAAAGAGGATGCCGGGCAATATGCCGGACACGTCATGGCCGGCAGCTACATACGGCCGTTCACCGTAGAGTTTACCGCCAGTCTCAAATTCTGATACAGATTCTTCTATACATGATAAAATCATAGGTGTTTATTTTCCGGGACAGAAAGATTCAATCCAAGGACAGCAGTAGAGACAAAGAGGCGTTTCGGCGAGGCTCAGGTTACAAGCCTCGCCGAGACCCCAACCCGGAACAAGGCGAGCCCACTCTGCTCGGGCTCTGAAAAAATAGGGAGAGGTAAAAAAATTGTTTTAGGTTATTATTTACAAGTACGATTTTTCAAACATTCAATAAATAAAAACGACCATGAAAATAGATTTCAGACATTCGACAAAAGTGCTGGCAACAGCAGCCGCAGTGGCCGCTCTCGCAGCTTGCCAACCGCAAAAAGGCAGTATCAGTCTCGAACACCAGGGCGATACGCTCACCATCGTTCACATCACCAATCCCTCGAAATACCTGATTCTCCCCATCCAGGAGTCTCGTCCCGAAGGTAAAGTGAAACTCGACACCGGCAGTCCTGCCGATGTAACCATGGACATCCGTCTGGCCGTAGACAGCGTAGACTACTATGTGCCTTTCGCCTTGCCCGAGGGTACCAAAGAGGCTACCGTAACCATAGGACAGGTTGCCGCCAACGCCATGTGCTGGGACAGCCTGCGTCTGGCCGACACGTTCGACACGACCAACACCGACTACTACCGCCCCGTCTATCACCACACCCCGCTCTATGGCTGGATGAACGATGCCAACGGTCTGGTATACAAAGACGGTGAGTATCATCTCTATTTCCAATACAACCCCTATGGTTCCAAATGGGGCAACATGCACTGGGGCCACTCGGTGAGCAAAGACCTCATCCACTGGGAACACCTGGCACCGGCTATCGCCCGCGATACGCTGGGTCACATCTTCTCGGGCAGCTCGGTAGTCGACCACTTCAACAGCGCCGGCTATGGCAAAGATGCTCTGATTGCCTTCTATACCTCGGCCAGCGACAAGTACGGTCAGATTCAGTGCATGGCTTACAGCACCGACAACGGCCGCACCTACACCAAATACGAGGGTAACCCCATCCTCACGCCGTTCGACGGACTGAAAGACTTCCGCGACCCGAAAGTATTCTGGTACGAACCGGCTCAGAAATGGTACATGATTGTATCGGCCGACAAGAACATGCGCTTCTACAACTCGACCGACCTGAAACACTGGGAATACCTGAGCCAGTTTGGCGAAGGCTACGGCGTACAGCCCAACCAGTTCGAATGCCCCGACTTCATCCAACTGCCTGTCGACGGCGACAAGAACCACATGAAATGGGTGATGATTGTCAACATCAACCCGGGTTGCCCCTTCGGCGGTAGCGCTACCGAATATTTCGTAGGCGAGTTTGACGGCAAAGAGTTCAAATGCGACAACGACAAGAGCGTGACCAAATGGCTCGACTTCGGTAAAGACCACTATGCTACCGTATGTTTCTCCAACACGGGCGACCGCACCATTGCCGTGCCCTGGATGAGCAACTGGCAATATGCCAACGCTACCCCCAACCTCCAGTACCGCAGCGCCAACGCCCTGCCCCGTGAGCTCTCGCTCTACACCAAGGACGGCGAAATCTACATGGCTGCCAATGCCGTGAAAGAGACCCAAGGCTTGCGCAAAGGTACCACGACCATCGCCGACATCGACCTGAAGGACGAGTATACCGTAAACCCGATGAAGACCGGACCCGAAGGTGCCTGCGAACTGGAGATGGACATCACGCCGAATAACGCCGACACCGTAGGCTTCGCTCTCCTCAACGACAAGGGCGAAAAGGTAGACATCTACCTCGACCTGAAGGGCGGCCGCATCGTCATGGACCGTACGCAAAGCGGTATCACCGACCTGAGCCGCTACGGCGAAGTGACCGTACACGCCAAGGAGACCGACGACCACCGCAAGAAACTGTCGGTAAACTATGTGAACGACTTTGCTCTGGGCACCTGGGCACCCCTCTCGCTGTGCAACGGCAAGACTTACCACCTCGATGTATTCGTAGACAAATGCTCGATCGAGATTTTCGTCGACGGTGGCCGCATTGCCATGACCAACCTCGTGTTCCCCACGGCTCCTTACAGTGCACTGCGTTTCTATTCCAAGGATGGTGAAGCCCAAATCAAAAATTTGAATATATACCAACTGAGTCTGTAATTCCTATCACTCGTATTCCATGAAACACAATCTGGTTTTAGCAGCAGTTTCGCTACTTGCCATAACGACACTGAATGCCAGTGATATGAAACAGATACGCATCTCGACCGACCGCACCGACCTCGTGCTGCAAGTAGCCGAGAACGGGCGCCTCTACCAGAGCTACTTCGGCGAAAAGCTGCTCAACGAGGCCGACCTGAAGGAGCTGGGGTGGAGCGTGCACGCAGCATCGGACGGCAGTGTATGCCGCCGCGGATGGGAGGTATGCAGCGGCTCGGGTAACGAAGATTTCTTCGAACCGGCCCTGGCCATCACCCACAACGACGGCAATCCCTCGACGTGGCTCTACTACGTCTCTTCCTCGACCCATGCGGTCGAGGGGGGCGTGCAGACCGACATCGTGCTGCGCGACGACAAGTATCCCGTAGAAGTGACCCTGCACTATGTGGCTTACCCCCGCGAGAATGTCATCAAGACCTGGAGCGACATACGTCATGAGGAGAAGAATCCCATCGTGCTCTCGACCTATGCCTCGACCATGCTCTACTTCAGCCGACCGGCCTACTACCTGACCGAGTTCAGCGGCGATTGGGCCAAAGAGGCGCAGATGAGCTGCCAGCCCCTGCAATTCGGCAAGAAGGTGCTCGACACCAAGCTGGGCAGCCGGGCCGCCATGCACACCCACCCCTTCTTTGTCGTCGGGCTCGACCAGCCTGCACAGGAGCGTCAAGGCGAGGTGCTCATGGGTACGCTGGCCTGGACGGGAAACTTCCGCTTCACCTTCGAGGTGGACAACGTGGGCAACCTGCGCGTGATTCCCGGCATCAACCCTTACGCCTCGGCCTATAAGCTCAAGCGCAACGAGACCTTCACGACGCCCGAGTTCATCTTCACCCTCAGCACCGAGGGCATGGGGCAAGGCAGCCGCGACCTGCAGGCCTGGGCCCGCAACTACCAGTTGAAAGAGGGCAAGGGGCCGCGCCTCACACTGCTCAACAACTGGGAAAACACGGCCTTCGACTTCGACCAGGAGATGCTGGCCGAGCTGATGCGCGAGGCCAAAGAGCTGGGCGTAGACATGTTTCTGCTCGACGACGGGTGGTTCGGCAACAAATATCCCCGCGAGAACGACCGCGCCGGACTGGGCGACTGGGAGGTGACTCACGACAAACTGCCCGGCGGTATCCCCGCCCTCACAAAGGCAGCCCGCGAGGCGGGTGTGAAATTCGGCCTGTGGATCGAGCCCGAGATGGTGAACCCCAAGAGCGAACTCTTCGAGCGTCACCCCGAGTGGGCCATCCACTACCCCAACCGCGACACCTACTACTACCGCAACCAGCTGGTGCTCGACCTGAGCAACCCCGCCGTGCAGGAGTATGTATACGGCATCATAGACAAGCTGCTGAAGGAGAACCCCGACATCGCCTACTTCAAGTGGGACTGCAACAGCCCCATCACCAACATCTACTCGCCCTACCTCAAGGCCGACCAGGGACAACTCTACATCGACCATGTGCGGGGCATATACCGGGTGATGCAACGGGTGCACGACAACTACCCGCAGGTGGCCATGATGCTCTGCTCGGGCGGCGGTGCCCGCTGCGACTACGAGGCGTTGAAATACTTTACCGAATTTTGGTGCAGCGACAACACCGACCCCGTGGAACGTGTTTATATACAGTGGGGCTTCTCGCACTTCTTCCCGGCCAAGGCCATGTGTGCCCACGTGACGAGCTGGAACAAAGAGGCGTCGATCAAGTTCCGCACCGATGTGGCGTCGATGTGCAAGTTGGGTTTCGACCTGGGGTTGAAGGAGTTGAGTGCCGACGAACTGCTCTACTGCCAGGAGGCTGTGGCCAACTGGAAACGATTGCAATCGGTTATTCTCGACGGCAGTCAGTATCGCCTGGTTTCGCCCTACGAGAGCAACCACATGGCCGTGAACTATGTCGGGGCCGACAGCCGCAAGGCGGTGCTCTTTGCCTATGACCTCTACCCGCGCTACCAGGAGAAGCTGCTCCCCGTGAAGCTGCAGGGCCTCGACCCGCACAAGCGCTACAAGGTCGAAGAGATAAACCTCATGCCCGGTGTAGAGTCTACCCTGCCGGCCAACGGCAAAGAGCTCTCGGGCGACTATCTGATGAAGGTAGGCCTCGACGTGCTGGGTTTCACCCCCATGCGAAGCCATGTAATAGAAATTACCGCGATAGATTGATAGAAGCAAGAGGGGACGAGAGAGGTGACCGCTCTGTGTGGCGGCCCTTCTCTCTCCCTCTCTTCAGAAAACGAAACAACAATTACTCTATATAACGATTATGACAGCTAAACAACAAATAAAATACGGCCGACTTATCCCCGTCATGCTCTGCTTCTTTGCCATGGGTTTCGTCGACCTGGTAGGTATCGCCTCGAACTATGTGAAGGCCGACCTGGGCCTCACCGATTCGCAGGCCAATATCTTCCCGTCGCTCGTCTTCTTCTGGTTCCTCATCTTCTCGGTACCCACGGGCGTATTGATGAACCGCATCGGGCGGAAACGCACCGTGTTGCTGAGCCTCGTGGTGACCGCCGTCTCGCTGCTGTTGCCCCTCTTTGGCGACGGCTACGGACTCATGCTCTGCTCCTTCTCGCTGCTGGGCATCGGCAATGCCTTGATGCAGACCTCGCTCAACCCACTGCTGAGCAACATCATCTCGGGCGACCGTCTGGCCAGTTCGCTCACCTTCGGGCAGTTTGTCAAGGCCATCGCCTCGTTCCTGGCCCCCTATATCGCCATGTGGGGTGCCACGCAGGCCATGCCTACCTTCGGGTTGGGGTGGCGCGTGCTCTTCCCCATCTACATGGTCATTGCCATCATCGCCATCCTGTGGCTCTCGTCGACCCCCATCGATGAAGAGAAACCCGACAAGGCTTCGGGATTCCGCGAATGCCTGCGCCTGCTGGGCAAGCCCTTCATCCTGCTCTGTTTTCTGGGTATCATGTGCCACGTAGGCATCGACGTAGGTACCAACACCACGGCTCCCAAGCTGCTGATCGAGCGGGTGGGCATCACCCTCGAGGAGGCCGGCTTTGCCACCAGCCTCTACTTTATCTTCCGTACGGCCGGGTGTCTGCTGGGAACCTTTATCCTGCGTCACCTTTCGGGCCGTAAATTCCTGGCCATCAGCGTGGCCTGCATGCTGGTAGCCATGATCGGGCTGCTCTCTACCGAGTCGCTCCCCGTCATCTACGCCTGCATCGCCCTCATCGGCTTCGGCAACTCCAACGTCTTCTCCATCATCTTTGCCCAGGCTCTTACCGCCGTTCCCGACAAAAAGAACGAGGCTTCGGGACTGATGATCATGGGCCTCTTCGGCGGCACCATATTCCCGCTGCTGATGGGTGTGGCCAGCGACGCCGTGGGTCAGGCCGGTGCCATAGCCGTGATGACCGTAGGGGTTCTCTACCTGATTGTATACACCATCAAACTGAAAAAATAACTTATCGACTTATTAAATTCAAACACTAATTATAACGCCATGAACAATAACGACCATATCATCGTAGGAATGGGCGAAGCACTGTGGGACGTGCTGCCCGAAGGAAAGAAACTGGGTGGAGCTCCTGCAAACTTTGCCTATCACGTATCGCAATTCGGCTTGAACAGCCGGGTAGTAAGTGCCGTAGGCCAGGACAAGCTGGGCACCGAAATACTCGACAACTTCCGCGAGAAACGGCTGCAAGGGATTATCGAAACGGTACCCTACCCCACCGGCACCGTACAGGTTACACTCGACAACGAGGGTGTGCCTTGCTACGACATCAAAGAGGGAGTAGCCTGGGACAACATACCCTATACCGAAGAACTGGACCAACTGGCTCGCCAGACACAGGCCGTCTGCTTCGGGTCGCTGGCACAGCGCAGCATCGTTTCGCGCGAGACCATAGCCCGATTCCTCGCCACCATGCCCGATACACCTGAGACGTTGAAAATCTTCGACATCAACCTGCGCCAGAGCTTCTACACCAAAGAGATTCTGTGCGACTCGTTCAGCCGCTGCAACGTGCTGAAGATAAACGACGAGGAGCTGGTAACGGTAAGCCGTCTGTTTGGCTACCCCGGCATCGACCTGCAAGACAAGTGCTGGATTCTGCTGGCCAAGTATAACCTGAAGATGCTCATCCTCACCTGCGGCGTAAACGGCAGCTATGTCTTTACCCCGGGTCATGTGTCGTTTGTAGAGACTCCCACCGTACAGGTGGCCGACACCGTAGGTGCGGGCGACTCGTTCACCGCCGCCTTTACCGCCGCCATCATCCGCGGCCGTTCGGTACGTGAGGCCCACCAGCTGGCCGTCGACACCTCGGCCTACGTGTGCACGCAGCAAGGAGCCATGCCCGTGCTGCCCGAGAGCCTCACCAGTCGGTTGGCTTAATACTACTTTTTCTTTTATTTTGACGAGGGCGATCCTCCCGATACGAACCGGGGCGGTCGTCCTCGTCGTATAACCGTTTTTTTCTCATATCCAGCATTTAACAGGCTACCCTACGCCACTCGCGCAACAGCCGAAACCCGGCCGGGGCAACCCCGAAGGCAGCTCGACAAAGGGGCTGTACCGCAATTCTTTCACTTGGCAGGCGTGCTCTTCTCATTAAATTTTTTATCTTTGCCTATCTTAATCCTCAAAATGAGAAGCTATGAGACGCCTACCCTTTCTTTTGCTCCTCGCCTCGTGCACTCTCGTGCTGTTGCTTACCGCCTGTACCCAGGAGAAAAACCGTTTTCTCATAGGGGTATCGCAATGCAGCGACGACGAGTGGCGCACCCAGATGAACAAGGAAATCAGCCGCGAAGCGCTCTTCTATCCCGGATTGGATGTGGAGATTCGGTCGGCTAACGACGATAACCAACGCCAAATTGCCGACATCGAATACTTTATCGACGAGGGGGCCGACCTCATCGTGGTGGCTCCCAACGAGGCCGAAGCCATTGCCCCCATCGTGGAGAAGGCTTACAGCCAGGGAATACCCGTCGTACTGGTCGACCGCAAAACCGACTCGGACCACTATACCGCCTATATCGGAGCCGACAACTACGACATGGGCTACCAGATAGGTACCTACATTGCCAGCCGCTTGCACGGGCAGGGCAACATGGTAGAACTCACAGGATTGAAGGGCTCTACCCCGGCCCGTGACCGCCACCAGGGATTGGTCGATGCCCTCTCGCATCATCCCGGTATCCACATCGTAGCCACAGCCGATGCCGGTTGGTTCCAGCAGTCGGCCGAAGAGGCTTTCGACTCCATTCTGGCCCGGCAACCCCGCATCGATCTCGTCTTTGCCCACAACGACCGCATGGCCGCCGGAGCTCACGAGGCAGCCGTGCGCGAGGGCCGTGCCGGCCACATGCTCTTTGTGGGAGTCGATGCCCTGTCGGGTAAAGAGATGGGCGTGGGACTGGTTGCCGACAGCATACTCGATGCCACCTTTATCTACCCCACGGGGGGCGACCGGGTGGTGCAGGTAGCCATGGATATACTCGAAGGACGCGACTTCCCACGCGAAACGCTACTCTCGACGGCACTGGTCAACCATCAGAATGCCCGCATCATGCAGATGCAGAATGCACACATCAGCACCCTCGACGAGAAAATCGAGCGGCTCAACAGTCAGCTCGACGCCTTCCTGATGCGCTACTCGGCCCAACGCATGTTCCTCTATGCCTGTATCGTGATTCTGGTGCTGGTGGGTATCCTGCTCGTGATTGTCGTGCGGGCCTTCTGGACCAAAAACCGGCTCAATACCGAACTGTCGGACCAGAAACGGCAACTCGAGGAACAGCGCGACCAGCTCATCACCCTCTCGCGCCAGCTCGAAGATGCCACCCATGCCAAACTGGCTTTCTTCACCAACGTGTCGCACGACTTCCGCACACCGCTCACACTCATTGCCGACCCGGTAGACCAGCTCGGCCAGAGCCAGCACCTCGACAAGCACGAGCGCTTTCTGCTCAACATCATCCACAAAAACGTGACGGTGCTGTTGCGGCTCGTCAACCAGGTGCTCGACTTCCGTAAATTCGAGGATGGCAAACTGCAATTGCGCCTGAGCCAGTTCGACCTGCGCAACTCGCTTGCCGAGTGGAGCGACGCCTTCCGCACCCTCTCCTACCGCAAGCACATCCACTTCGACATCCAGGCCGAAGAAGATACCGACTTTACCGTCACGGCCGATGCCGAGAAACTGGAGCGCATCGTCTACAACCTGCTCTCCAACGCCTTCAAGTTCACACCCGACAATGGCTCGATTCGCATCACCCTCGCCCGATACGACCACGAGGGCGAGCCCTACCTGCGGCTGCAAGTCGCCGATACCGGCGTGGGCATGCCGGCCGAGCATGTGCAGCACATCTTCGACAGCTTCTACCAGATAGACGTCCACCATGCCGGCTCGGGTATCGGGCTGGCTCTGGTCAAGGCCTTTGTCGAAATGCACCACGGCACCATACGCGTGGAGACGACCGAGGGGCAAGGTACCTGCTTCACCATAGAGATGCCGGCCCGGCAGTCGGGAGCTCTCGACCCCGACACTACCCGCAGTGCCGTGCTTACCAACCTGAAAGAGGGGGCCGTACTGGCTGCCGACCAGGAGACGTTGCAGGCCCAGCCGCGCGAGACGACGCCCGACGACAAACCGAGTGTGCTCGTTATCGACGACAATCAGGACATACGCGACTATGTGCGGACCATACTGCAAGACCAATACCAGGTTATCGAGGCGGCCAACGGCCAAGAGGGCATACGCCTGGCCATGAAGTACGTGCCCGACGCCATCATCTGCGACGTGATGATGCCCGTGATGGATGGGCTGGAGTGTTGCCGCCGGCTGAAGTCGGAGCTGCAAACCTCGCACATCCCCGTGATGATGCTCACCGCCTATGCCATGGACGAGCAGAAAATCAAGGGTTATGAGTGCGGAGCCGACTCGTACATTGCCAAGCCCTTCAGTGCCCGGCTGCTCACCGTGCGCCTGCACAACCTCATCGAGAACCGGCACCGCCTGCAAAACATCTTTACCGAGAACGGCAATACGCCTCTCTCCCCGGCAAAGACTCCGGTAAGCGACGTAGACAAGAGCTTTGCCGAAAAGCTGCGCCGCATCATCGACGAGAATCTGTCGAATGCCAACTTCAGCGTCGAGGAGCTGGGCGAACAGATTGGGCTGAGCCGCGTGCAGCTCTACCGCAAGACCAAGGCGCTGTATGGCTACTCGCCCAACGAACTGATGCGCATCGCACGCCTCAAACGGGCGGCCTCGCTGCTGGCCTCGACCGAGAAGACGGTGGCCGAGATTACCTACGAGGTGGGCTTCAGTTCGCCCTCGTACTTCACGAAATGTTACAAGGAGTATTTCGGCGAGATTCCTACCGAATTTCTCAAACGGAAAAAAGGCGAAAGCTGACTCCGCCCTCGCCTCTAATCTATCTCTATTTTTCCCGGTATCCTCACAGACATGCCAGACAGCGGCCTGCGCCGGTTACAGCACGTGCCAATGCTCGAGAGCACGCTTCACCCCGTCGTCGTCGACCGAGGTCGTCACATAGTCGGCCACAGCCTTCAGCGGTTCGTTGGCGTTGCCCATGGCCACCCCGATGCCGGCTACCTGCAGCATGCGGGTATCATTGCCCCCGTCGCCGAAAGCCATGGTGGCCTCGACGGGGAAACCGAAGTGACGGGCTACGGTCTTCACCCCCTCGCCCTTATCGACCCCGCGAGCGGTCACATCGGCAAAGGCGGGATACCACCGGCTCGACTCGCACGAGGGGAGCAGCGGCATAATCTCGGCCTCGACATCGGCCGTAATGATAGGGGTCATCTGGGTGATGCGCTGCTGCAATAGGGCGTCGAGCGATACGGGGCTCGAAATCTGTTGCAGGTCGAGCAGACGGTGGAAAAACTCCTCGACCTCGGGCGTGGCGTTGTAGAGCAGGGCATCGGTCTCGCCCACCAGAATGCAGGGGAAATGACGCTCGTCGGAGAAGCGCATCATCGTGCGCACATCGGCTTCGGGTATCGCATGGCAGGCCACCACCTGCCCGTCGATGACGATGCAGGCACCGTTGGTGGTCACATAGCCATCGACGAGATGGGCTATGTCGGCCAGGTTGTTGATGTAGACCAGGGGTCGGCCCGTGGCGATAAAAATCTTGATTCCCTTCTGCTTGGCAGCCTCGATGGCCTCGATGGTCGAGCGGGGTATGCGGTGGGTATTGAAACTGACGAGCGTGCCGTCTATATCGAAAAACAGGGCTTTAATTTCTCTTTCCTTTTCCATACGGCAAAGATACATCAAAGCGCGCAGACTCGAGCCGGATATAACCTTTTTTCACGAGGCTCCCGACTCTGCCGGGCATGAAAAAATCCGCCTGAACGAGCAGACGGATTTTCCCAAAAACAACATCAAATAACTTATATAACGAAGTAATCACTCCTCACGGTTATAAATGGAATCCTTTATGTCGTTGATATCGACAAACTTGTTGACTATGGCGTAGATGGTGAGCCCGGCCGGACTGTGTATCTGCAACTTGCCGGCAATGTTGCGCCGGTGGGTGATGACCGTATGGGCCGACAGGCACAGCTGCTCGGCAATCTGCTTGTTGGTCATGCCCTTGACTACGCCGATGATAATCTCTTTCTCACGCTCGGTGAGGGGCTCCTGGCGCACCGTCTCCTCGGGAGCGGCGTGTACCAGGCGGTCGAACTTCTCGCGTATCTGCTCGGCCGTGTCGTAAATCGAGATGACCTCGTCGTACAGTTTCAAGACCGAGGCATCGACCAACGAGTTTTGCAGGGCGATACACTTCGGGGCCGGTCCGTCGGCACCCTTCTTGATCTGCGCTACCGAGACCACTCCCGCCAGCCCGGGATTGACGATGAACACATCGGGCTTGCGCCACGCCAGCGAGGCGGTGAGCTGCTGCACGTCGGCCACCTCGGTCGTCTCGATATTGATGGTGGTCAACTTCTTCAGCACCGAGAGCAACCCCTTGCGGATAATCAACGAGGGCTCGGCTACAATCACTTTTACGACAGGCTTCATCTCGTTTCGTCTATTTGGTTTTCCAGCTCCTGAATGGCCGGGACAAACAGGTAATCTTCTATATAGTTGTGCGAGGCCAGGTCCTGCTCGCAGGTAAAGATGTCGAACAAGACACTGTTCAACTCGTTGCTGCTCGTGGCCGGGTAATACTTGATGAGTATATTTTTCAGCTCGGTGAGCTTGGCCTCGACCTGGTCGTGCCGCTTGCGAAAGACGGCAATGCTGTACTCGCCGGGATGCACGCCGTTGAGCAGGGCCGTCACGTAGGGAAAGACCGTGCGCTCTTCGTAGCGCATGTGCTTCTGCACCTCGGCCACATACTCGTCGAAAAAGCGGAGTATGGCAATGGCTATATCCTTGGCCCCGCAGTCGATGGCCCCCAGCAGATTGCGCCGGATGGCCGGCAGCCTGAAGTTGAGGAAATAGTCGTGCGAGTTGTGCAGATAGCCCAGCAGGGCCCCCACCGATATGTCGCTCTTGTACTCCTCGGGGTCGCCCTCGTCGAGCAACAGATTGACCACAGCCAGGAAGGTATCGGTATGCACGCCGTTCTCGTCGCACACCTGCCCTATGCTTTTGTCGCCGAAACCCAGGGCGATGCCGAAGCGGCTCATCACCAGCAGCACGGGATAGTTGTCGCACACCAAATCGCTCATGCGATTGTCTCGATTATAGGCACCCAGTTTATACATTCTATTCTCTTTTTTCGTTCATGAATACACAAAGATAGTCATATTCTCACAGTCACAAAATCGTTGCCGGTTTCGACACTACAAAGAAACAGCATTCGTACCACCTGCACAATCCCCTTTTTAGATGAAACCAACGCACATCCCTACCTAATTGTTGGGAGTCTGTATCGTCATGCCACAAACGGAGCTGACAACCGACCTAATTTTACGCCGTAAAAAGAACGGAAAAGATGATAACGATACTACTCGACAACGGCCACGGCTGCGACACGCCGGGCAAACGATCGCCCGTGTGGCCCGACAGGCGCCAACTGCTCGAATGGGAGTTCAACCGCGACATCGTTTCGCGCATGGCTCAACAGCTCGACCAGGCGGGCATCGCCTGCCGTCGCCTGGTTCCCGAAGATACCGACATCGCCCTGTCCGAGCGGTGCCGACGTGCCAACCAGTGGGCCCGCCAGGGCGACTGCCTGCTGGTCTCGGTCCACGCCAACGCCGGCGGCGGGAGCGGCGGCGAGGTATACAGCTACCCGGGTGCCGACAAGAGCCGGCAGTATGCCCGCCTCTTCGGCGAGGTGTGGCCCCTCGTCTTCCCCGACCTGCGTTTCAGAGGGTGCAAGGAGGCCAACTTCGCCATCTTGCGCGAGAGCCTCTGCCCCGCCCTGCTCACCGAAAGCCTATTCATGGACAACGAGCACGACTGCCGGATACTGCTCTCGCCCGAGGGGCGCGACCGGATAGCCCGCTGGCATGTCGAATCGATACAACGCATTCTGAAAATCTAATCATATCATTGTACAACTTATGTCTAAATTTGATTTTTTAAAATTTATATTTACATTTGTAGGGAAATCATAATTGAATAGCCTATGTAAAACGAACAACTAAAAGACATATTGATAAAAAGGCGTTAGCTTTTATTTCGGGATTCTGAAACTTCCACTCATTCAAGATGCCTCCAAGAAATAAAGTTGAACGTCCGTGCTGTATATCACAGTGCGGACTTTATTTCTTGTTGGAGGCAAGGTTGTGGAAGACCGCAGAATCCGATAAAAAATAGGTCCGCGCTTTTTTATTTGTCTACTTCTCAGGGCCTGCCTTAAAAACTTATCGTATTACCATTAAACACCAAAGACAAATGAAAAAGACAATTCTTCTTACAGCCGTATGTGCCTTTGTTTTATCGGCTTGCCAAACAACCCAAGTAACCACGTCGGTCATACCCGAAGCCGTAAATACCATTCATGCCACCACTTTTAACGAGTTGAATCTGCAAAGAAGCGACTATACGGTATTGAACACAATTACGGCAGAGGCATTGGTCTTCTACCAGGCATCCCGCTCGGAAATCAATATAGAGGAAGCCAATCAAGAGTTTGAAATAACTCATAAACTCAACAGTGCCGGAAACACCACCAAGTATAAAGGAATAGTACGCATAGGATATTTGGCCAACGACTACCGCAACCAAAAGCCGGTAAAACTGACCAATCCCTCGGATATTGCCCGCGGTTTTGCCACATACCGACTGATAAACATGGCTCAGCAAGAGGGTGCCGACGGTATTATCGAACCTACCATCTCGACCAACGTCGAACAACAAGGGAAAAAAATCGTGTATCGCACCATCATCAAAGCCAAAATTATAAAACTTAAAGCCGACAGATAAATATGAAGAAACAGATTCTATATTACAGCCTTGTATCTCTTATCTCAGGTATCCTGCTGACGGGGTGTTCCATAACCAAAAAGAACATCGTACCCCAGACTCACGTTATATATCTGAATTTAACGGCCAATGCAGTACCCAACAAGTATGTCGATATGGACTACGGCATCAGATTACAGATACGAGACTTGCGAAGTGACAGCCGCATTTTGCAGAAACACGACAGCTATGTGGTTTCTACCCCTCAGGTTTCGGTCCAACCCGATGTGCAAGATTTTGTATCGGAAAGCATGCGCCGCTATATGCGCGTCATGGGCTTCAACCTCGATGCCGATATTGCAACCGACTACTTGATGAGTGTATCGGTTAACGAGTACAAAATAAACTATCTCTCGGGAATGGGATGGGCCGCTACGGTACAAATGCAAGTTTCTGTCACCGACAAAGACCATCAACCCGTATATCCTACGGTGACGGTTTCGGGACGAGCCACCCAACAAGGGAACGGACAGAACTTCACTCTAGCTTCAAATGTACTCAATCTGGCCTATGAACGGGCTCTGGAAGATATTGACTGGGATCGCATCGCTTTCTTCCTGAAACGTCAATCGAGCCCTTCACAGGAGAAAAACAAGCAAGTGACCGGCGAGGGCAATACGGCTCTCGAATCGACCATTATACGTTGGTTTGTCGACTCTACGCCCAAAGGCGCCGATGTATATACTCGCGTCATTTCATCGACTCCTGAAGTAAAGAATACCAACCAAACATATGTGGGGACTACGCCTTATGAAACGACAGAGGCATTTGACATAAAGGGGCTTACATTCAATAATTCGGGGAATATACAAATCGAAATCGTTTGTGAAAAAGCCGGTTACGTAGTTCAAAAGAAACGGTTCAACCTGCGACAAGCAATCGACCAGAAAGAAATTGCGACCAAATTCAATCTCATTAAGGAAGAAGAATAATCATTCTCAAGGGGATTGACAATTTATTTCTTATCCAATTACTGAAAAGTCGCTTCGCTCCCATAACCGGGAGATGAAGCGACTTTTTGGTTTTCTTCTCCTACCCGTAAAACTATTTTCCTCCAATCGGTAAACTTTTCGCCGCCACGCATGTTATAGGAGAAAACCAATTATACAACGATATGAAAAAAATTGTTTTTACAGTTCTTGCTGCGGCGGCACTCATAGCCTGCCAATCGAACAATAACAAAAATCAAATGATCGACGAAGGCGAAGCCGTAGAGATGATGGGTACCGACTCGACCGGTATGGTGGACATCTTTGCCTACGAAGGCGTGGTACCGTCGGAGTCGGGCCAAGGCGACAGCATCGACTACATGGTGATTATCACCCAGCAAATCGACACGGTAAACGGGGTGTACCAGATGACCCAAACCTATGTGACGGCCGACGGCAAAGCCGGCCAGCAGATGAAGAGCAAGGGTAAGAAGCTGTTCCAGCGAGGCACCCCGCAGAACAAAGCGGCCAAGGTGTATAAACTGGTTCCCGACAGCGGTTCGAACCAGACGGTAAACCTGTGGGTCGAGACCGATACGACGGTCGTATTGCTCGACGACCAGATGAAGGCCCCGGCCAAACCCGACAAGCATCGGCTCAAAGCGGTAAAACATCACAAGCACCACCTGTAATCTTGCAATATTGTTTTAGGTTTATAGAGAGGAAGACGGGAGACCCGGTTGTCAAAAACCGAATCTCCCGTCTTTTTTTTCAGGCTTTCATCATAACCGGCGGGAGAGGCGGTTGCCTCCCCGTCGTTGTCGCGGTTACTTCACAACCACTTTGTAACGTGTACCCTCCACATCGACTACATAGATGCCGGGGGCTGCGTCGACAATAGCCTCGTCCCCTTGTGTAGCATATACTTTCTGTCCACCGATACCATAGACATCGATCGAGCATTCGCTACCGGGTTGTGCCTTCACGACAATCTGACCCTCGGTTGTGGCATATACCCGATACTTGTCTACTCTGTTGTCGGCAATACCTACCACCGAGCGCTCCTGCACCTGGATATTGTCGATATTGATGTTGGTCGTACCGTCTACAGCCTCGCCCACGAACGAGAGGCGCAAAGCCGTCTCGCCCTGATAGGCGTCGAGCGGAATCACCTTCTTCACCCAACCTTCGGTTTCGTTGCCCGATGCGTAGAGGGGCCCGGCTACGGCCACAAATTCACCGTTGTTGCGCGAAACCTCTACGGTGAGGTTGTCGTTGCTCTTCTCGCCCGTGGTCTGATAGATATAGAATCCCAGAGCCGGCTCGGACAGGTTGCCGATGTTGATCTTGGCACTGGTCAGGCGGGTCTTGGTACCCACGTTCACGTTGGTAGCCATGAACGAAGCGAGACCGCCATCGCCATCCTGCGGCTGGGCGTCGGGCGAATAGGCCTGCTCGCCTATACCCCAACCGCTGTCGAGTCCTTCGAGTTTATCGGAGAGCCACATGGTGTTCATGGCACCGCCGGCAAACGATTCGGCATAGGGTGCCGAATAGGGAGCTCCGATAAAGTAGAGTTCGGAGTAGGTGCGGCGACCTTCGCCCGAGAGGTTGCTCGACAGAATCGTATAGAATACCGGTGTTTGTCCGTACTCACACGGTATGGTATTGTCGACTACCGAAGTCCCGGTGACGGCATTGGCCACAATGGTTTCGTTGTTGCGGATAACGGTGTAGTAGATGGGGCAGTCGTACATCTCGCCGCCATCGATACCCTCGGGTTTGTCCCAGGAGATGACACACGAGTAGTCGGCCTGCTCGACAATCGAGAGGTTACGCACCTCGGCCGGACGGGCGTAACCGGCCACTACCAGGATGGTAGCCGGGTCGCTCTTCTGCCCGTTGGCATAGGCATATATCTCGTAGGTATTCTCACCCTTCACCGCATGGGTATCGACCCAGCGGGTTACCAGCGAGGCACCCACCTCTTCGGTGGTGTAGACCGGTTCGGCCGAACCGTTACGGTAGACCTCCATCTTGTCGACACTACCCAGTACATCGCCTCCGATGGTATAGACCGGAGCGTAGAAGTCGATTTGTACCTGCAGCGACTGGTCGTTGGCGGCAATGGCACTCAAGCCGTAAGGCTCCATGGGGGTATTGGAAGGCCGGTAGTTGTAGACCGTGAGCGTGTCGATGGCCACCTGCGAGCCCACGAGGCTGTTGTTGAAGCAGATACCTATGCGGAAGGCTCCGTTTTGGGGGGCAATGATATATCCCTCGATTTCACTGCCTTCGCCCGGCTCGATGGTGTGAATGTTGCCGACAGCACCCAGCGGGGTGAGCTCCTCGTCGTTGCTGCACAGAATCATCTGTATCTGTGCCGAATCGCAGTCGTTGGCCAGGCGGGCGTTGAAGACAATCTTTACCTCGGTATCCGAAGCCATGTTCAACGGCGGCAGATAGAGAATATCGGGAGCTTCGGAGGCCGTGCTCGAGGAGCAGACCAAAGCCCCGTTTTCGATACGCCAGGTCGACCCGTCGGCATTGCCGTCGACCGCATAGGTAGCCTCGAGGGCCCCCGACTGTGCATAGTCGCGTGTATAGGGCAGGTCGTAGGTATCGGTGTCGGCCAGGTAGTGGGTCTCGTAGGTGAGCGTCGACCCCGACATCCAGTCGTCGGTCCAGTCGTCCCAACGATACGAAGTCTTGGTGGCGATATTGCCATACTCGTCGTAGGTATATTCATACTTCAGGCGTTCGCCGTCTACCCACGAATCGATGTACATGAAGGAGGACTGCTCGGTAATGTTGCCGTGGTCGTCGTAGCTGTACACCACACTGTCGGTAGGGGTATAGACATAGTCGCCCACCTCGAAACTGAAGGCCCCGTTGCTGTACCGCACATAGGTGACGAGGCGGCCTGCGTCGTCGTATTCGTAGCGACGGCGGTCGGCGGTAGAGAACTTGTCGTTGAGCCACCGTTCCCGGTCCTCGATAGCGACGTTGCCGTCGTAGGTATAGACCCCGTGCAGGTATACGTGCTCGCCCCACTTCTCGATGGAACTGTCCCATTTGTAATAGTCGACCTCGGCAATACGGTTCTGGTCGTCGAAGGTCATGTGCTTCTTGGCATCCTCTTTGGGACTGCCCAGCCACGACATCGACGAGGCGTGCCACACATAGCTCTCATAGTCGTTCATGCGGCCCTCGGCATCATAGCCATACACCTCGCGCGAGTTGTTGGTCAGCACACCGTCGTTGTTGAGCATCATGGTCTCCATAGACTGCAAAGAGCCGTCGCTGTTGTAGATGTAAATAATCTTCGAACTCACCTCGCTGCCCGCATACACAAATACATGGTCGAGCCTTTTCCCCGAATCAGCATCGGCGGCAAATGCCAGCCCTGCCATCAAGGAAAACACAGCAAACAAGTAAAACTTTCTCATAATCACAAAAATTTAGTTCAATCCTATATATTTTAATAAAATGTCGATAATTTCTTACAAAATAAAAGATATTTATCACACCATATAAAATAACAGGAAATACTATTTGTCCCCGACAGCCATATCCCCCCTCGGTCGGGGGCAATATAGAGGCTCGAGACTCGTGTAAGTGTATTGTTTACTGGTTCTTAATCGAAGCGCGCAACCGGCTCAACGATTGCTGGGTGATGCCCAGATAAGAGGCTATATGCTTGAGAGGCACCTCCTTGACAATTTGCGGGCGCACCTTTATCAGGCTGATGTACCGGCTGAGGGCGTCGTCTTTCCCGAAGATCTTGCATTTGCGTTCCAGGCAATAAAGTTCTTCGATGCAGATGGTACGGAAGAGGTTCGAGATAGCCAGATTCTGCCGGCAGAGCTCCTCCAAATCGTCTTTACGGATAGAATAGAGCACCATTTGGGTCACCGCCTCGTATTGCAGAAAAGCCGGCTCGCCCTTGAAGTAGCAGAACATCGAGGCAAACAGGTCGCCGCTCACCCCGAAACACTCGGTGACCTCGTTGCCTTTGGTATCTCAGAAGTAATCGCGTGTAAGACCGCTCTCGACCAGAAAAATCTCGTCGGACAACCTGTCGGCTCCGATAATGATTTCGCCCTTGGCATACTCTACCCGACGGAATTTCGAAAAGAGCAGTTCGAAATCCTTCTCCTCTACCTGATAGTTTTTCAAAAACAAGTCTCGTATCTCTTCTCGAATCGGTTGCATCTTGTATAAAATTACTGGTATCTACTATACTGTCTTTTATTCCGGGAGCATCGGTCCTAAACCTCGGACATCCGCTGCCGCACCACTTCGTACATCATCACCCCGGCTGCTACCGAGACGTTGAGCGACCCGATATTTCCCACCTGGGGAATGGCTACCATCTCGTCGCACAGGCGCAGGTTGTCGGGGTCGACACCGGTATCCTCGGCCCCCATGACCAGTGCCACGGGCAGCGTGTAGTCGGCCCGGGTGTAGTTGAGGGCGGCCTTCTCCGACGCGGCTACGACCTGTATGCCGCTATCCTTGAGGTAACGGATGGCACTGTGTATCGACCGCTCGCGGCAAACGGGGATGTGCAGCAGGGCACCGGCCGAGGTCTTCACGGCATCGGCATTGACACTGACGCTGCCCCGCTCGGGCACCACAATGGCATCGACGCCGGTGCACTCGCAGGTGCGGGCTATGGCGCCGAAGTTGCGCACATCGGTCACCCCGTCGAGCAGCACGATGAAGGGCACCTTACCCTCCTCGAAGAGTGTGGGCACAATGTCGCCCAGCCGCTGGTAGGCAATCGACGAGATGAAGGCGACCACCCCCTGATGGTTCTTGCGGGTGATGCGGTTGAGCCGCTCGACCGGCACCCGCTGTACCAGGAAGCCACGCCCCTTGATCAGGTCGAAAAGCTCCTTGGCCAGGTCGCCCTGCAGCTCTTTGCGTATCAGAATCTTGTCTATCTCCTTACCGGCTTCGATGGCCTCGATAACGGCCCGAATGCCAAATATCATTTCATTCTTTTCCATTGTTCTGTTCGTTACGGTTCAACAATTCGCGGGCGTTGTCGAGGGCCGCAGCCGTGAGCGACGAGCCGCTCAGCATGCGGGCAATCTCCTCGACCCGCTCGCTATCGGTAAGGCGCACCAGATGGGTGGCCGTAGCGGTGGCGGTGTCGCTCTTGTAGACGCGGTAGTGCGTCTGTCCCCACGCAGCCACCTGGGGCAGGTGGGTGATGCTGATGACCTGCATGCAGCGGGACATATCGCGCATGATGCGGGCCATCTTGTCGGCAATCTCGCCCGAGACCCCGGTATCTACCTCGTCGAACACGATGGTAGGCAGGGCCATGGCGTGTGCAACCAACGCCTTGAGCGAGAGCATCAGTCGCGAAATTTCACCGCCCGAGGCTACCTCCGACACGGGTTGCAGGGGCTGGTTCTTGTTGGCCGAGAAGAGGAACCGGATGGCGTCGCCGCCCGTCTCGTCGAACTGCGGTCGGGTCGAAACCTCTATCTCGAATTGCAGGTGAGGCATACCCAACGGTTTGACCCGCTCGGTGAGAGTGCTCGAGATGTTGGCGGCCGACTGCCGGCGCACCCGGGTGAGCTGCTCGGCCAGGTTGCGCACCTGGCTCTCGGCCTCGTCGACCTCGTGCTTGAGGGCAGCCAGCTCTTCGTCGTAGTTTTCGATGCGGGTGAGCCGCTCGGCAAACGAGTCGCGCAGGGCCAGCAGCTCGGCGGCACTGGCGAGGCGATGCTTCTGTTGCAGCGAATAGTAGGTGTCGAGCCGGTTCTCGACCCAGGCCAGCCGCTCGGGGTCCATGTTGAGGTTCTCTTGCGAACGGTCTACAGTCGAGGCAATATCCTTGAGGTCGATGTAGTCCGACTCGAGGCGCCCCGCCCACTCGTCCACCTCGGGATAGAGGCGCGAGAGGGCCCGCATGCGCGAGAGGGTGGCATTGAGCAACGACACGACGCCGGTCTCCTCGGCGTGCAGAAATTCCTGCAGCACGGCCAGCTCGTTCTTGATCTCCTCGGCATGCTGCAGCGTCTGCAACTCGGCCTCGAGCTCCTCCTGCTCACCCTCCTGCAGATGGGCCTCATCGAGTTGGGCCAACTGATAGCGCAGGTAGTCCTCCTCTTCGCGTCCCGAGCGATTCTCCTCCTGCAGGCGGGTATAGGCCTGCAACCGCTCGCGCCACCGGCGGTAGTGCTCGCGGTAGTCGGCCAGCAGAGCGGCATCGCCGGCCATGGTATCGACCACCCGCAGTTGAAACCGCGAGTCGGCCAGCAGCATGTTCTGGTGCTGCGAATGTATGTCGATGAGCTGTTCGCCCAAGGTTTTCAGTTGAGCCAACGACACGGGCGTATCGTTGATGAAGGCTCGCGATTTGCCCGAGGGCAGAATCTCGCGGCGCAAGATGCACTCGCCCTCGTCGTAGTCGAGCTCGTTCTCGTCGAAGAAATCGCGCAGGTGATACGATGCGATGTCGAACACCCCCTCGATCACAGCCTTCTCGTCGCTGCGACGCAACGACTTGAGGTCGGCCCGCTGGCCGAGTATCAGCGACAGAGCCCCCAGAATAATCGACTTGCCGGCTCCCGTCTCACCCGTAATGACCGAGAAACCGGCCGAGAAGTCGATGTGGAGCTCGTCGATGAGCGTATAGTTGGAGACACTCAGTTTCTTTATCATAATTGCGTTTCTCTCTTTATTCGGTCTGTTTAATCTTGTCGAGAATGGTTCTATCGGTGGGATACATACCGGTGAGTATATCGTAGACGGTCTCCTTCTCCGAAGTGGGAGCTTTGGAATAGACATTCACCAGTTCGTCGAGTTTGGCATCGCGGAAGAGGGTAATCACCACCGACATGGGCGAAGCCTCGTAGACCTTCTGCAACTGTTGCAGCGACTCGGTAATCTTGGCCCGTCCCTTGTCTACACTCAGAGCCATCTCGTCGAGGCCGCCACGGTGATAGTCGTACCACAACTGGCGGAACCCGGCCGTGCTCTGCTCGACAAAGGCCGACAGCAGCGCGTGTCGGTTGCGGTTGTCCTCAAAGGCTTTCCAACCGGTCTCCATTGACGATTGCCCCAGGTTGACCACCTGGCGAGCCAATTCGTAGAAGGGGGTCCCGCCCATGGGCGAGAAGCTGTCGAAGTCGACCCCGAGAATCATATAGACATAGAAGTTGATGACGGCCGTGAGGTTGCTCTCGATACTGGTTTCGGAGAAGACCAGCGGCTCGTACTCCTGATAATTGAACTCGACCTGCGTATCCTTGAAGTTGATCAGCGTCGTGGTGTAGGAGCTGTTGTAGACCGGACGACGCGACTGCACCTGCAACTCGCACACAAAGCGGTTGTCGGCATACTCCTTGACGGTAAAGAGCATCGAGCAGTCTATCCGTTCGACGGGCGAAATTTGTGCCGTAGACCATTTACGGTCATTGATGTACTCGGTAATGGCCTCCTTGAGGGTGGTAAACACCTCCTTGTTCGTGCCCTGTATCTGGTCGCTGTTCACCTCGACACGGCAGTTCAGTTCCTGGGCTACCGACAGGAAGGGACAAAGGAGGAGCAGCACATACAAGAGATTTCTTTTCATATTCTCATCGTTTGAAACAGGGTTACGCAAATGGTTTCCGACCCGCAGCCCGTCAATGGCTGTCGGTCAGATAGCGGGCCAGGATGTCCACAATATCGGCGGCCACCTCGGTCTTGAGCTTGCAGGGAATCTCGACCGGCTCGCCCTCGCGCCCGATGACGGTCACCTTGTTGGTGTCGCAACGGAATCCGGCGCCTGCGTCGCGCAGCGAATTGAGCACGATGAAGTCGAGATTTTTCTTTTCCATCTTCAGGCGGGCGTTGCTCTCCTCGTCGTTGGTCTCGAGGGCAAAACCTACCAGGCACTGCCCGGGGCGCTTGCGGCGACCCAACTCGGCAGCGATGTCGGGGTTGGGTTTGAGGCGCAACACACGCTCGTCGCCGCTCCGTTTCAGCTTCACGTCGCTCACCGTTTCGGGAGCGTAGTCGGCCACAGCGGCACACATGATGGCGGCATCGGCCCGGTCGTAGGCATCGACGGCGGCCCGGTACATCTCGGCAGCCGACTCCACATCGACCCGATGTATCGACGCATGCGAGGTCGTCAGGCTCACCGGCCCGGCCACGAGAGTCACTTCGGCTCCGGCTTCGGCACAGGCCTCGGCCAGGGCAAAACCCATCTTGCCCGACGAGTAGTTGCCGATGAATCGCACCGGGTCTATCTTTTCGTAGGTGGGCCCGGCCGTCACGAGTACCCGCTTTCCGGCCAGCGGCTGCGGGCGGTCAAAGAACCGGTCGAGCACGGCCACGATCTGCTCGGGCTCTTCCATGCGGCCCTTGCCGGTGAGGTGGCTGGCCAGCTCGCCGGTTGCCGGCTCGATGATGTGGTTGCCATAGGAGCGCAACAGCTCGAGATTGTGCCGGGTCGACGGATGGGCATACATATCGAGGTCCATGGCCGGGGCCACAAACACCGGCGCCTTGCACGACAGGTAGGTGGTCACGAGCATGTTGTCGGCTATGCCGTGGGCCATCTTGCCGATGGTCGAGGCCGTAGCGGGGGCTACAATCATGGCATCGGCCCACAGGCCCAGGTCTACGTGGCTGTGCCACTCGCCGGTATTGGCGGTAAAAAATTCGCTCACCACAGGCTTCCCGCTCAACGACGAGAGGGTGACGGGTGTGATAAACTCTTTGCCCGCAGGGGTCATCACCACCTGCACCTCGGCGCCCTGCTTGATGAACAACCGCAGCAGATAGGCGGCTTTGTAGGCAGCGATGCTGCCCGTAATACCCAGTATGATATGTTTGCCTTTCAACATAGTTTCGAATCTTTGGAGAGAGACCCGGGCACCTCAGAAGCGACGGCGTGCGCGGGTGTATATCTCGGTAATCACATTCTTGGTATTCAGGGGGAAATCGCCCTGCATCATCCAACTGTAATAGCTGGGCTCGAGCTGGAACACCTCCTCGACCGAACGCCCCTTGTACTTGCCGAAATTGAATACCGGCACATCGTGCTCGTTGAGAATGATGCGGCCCGAGAAATCGACGTTGCGGTTTTGGGTCGAGAACGATACCCACGAGTCGATGTCGTTAGTGAGGTATTTTCCCTCATACTCGTCTTTCACCGCCTCGGTATAGCGGTCGAGCTGCGCCTTGAAGACCTCGTAGGTGGCCCGGGTATCGGCCAGAGCCGAATGGGCATCGACCAGCGGCGCGCCACAATAGAACTTGTAGGCGGCCTTGAGGGTGCGGGGTTCCATGATGTGGTAGATGGTCTGCACGTCGACGAACTTGCGTTTCGAGATGTCGAGATTGACGCCGGCCCGCAGCAGCTCTTCGATAAGGAAAGGCACATCGAAGCGGTTGGAATTGAACCCGGCAATATCGGCCCCCTCGAACACCTTGGCGATGTTGCGGGCTACCTCCTTGAAAAGAGGCTTGTCGGCCACCATCTCGTCGGTAATGTGATGCACCGCCGTCGAAGCGGGCGGAATGGGCATGCCGGGGTTGACAAATATGTCTTTCTCTTCCACCTCGCCATTAGGGAACACCTTGACATAGGCCAGTTCGATAATGCGGTCGGTGGTAATATTGGTACCCGTCGTCTCCAGGTCGAAGAAGACGAGCGGGTTCTTTAAGTTCAGTTGCATGATTTACTGTTCAATAGCTTGGGTTGATTAAAAATCGCTGAGCATCATGGGCATCAACAGCATGAGCAGGTCTTCGTTCTCCTTGTTCTCCAGCGGTACGATGATACCGGCACGGGTGGGATCGGAGAGCTCGACCAGCACCTCGGTAGAGGGGATATTGTTGAGTATCTCGATGAGGAACGACGCCTTGAAGCCGATGGTGAGGTCGTCGCCCGTGTAGTTGCAGGCCACCTTCTCCTCGGCCGAGATGGAGTAGTCTTTGTTTTCGGTCGACACGAGCAGCTCGCCGTTCTTCAGCTGCAGCTTGGCCAGACCCAAAGCGGCATCGGCAAATACCGACACACGACGCAGCACATTCACAAACAGGGAGCGGTCGATGATAAGTCGGTTGGTATTGTTGGTAGGGATTACCGAGTTGTAGTTGGGATAGTGCCCCTCGATAAGGCGGCAGTTGAGTACGAAATCGGAGAGCTTGAAGCAGGCATTCTTCGAATCGAACGAGAGCTCTACGTTGCCGTTCTCCTTGGGCAGAATCGACTTCAACAGATTGGCCGGTTTCTTGGGCAGGATAAACGAGGCACGCACCCCGGGAGCCACGGCCTGATTTTTGAAACGTACCAGCTTGTGAGTATCGGAAGCCACGAACGAAATACTGTCTTCGAAGATGTCGAGATAGATACCGTTCATAATGGGGCGCAACTCGTCTTCGGCCGTGGCAAACAGCGTGCAGCCTATGCCGCCGAGCAGCTGTTGCGCATCGAGCGAGAGGGTTACGGCCGAGGTATCCATCGGCATCTTGGTGGGATATTCGTCGCCATTCACGCCGATAAAGTTGTAACGGCCATTCTGGAAATAGAGGAAAATTTCCAGATTATTGTCGTCGATTTCGAAAGTCAGCGGTTGGTCGGGCAACTCTTTGAGGGGTTCGAGCAAGATTTTGGCATTCACGGCAAAGACGCCTTCGCCCTCGGCCTCCATCACGTCGATAGCCGTAGTCATGGTAGTCTCCTGGTCCGATGCGGTCATCGAGAGGCGCGTGCCCTCGAGGCGAAACAGGAAGTTGTCGAGGATAGCCATCGAGTTTTTCGAGTTAATTACCCGGCTGATAGTCTGCAAATGTGATAGCAACAAGGTGCTGGATACGATAAATTTCATAGATATATCTTTTTGTTTATTTGTTTCTTAGCCTGTTTTCCCTGCAAAAGGACAGCGCCCCGCAGGCCCGAGCAGGCGAACCGCCGTCAGGCCGAACGGTTCCCCATCTCTTTAACGAACAAATGTAATGAAAATTTTTGGCTCGACCGACTAATTCGCAAGAATAAATGAATAAGTTATCAACACCGTTATACCCGCCCTGCCCGAAATGCTTTTCACCCCCTCGACCGTTCATTTTTCGAATATTATCGTTATATTTGTCAATCATGCAGGCCAATAGGGTGAATCCCAGACATATCAGCATACTGTGCATCGTCCTGTGCATCTTGTTCGCGGGTGGCTATATCGCGCGGCAAAACTACCGGCTCGCCCAAGCCTGCCAAACGGCCTCGCCCTACGACTACATCCCGGCCGGAGAGAGCCGGGCCATTCTCGAGACCACCCCGGCCCTGCCGCCCGACTCGACCGCCGCCCTGCCCTATTGGCAACGCGCCCGCACGCTGGTGCGCCTGTGGCAAGAGATTCGCACGGCATCGGCCCTGCCCGAAGTCGATACCATCGTACTTTCGTTCACCCGCGACGGCAATGTGACCCTGTGGTACCGCACCTCCCCACAAGAGCAGAAGAGCCTTGCCCGGCGGCTGCCCCGTCTGCTCTCAAACGACTATCGACCTGTATACCACACGCATGACGAAATATCCGTGCGCCACTATCCTTTGCGCAACGGTACTTTCCTGCACACCCTTTCGGCCCCGGGAGTGATGGCCTTCTCGTTCGAGTCGGCTCCCTTCCGCGAAGCCCTCGAAACGGTCGACGTACTGGCTCGCCGCGAGCAGTTTACCAAAACCTTGCGCTCGCTCGACATTCAAGCCCCCGCCCGACTTCTGCTTCAGGTCAACGACCTGGGCTACCGCAGTTCCGGCCGCTGGCAGGGGCAGACTATCTATCCTCACACCTCCGCACCCGACACCCTCCCGGCCACCCCGACCGACAGCGCCCGAGACACAAAAAAATGTCCCGCCCCCTGCAACAGGGAACGGGACAGCGGGCTGACACTCCCGAACGCAACAGCCTGAGGCCGTACACCCGGGAAGTTCCTTCAAAATCGTTTGAAATCAGAGGTCTTGCGATTCTCGCTACCGGTATCGCGGCGGCTCACCCACGACTCCTTGCGTCGTATCTTCACCCGTTCGTGACCACAATGGCGACATCGGTACAGCTCCCTCACCTTGTCGATGCGCACCCGGTCGACCCAGGTCTCGACCTCCTCGTCGAAGTGCTTCTCTTCCCACTCCTTTTCACGCCCCTCCACCTGCCCGTTGCGTGTACGCTCGGTGTAGGCGGTCGTCGTGCCGGTATGCGTGCGGCGCTTCACCGCCTCGCCCTTCCGGTCCCTATACCGCTGGCTGAGTACCTCGGTACTCACCAGTTCGTGATCTTCGAGCCGCTTGCAGCGAGGGCACCTCAACCCTCGGTAGAGCCCCCAGAAGAGCCCCACGACCAGAATGGTAATGACCCATACCAGCGGATAGGCCGAGATAAAGGGATAGCCCCGCAACAGCATCAGCTTGGGCCACAGCCAGAAACCGAAAAGAATGCAGGCCGCTATCAGCAGATTGACCGCCCAGTTGGGCACATAGTAGAGCGGGCGACGCAACGCCAGCAGCCCCATGAGCAGACAGAGCGGCAGAAAGGGAACCAGATTCAGGAATATCCCCGACAGCAGCCAGGTCGACATCACGGCCGGAAATTCGGGGCGCGAAATGACCCACGAAAAGAGGTCGGTGATATGAGCCCGCAAGCCATCGCCCCCCATCATCGGTTCGTGCGAGGTAACCGCCGAAAGCCAATGTCGGAAAGAGGTAGGCCAATAATGCGACCCGGCAAACGAGCCGTCGGGGTTAAAGGTAAATGAGACCCGAAACATGTTCCACCAGTCGTCGAGCAGCACCAGATTGGACACCACCACAATCGAGTCGGGTGTCGTCTTCACGCTGTTGACCGTCACCCGATCGTACAGCCGCTCCATCGAAAAATCCGGGTCGTCAATCATTCGGAGGTATTTACGGAACGAAATCTTACGGTCCTGCTTGAGTGAGCGCTCCGGCAACCCCTCGGGAGCCACCGCCACCCCGGCCGGAATCACGCCCCGGAAACGGCCGTCGGGTGTCTCGGCCCAGACCATCTCGCCCTGCCGGGCCAACAGTCGCAGCGAATCGCCCGGCGAAATATGCAAGGTATCGGAGAGATCACCTCCCCGCCCCACAAACATCGGCCCCTCGGACACAGCGACAGTCCGGTAATCGGCCTTATGCCCGAAACTGGCAGTCATCAGCACGAGCGTAATCACCGAAACGGCCACAAGAATAGCCATCTGCCTCCACAGCGGCAGCTTCAGGAATTTCGAAAAAATCCAAACTATCGGTTTGAATATCCACTTCCACATGGTCGTCGGGTTTTATGATAAATGATACGTCTGTCGTCCCCTGAAATACAGTCCCTGTAAATTCAAATTATCTACAAATATAGATTAAATTAAGAAAATACAAAATAAATAACACCGCTTTTGCTATTCAGCCATTCATTTTTCTCCTTTACAGAAATCGGGAAAAAAAGATATAGACCTTCCTCTCCTTGCCACAAATAGACTTACCGGATTTACCCCACCCCGCACAATAACCTCCAACAGATTGACCACCGAATAGGCTTGAGAAAATTTCTGGATACCGCATCAAGTGCGGTATGCCCCAAACCTCCGCATCGAATGCGAAATGACGGGCTGGGTATTTCTGGATACCGCGTCGTAGCGTGGTATGACAGGCGAGGCCCCTCGCAGGGGATACGGGGCCAGAAGGGCACAAAAACAAAAAGGTCGGTAACCGCAAGATTACCGACCTTTTCGAGTGTCCGAGATGAGATTCGAACTCACACGAGCCAACGCCCACTACCCCCTCAAAGTAGCGTGTCTACCAATTCCACCACCCGGACATACGGTATCTCGTCTCTCATCTTGGTGCCCAGAACAGGACTCGAACCTGCATGCCTCTCGACACACGCACCTGAAACGTGCGCGTCTACCAATTCCGCCACCTGGGCATTTATTGTACATCGATAGAGATACCGATGGAGCGAAAAACGGGACTCGAACCCGCGACCCCAACCTTGGCAAGGTTGTGCTCTACCAACTGAGCTATTTTCGCATTTCATCATTTCAAAGCCTTTTTCGGAACGCTTTCCGATGGTCGAGCGAAAAACGGGACTCGAACCCGCGACCCCAACCTTGGCAAGGTTGTGCTCTACCAACTGAGCTATTTTCGCGATTGCGAGTGCAAAGATAAACCCTCTTTTTGACTTATGCAAGAGCTTTGCGAAATTTTCTCAAACATTTTTTTCATCAAAACGGGTTACTGTTTGATAAATAATTGGTTATTGCTCGCAAGAATTTTTACCGATGAGCGAATAAAATTCGCGGCGCCACTCGGGTTGCTCAAATTTACCGGTACAATCGTAGGTAACGGTGACGGCTCCCTGCTTCTCGACGCCCCGCATCTGCATGCAGAGGTGACGGGCTTCGACCATGACGATGACCCCTTCGGCCTCGAGGGTATCGGCCAAGCTGTGGCAGATTTGCGCCGTGAGACGCTCCTGCACCTGAAAGCGGCGGGCATATACCTCGACCAGGCGGGCTACCTTGCTGAGCCCTACGATGCCCTTGGTGGGGATATAGCCTACGTGCACCTTCCCGAAGAAGGGGAGCAGATGGTGCTCGCAGAAGGAGTAAAACTCGATGTCGCGCACGATGACGATGCGCGAACCCGTATGCTCGAAAATGGCCGAAGATATGACGTCGTGTGCCGACTGACGATAGCCTCTGGTCAATTTCATCATGGCTTTGGCGGCCCGCTCGGGGGTCTTGCGCAACCCTTCGCGATCGGGGTCGTCGCCCAATAGAGAGATGATAGCCCGATAGTGTTCGGCCAATTCCTTGCAAACCCGTTGTTGCTCTTCCGGGCTCATAACCTGTTCATCCATGAATCTAATTTATTCGGTAAATCCTTGATGTATCTGTATTTGTATCTTATCGCGCACAATTCGCATCTCGCGAGCCATCTGGGGGAACTCCCGCCTCAACTCCCGCAGGGCGTTGCCGGCCTCTTCGTAGGAACGGAAATCGCCTACTCTCAGCCGCCAGAAGGGCGAAGTGAAGGTGACATAGGTGTCCAGCTCGGGGAAGGCCTGCCGGATGAGCCCCTCTTTGTAGAGGGCATTGTTCTTGGCGGTGCGGTAGTCGTTGTCGGAGAAGACCTGAATGCGGAATCCCGACGACTGGGCATAGCCCTTGTTGCCGTCGTACTTGACCACGCCTTCGGCCCGGCTTACCCGCTTGGCCAGCTCGGCCGGTTGCACCACTTTCACTTTGCCACCGGTCTCGGGACGCTCGAGGTACTGTACTATCGAGGTGTCGGAGACTGCGACCTGGGCTTGTGCCGTCGCGCCTGCCGCTCCTATCACGAGCAGGGCCAGTATTACATGTGATTTGCGCATAACCTACAACTTTTCAAAAACAATGAGGCTGCAAAAATAAGAATTTATTCCCACTTTTGCAGCCTCTGTGAAAATCTATTTTATTAGAATGCAGTAATAATGCCCATGAACGAGTCGGCTTTCAGGGCAGCACCACCAATCAGACCACCGTCTACGTCGGGTTTGGCGAAGAGCTCGGCAGCGTTGCTGGGCTTGCAGCTACCACCATAGAGGATCGAGGTGTTCTCGGCTACTTCGTTGCCATATTTCTCGGCAATGGTCTTGCGGATGAAGGCGTGAATCTCTTCGGCTTGGTCGGCCGTAGCAGTCTTGCCGGTACCGATGGCCCAAACCGGTTCGTAAGCCAGGATGATTTTACCGAAGTCTTCGGCCGAGAGGTTGAAGAGCGACTCTTCTACCTGTGCTTTTACGACATCGAAGTGTTTGCCGGCTTCGCGCTCTTCCAGAACTTCGCCGATGCAGAAGATGGGAGTAAGACCGTTGGCCAGAGCCAGGAGGACTTTCTCTTTCAGGATTTCGGGAGTTTCGTGATAATAGGCACGACGCTCGGAGTGGCCGAGGATTACGTATTGTGCACCCGTCGAAGCGACCATCTTGGCCGAAACTTCGCCCGTGAATGCGCCTTCGGTCTTGTCGGCACAGTTCTCGGCACCTACACCGATACGTTTGGTGTCGATAGCGTTTACAACCGATACCAGGTGAGTGAACGGAGTGGCGATGATTACATCGCATTTGGTAGTTACACCGGCCAGAGCGGCATCGATTTCTTTAGCCAAAGCCACGCCCTCTTGAACGGTCGTGTTCATTTTCCAGTTTCCTGCAACAATGTTTTTTCTCATAACAAATCTTTTTTAGAGGTTAAAAAAATTATTGTATTTCGTTTTGTTTCTCATTCTCGTTTTTCGGTTCGCTCCCGGGCGAATCAGATTCAGCCGCTGGGGCTGCCTCTTCGGGTTGGGGCGATGCGCCTGCCGCCTTAGCCTCTGCAGCCTTCAAGGCTTCATGCTCGGCTTTGCGCCGGCGGCGTATGCGGTTGAGCCTCCACAGCTTCACCCGCCCGATAATCATGGCCACGGTCTTCTCGGTCAACAGCAAGAAGAGCATGGGTATGACATAGAGCATCGCGATGAATCCCAGGCGATGGCGGGGCCTGTAGACCTCGGGCCGGCCGTAGTCGAGCTGGTCGAGCGGCTGGGTGAGCAGGGTCTCGTCGGGCAGTTGCGAGGGTGCGGTCTTGCGCAAGATGGTGCCCCCCTTGAGCAACAGCACGCAGGGATTGCCCCGGGCTATGGTGCGAATGGTGGTTCGGTCCATGAAGTAGAAGGGGTACTCGGCTCCGGTATTCTCGAGCCAGGTTATTATACCCCGCGGGTTCGAGGCGGTGACGCAAGCAAAGGCGTAACCCCGCTCCACACAGTAGTCGTAGAGCTCGTTTATGCGGTCTACCTCGCTGTCGTCGGCCCGTTCGAGGTCGGGCGAAAGCAACAGGATGCGGTAGTTTTCGTCGCTCAGAATTTCGTCGGAAATATCGTCTTCGCCCCGATAGACGGTAAACTCGTCGATGGCAGGCGCCTGCGGCCGGGTGCTCTCAATCACCTTTTCGCGCCGGTCGACAAAGGTCCACCCCTCCTCTTCGCTGGGGAGACTGTCGAGGGAAAACTCTTGTTGCTGCCCATCCTTTTCATAGATGAAGATAAACTCGTGCTGAGGCTCGCTGGCGGCAAGGGCCTCGGGTATGTTGACCCCAATCTTGTAGGGACGGAAATCGAGATAGGGCTGGTAATTGATGCCGATATAGGCAAAGAAGAGAACAAAGACCAGCGAATAGAGCCCCGTGAGCCACTGCACCTCCTTGTTGTAGAGGGCTCGCAACCGCTTGTTGGTATAGAGCAGAAATATGGCACCACCCAACAGAACGACATTCTTGAAGAAGGTGGCCCAGTTGCTCAGATGGACGGCATCGCCGAAACAGCCGCAATCGGATATGGGATTGGCAATGGCCAGATAGAGTGTGAGAGGGGTCATCACGCAGAGGAAGAGGAAGACCAGCCGCGGCGTGGACTTGCGGTACGACCCGAACAGCAGATGAACACCCAGCAAAAACTCGACCACCGAGAGGGCTACCGAGAAGAGCAGAGTGAACGACGAGAGAAACTCGAGGTGAAATGCGGCGAAATAGTCTTCAAACTTATAGGCGGTACCGTATGGGTCGACGGCTTTTACAAAGCCCGAAAAGACGAACGTCCCCCCGACAATCAGGCGGGAGAGAAAAACAAGCCACTGTATCAGAAGGGCTTTGCGTTTCTCGTTAATCGTCTTGCTCTCCATACTCTATCTTTATAAGGCCAAACAGCGAGTAGTTAATCATGTCCATGTAGTTGGCATCGATACCCTCCGAGACGAGAGTCTTGCCTTCGTTGTCTTCGATTTGCTTGGTACGGCAGATTTTGGTCAGAATCAGGTCGGTATAGGAACTGATGCGCATGCTGCGCCACGCCTCGTCGTAGTCGTGGTTCTTGGCATACATGAGGGTCTTGGTCTCGGTCATGTACTTGTCGTAGAGGGCCAGGGCCTCGTCGTTGCTGATGTCCTCGGTATCGGCATAGCCGAGATGCAGCTGGATGAGCCCGATGATACCGTAGTTGACAATGCCGATAAACTCGGAGCGAATGCCTTCATCGATTTTGCTTTCGCCCTTCGTCTCGATGCTTCTGATGCGTTTTGCCTTGATAAAAATCTGGTCGGTGAGCGACTGCGGACGCAGGATGCGCCACGAAGCGCCATAGTCTTTCAGCTTTTTGACGAACAGATCCCGACAAATAGATATTACATGCTCAAATTGCGCTACCGTATCGGCCATAACTAATCTTTTTTTTTAACTCACCCCGGCACCAGTATCCAAAGCCTCGAACACGAGAACCTTACACCTCGGCCGGCATGTGCGGTTTTTATCCCTGCAAAGTTACAATTTATTCCTAAAACTTGCACTCAAATGGCGATTGATATTTAGTCCGAGGGAGAGGGTGCTCTCTCCCCCACCCACTCCGCGCTAAAAGCCGAAGAACTCCATCAGCGCATCGGTCTCCTCCTCGCCCTCTTCGATCGAAGCGATATACTTGCGGGCTATCGTCCGACTCAAAGAGGTGGCGTTGGCATTGTCCACACACTTCTGGAACCAGGCCTTGGCTTTGGAGAGGTCGCTATCGATATATGCCGAAAGGCCCATATAGCATTGTGCCAAAGCATCGCCCTTGCTCGACATCAACAGCAGCTCGGCAATCGAAAGCGTGAGGTAGTTGAGATCCGTACGGTTCTGCTGCTGCAGCCACTTGCGGCAACAGTGGGCTGCCGCCAGCATGAAATTGCCCTTCTCGTAATACTTGAAGGCTATCTGGTAATCCCGGATTACACCAATACCCTCTTCATAACAGACGCCCAGTTTGAAACAGGCATCGTTCTCGCCCTGCTCGGCAGCCTCGGTATACCAGTAGGCAGCTGTCTTATAGTTGCGGTCCACACCCAAACTGTTGTAGTAGCACTCGCCCAATTGCAACGAGGCTTTGCCATATCCCTGTTTTGCGGCTTGACGCCACCAGTACACGGCTTGCTCGTAGTTCCCGTCGTCGAAATACTGCTGCCCCAGCACATACTGTGACACATCGATTCCCGACTGGGCATTGACCAACGTCGAGGGGTCGACATGCGAGCCCGACGATGACGAAGAAGTGGATGCCGTCGAGGCCGACGTTGTGGAACTGCCGTCGGCCGACAGGCCCAGTTTGGACAGCCGCTGGCGGGCATCCTCATTGCCGCTCGCAGCCGCCTTGCGATAGTAACTGATGGCCAGCGACCGGTTGGAGGCAACCCCCTCCCCATTTTCGTAACACCAGCCCAGGTTGTAGCAGGCCGAAGGGAACTCCTGGTCGGCCGCCTTCTTGTACCACGAGGCCGCCTTTTCGTAGTTCCGCTCGACACCCCGTCCGTAGTAGTAGCACTCGCCCAGATTGTTCTGCGAGAAGCGGTTGCCCTGGTCGGCGCTGCGGCGATACCAGTACGCCGCTTCACCGAAATCCCGTGCGGTGCCGTAACCATTTTCATAGAAATAGCCTACCCACGACTGGGCATAGGCATCGCCTTGCTCGGCCGATTTCTTGGCCCAATAAAAAGCCTTGCTGTCATCTTTCGGGGCCCCCTTTTCCCCCTTCCAGTAGCACATGGCCAAATCGTACTGTGCATCACTGTTTCCGCTTTCGGCCTGTTGCTGGAGAGTAGCCAGCGACTCGGCCCAAGCCGTTGCCGTACTCAAGAGGAGAGCGAGTACGAGGCTTGCAAACATACGTTTCATTTCCCTTTATAATTATGATATTCAACGAATAATAGTCCCCTATAAAAAAGCCCGACTCCGTGCAGGGAACCGGGCTATATAAGGGGTCGTATCAAAGGATGCGATGAAACTCCGATAGACAGGATTTGAGGGCCCCCGCTCCTTTGTAATCCACCGTGCAAAGCAAACCTCGAAAGGTTGTGGCCCGCCATTGGAACGGAAAGCGTGTCTCGGCATTTCATAATTTTTGATGAGTTTCCCAATCTACTCTGATACGACCGGGCTTTCTCTTTCTCTTTGATACAAAGCTATACAATTCCTTTGAATAAACAAAATATTTCGATAAAAAAATTTAGGGACCCCCTGTGCGGGAATCCCTAAACAGCTATAATAAAAGAAGATTATGCGTCTCTCTTATTTCACTTTCTCGACGATAGCCTTGAAAGCCTCGGGGTTGTTCATGGCCAGGTCGGCGAGAACCTTGCGGTTGATTTCGATGCCGGCTTTGTGAAGGGCGCCCATCAGTTTCGAGTAGGACATGCCTTCGAGGCGAGCGGCTGCATTGATACGTTGAATCCACAATGCACGGAAATTACGCTTATTGTTTTTGCGGTCACGGTAAGCATAGGTCAAACCTTTTTCCCAAGTATTTTTGGCAACGGTCCAGACGTTTTTGCGCGAACCATAGTAACCGCGGGTAAGTTTAAGAATCTTTTTTCTTTTTGCTCTTGAAGCAACGTGATTTACTGATCTTGGCATAGTTTTTTTTGTTTTGAATGTTAGCGCTACCGTTCAAGGTAAACTTCAAGCTAAAAACATTCGGTTAATAAATTTTGAAACTACTCTTTTGTGTGAGAAAATTTTTCGGAAACCCGTCGAGCATTATTTCAAGCCCAGCAATGCTTTTACATTGTTCACATCGACCGTCTTCAGCGTAGTCATGTGAGTGAGGTTTCTTTTTTGCTTTTTCGTCTTCTTCGTCAGAATGTGGCTTTTGTAAGCATGTTTTCTCTTGATTTTTCCTGTTCCGGTAAGGGCGAACCTCTTTTTGGCACCGGAATTAGTTTTAATCTTTGGCATTTTACTAAATTTTAATTTTATAATTGAATGAATAGTCTGTCCTATCTCTTCTTACTTTTTCTTGGGGCTTATCATGATAATCATGCGCTTCCCCTCGAGAACCGGCATCATCTCTACCTTGCCATAGTCTTCCAAGTCGTTGGCAAAACGCAGCAACAGCACCTCGCCCTGCTCCTTGAAAAGAATCGAGCGGCCTTTGAAGAATACGTAGGCTTTCACCTTGGCACCTTCGTTGAGGAAGCCGATGGCATGCTTCAACTTGAAGTTGTAGTCGTGATCGTCGGTTTGCGGTCCGAAACGAATCTCCTTCACCACAATCTTGGTCGATTTGGCCTTCTGCTCCTTCTGCCGTTTCTTCTGCTGATAGAGGAATTTCTGATAATCCAGAATCTTGCATACAGGCGGTACTGCATTGGGAGAAATCTCGATCAAATCGAGACCTTGCTCGTCGGCCATGTGCATAGCTTCCTGTATGGTGTAAACACCCTGCTCTACATTATCGCCGACCAGACGCACCTCTTTGGCACGGATGCGTTCGTTGACACGATATTGATCTTTAATGTCATTCTTTTTTGCAGGCATAGGTCTGTTAGGCCTACCGGACTGCGGTTGTGGTTGTGGTTGTGGTTTTTTCTCCATTCAGATTACCATTCTTTGAGTAATTCTTCTACTTCTGCATTTAAATTTGCGGCAAAGGTAGCAATTTTCATCGAACCTTTATCACCTTCGCCCTGTTTTCTTACAGAAACTTCACCATTTTCGGCCTCTTTTTCACCAACAATGAGCAAATAGGGAATCCGTTTCATCTCGTTGTCGCGAATCTTACGGCCAATCTTTTCGTTACGATCGTCGACGATGGCACGAATATCTTGCTCGGCCAACTGGCTGGCTACCTGTTGTGCATAGTCGTTGTACTTGGCACTGATGGGCAGGATAGCTACCTGGTCGGGGGTGAGCCACAAGGGGAATTTACCGCCGGTGTGCTCGATGAGCACGGCTACAAAACGCTCCATCGAACCGAAGGGGGCACGGTGAATCATGACGGGGCGGTGTTTCTGGTTGTCGCTGCCGGTGTATTCAAGTTCGAAACGCTCGGGCAGGTTGTAGTCGACCTGAATCGTACCCAGCTGCCAGCGACGGCCCAGAGCATCCTTGACCATGAAGTCGAGCTTCGGTCCGTAGAAGGCGGCTTCGCCATACTCTACACGGGCTTTCAACCCTTTTTCCTCGCAAGCCTCTACGATGGCACGTTCGGCCTTCTCCCAGTTCTCGTCGCTACCGATATATTTCTCGCGGTGAACGGGGTCGCGCAGCGAAATCTGAGCTTCGAAGTTGTCGAACTTCAGGGCCTTGAAGATAATGAAGATAATATCCATCACCTTGAGGAACTCCTCTTTCAACTGGTCGGGACGGCAGAAGATGTGGGCATCGTCTTGCGTAAAGCAACGTACACGGGTCAAGCCGTGCAGCTCGCCGCTCTGCTCGTAACGGTATACCGTACCGAACTCGGCGAAACGCAGCGGCAGGTCTTTGTACGAACGGGGCGATACTTTATATATCTCGCAGTGGTGCGGGCAGTTCATGGGTTTGAGCAGATACTCTTCGCCCTCCTCGGGAGTGTGGATGGGCTGGAACGAGTCTTTGCCGTATTTGGCATAGTGGCCCGATGTTACATAGAGCATCTTGTTACCGATGTGCGGCGTGATTACCTGCAGGTAGCCGAAGCGTTTCTGCACCTTGCGCAGCATGGCCTCGAGGCGATCGCGCAACTGGGTACCGCGGGGCAACCACAAAGGCAGACCGGGACCTACGTTGGGCGAGAAGGCAAAGAGCTCCATCTCCTTGCCAATCTTGCGGTGGTCGCGTTTCTTGGCCTCTTCGAGCAATACGAGGTATTCGTCGAGCATCTTCTTCTTGGGGAAGGAGATACCGTAGACGCGCACCAGCTGTTTGCGCGTTTCGTCGCCGCGCCAGTAGGCACCGGCCAGCGAAGTAATCTTCACGGCCTTGATGAGCCCGGTATTGGGCAAGTGCGGGCCACGGCACAAGTCGGTAAATGCGCCTTGCGTATAGGTGGTGATAGTTCCGTCTTCAAGTTCGCTGATGAGTTCGACCTTATACTCTTCGCCGCGTTTGCCAAACATGTCGAGGGCATCGGCTTTGGAAATTTCTTTCCGTACGATGGGGTCTTTGTGACCGGCCAGCTCGAGCATCTTGGCCTCGATGGTGGGGAAATCGGCAGCGGTAATGGTAGCTTCGCCCGGGTCTACATCGTAGTAGAAACCATTTTCAACAGCCGGACCGATACCGAATTTGATACCGGGATAGAGCTCTTGCAGGGCCTCGGCCAGCAAGTGAGCCGACGAGTGCCAAAAGGCATGCTTGCCTTCGGGATCGTCCCATTTGAAGAGTTTGATGGCCGCATCGGCAGTAACGGGACGGGTAAGGTCCCACTCCTGACCATTGACAGTTGCGGCAAGAACTTCCTGTGCCAACCGGGGGCTGATGCTCTCGGCAATCTGTAAAGGGGTAATGCCAGACTCAAATTCCTTTACCGAATTATCGGGAAATGTAATCTTAATCATCTTTTCTTTCCTTTATCTTTTCAACAATTCTTGAAAAACGTCTCTATATTGATACGCAAATTTTATTCCATATATGGTGGCATCCGGTGTGTACCTTTATACCAAGGCACAAAAGTAATAATTATTTCATTACGGAAACGGATATTTATAAAAATCTTTTAGTCACTCAACCGTTTCAACAGATTGTAGGCTGCCACCACGCCCAATTCGCCGGCTTTACTCAAATCGGCAGTACCGGCAGCGGTGTTGCCCTGCCTCAAGTAGACGAGACCGCGATTGTAGTAGGCGTCGCCAAAGTCGGGACGCAACTCTATGGCCCGGGTGTAGTCGGCAATAGCTCCCCGATAGTCTTGTTGCGAGCAGCGCAGGTTGCCGCGATTGTAGTAGGCATAGATGAATCGGGGCGAATCTTCAATCACTTTTTCGTAGTCGCGCAATACCATTTCGTACTCCATCTTCAGGTTTTCGTTCCCCAGTGCCGCAAAGCCCATCGGGGTAAAGTCGTTGCCCTCTTTCTTGCGCTGGGCCTGGAAGTCGAGATTCTGAGCCGATGCCGAAGAGATTTCATACTCAATCTGCTTGGCCCGCACGACAGCCCGCAGGAAGTAGGCCATGGTGAAGTTGCGGCTGGTCATAATGGCCCGGTTGAGGTCGTCGAGCGCACTGGCAAAGTCTTGCACGAGCATGAAGTCGACCGCCCGGCCGAAGTAGGCCAACGGGTTGGAGGGGTTGATCTCGATCAGACGCGAGAAGTCGTTGATCGAAGAGAAATGGTAGTTGATCTGGTCGGAGAGCAAAGCGGCCTCGGAGTTGGTAAGCAGCAGTTTCTTGGCGAAAACATGGGTATCGTTGAGCTCTTCCAGCTCCTTGACATAGTAGATGTTCTGGCGCACGGCATCGGGGCGCTCGTAGTAGGTGAGCACATACATGGGTTGTATCGACACCTGCACGTTTTGGTCTTGCACCCGGCCACGTATCTTGTTCTCATACTCGGGTTTGTACTCGGTTTGGGCATCGGCCACGAGTATCTGGTTGAACTTGTTGATGTTCTTGTCCGACTCGGAACGCTCGTCGGCAGCCTGTCCCGATTTGCTCGTGGTACCGGCGGCAGCCGTAGCCTCGTCGATGGGTTCGTACTTGGTCTTCTTCTGCAGGTCGAGGGCCAGCATGAAATCTTTCTCGCCCCCCTTCATATCGCCCATTTTACGCTTGGCCTCGGAGCGGGCAAAGAAACCGGCGGCAAAGTCGGGGTACTGCTTCAGCACCACGTCGAAGTCGGCAATGGCTTTGCTGTAACTGCCTATCATATCGTAGAGCAGGGCCCGGTTGTAGATGGCAAAGTAGTTGTCGGGCTCGGCCTTGATTACCTCTGTAAAGTCCGATATGGCCTTGTTGCGCTCACCCACCTGCATGCGCAGGAGACCGCGGTTGTAGTGGGTCATGGTGTTGCCGGGGTCGAGCTGGAGTATGTGGTCATAGTCGGCCATGGCACCTTGCAGATCGTCCTGGTGATACTTGATGCGGGCCCGGTTGAAGTAGTACGAAACCTCCTTGGGGTCGAGCCGCAGGGCCTCGTTCATATCGGCCAGCGCCGAGTCGTAGTCGGCATCGTGCAACACCTTGATGATGGCCCGCTGGGCGTATGCCCCCGACATGTACTTGTCTATCGAGATAGCCTTGTCGATATCGGCCATGGCCTTGATGGTGTCGCCCTTCTCGAGGTAGAACTGTGCCCGGCTCATGTAGCCGTTGTAGTAGTTGGGATGCAGGGCGATGAGCTTGTCGAAACTCTTTTCGGCCTCGTCGTATTTTTTCAGTTGCACCTCAGCAATCGCCTTGTTGTTCAGGAAAGTACGATCTTCGGGAGCATAGCGAAGCCCCTCGGTATAGTCATCGATGGCCCCTTGATAATTACCCAGATTCTGCCGGGCGATACCCCTCACCTGGTAAGCGTTCACGATAAAGGGGTTGCGCTCGATACAGAGCGTGCAATCCTCCTCGGCACCCTTGTAGTCGTCGAGGCTGAGCTTGGCGATACCCCGGTAGAAATAGGGCTCGGCCATATAGGGTTTCACCTTGATTACCTGATTGAAATATTGCATCGACAAGATGTAATCCTCGAAGTAGAGAGCGTTGCGCCCGATATTCATCACCCGGTCGGTGTTGATCTGAGCCACAGACCAGAGAGAAGAGAGCGAGAACAACAATAGTATGGTGTAGGACTTGATTGTAAGTTTCATTAAACGCGTAACATGATTATCAGACAAATGTACGCAAATAATGAGAAATCATCGCAAGGGCGTGAAAATTTTATAAGTTTTTTCTTTTCTCGCCACCGCCATGAACATTTTTTACAGCCGGCTGTCTTATAGGGAACAGACCAAACTTTTTTATTATCTTTACACCCCCAAAAATTTACACAGACATGACAACAGACAAACATAACGAAAATGAGTTGAAGCACCTCGTCATCGTGGGTGGCGGGTTTGCAGGCTTCCTGCTGTCGAAAAAAATCGACCACCGACAATACCGGGTGACACTGGTAGACCGGAAAAACTTTCATGCTTTCCCGCCTCTGTTTTACCAGATAGCCTCATCGGGTCTCGAGCCGGCGGCCATCTGCTTCCCCTTCCGAAAAGAGTTGCGCAAACTGCGTCACGTGCGGTTCCACATGGGCGAAGCCCTCTCGGTCGATACCGAAAAACGAGAACTCATCACCAACACCGGGACCATCCCGTACGACTATCTGGTGCTGGCCACGGGTACGACCAACAACTTTTTCAACATGCCCGAATTGCGGGAACGGGTCTATACCCTTAAATCAACTGCCGAAGCTATCAGACTGAGAAACGAGATATTGTTCTGCTTGGAGCGGGCCTGTACCTGCGCCGATGCCGAATCGCGCCGCACGCTGCTCTGCTTTACCGTCGTGGGCGGAGGTCCTACCGGAGTAGAGATTGCGGGTGCTTTGGGTGAAATGAAGAAGTACATTCTGGCTCGGGAATACCCCGAGATCAGTCCTAGCGATATGCGCGTCGTTATCGTCGAAGGTTCAGACCGCCTCTTGCAGAATATGAGTACCGAAGCCTCTACCAAGTCGCGCCAATACCTCGAAGAGCTCGAGGTCGAGGTGATGACGGGCCATACCATGAAATCGTTCGAGAACTATGTGGCAAGCCTCGACAACGGAGAGCAAATCAAAAGCCATACCCTCATCTGGACCGCCGGTATCACCGGCCAACCGCTGGAGGGTATCCCGGCCGAATCTATCGCCAGAGGAAAACGCATCATCACCGACGAATACAACCGGGTGAAAGGGTGCGACCGCATCTTTGCCATCGGCGATATTGCCCTGCTTACCGAGAAGAATTACCCCAAAGGCCACCCGCAGGTGGCCCAGGTGGCCATCCAACAGAGCGAACTGCTGGCCCAGAATCTGAACAAGGGGAGCTTCGACACCCCCTTCCACTACAAGGACAAGGGCAACATGGCCACCATCGGCCGCAACAAGGCGGTAGCCGACCTGCCTCACCTGAAGCTCTACGGCCGTCCCGCCTGGTTCACCTGGATGGGAGTACACCTCGTATCCATACTGGGTATGAAAAACAAGATTATCACGCTGCTCAACTGGTGCTGGTACTACTTCACCTATAACGCCACGCTGCGGCTGCTGATACGTCCTACCCGATTCCCGAAACGGAACGAGGAGTAACCGCCCGGTCACACACCGATACTTTTTTTTTGTAAACAGATAAAATACGGAACCATGAGATACAAGTTGCTTACCCCGCTGGGCGTGCTGTTGCTCCTGTCGTTTACAGCCTGCAAAACGACCCAGAAGAGCGCTGTCGTCGAAAAGGAGGAGACCGAAACGCAAGAGCCCCGCAAGATACCGACCATCCCCCGCGAAGAGTTCGGCGGGACGTGGATTATCGCCACGGCCGAACGCCACGACGTGGTGGGCGAAACACCGGCCGAAATCACCTTCGACCTGGCCACCGGCCGCATCTATGGCAACGACGGCTGCAACGTAGTGAACGGCACTTTCGCCCTCGGCGACGAGAACGAGCTGGAGTTCGGGTCGCTCATCTCGACCCAAAAGGATTGCGGACCCGAAGTGACCGACCGCGCCGTACTCCGCGCCCTGAACAATACCCGCTCCTACAAGCGGGCTCACGGCGACGAGTTGCGCATCAGACTGTGCGATCGTCGGGGCCGCACCGTAATGACACTCGAGAAGCGACAGGTCGACCTGCTGAACGGGGCCTGGCGAGTGACAGCCATCGAGGGAACCGCCATCGCCGAAAAGCAGCCCAAACTGGTTATCGACATACCCGAGGCCAAACTCTCGGGCTTTGCCGGCTGCAACCGCATATTCGGGCACATCGCACTGGACGGGACTCCCTGTGGCATTGCCTTCACGCAGGTGGCCTCTACCCGCAAGAGCTGCCCCGAGATGGAAACCGAGACCCAGTTGCTCGCGGCTCTCGAGCTGGTGACCGGCTTCTACCCGATAGACGACACCCACGCCGTGCTCTACCAACACCCCGATACCCCCCTCATCACCCTCGAGAAGGGACTTTAATCGGGCCAAACCCATCCAAGAAATTGTTTTGTCACAGGAAATAAATGCCCTCGAAAGGTGCATTTGTTTCCTTTTTTTCGTATCTTTGTGAAAGATAGGAGGCGGTTTGACATTGCCCAACCCAGACCCCTGTTCCGGTTGGCCTCTGCACTCAACTTTCGCTATCCTTGTAAAAGACAGAAAAACCAGAAGGAATCGAATGATGAAAAACACAATCTTTCATTGAACCCTAATCCTTCACTTCTCGATTGTATCAGTGTCAGTCCTGCATATTCACCTTAAATAAAATAACTGCTTATGAAAAAAATTTCTACTCTTCTCCTGTTGGCCGCTCTCTCTACCGGCTCATTCAGTCTGCAAGCCACCTATTCGGGGGTGGGCACCTTCAACAAGATTGCTTCGGCCAGTGAAATCACTACGGGGTCATACGTATTCATGGCCAACGACCAAGCCATGAGCAACGACTTCAACAAACGCTTCACAGCCGTAGCTCTCACTTATGCCGACGGTACCAAAACATCGATTACCGACCCCGATGCCAGCATCGTCTTCGACATCGTAGCCGATAACGGTACCCTCACCATCACCAACGGCGACCGCATCGTGGCCTACAAGGGCGACGGTACCGAGTTTACCTTCAACACCAGCCACGCTCAGGATGCCACACTGGAACAGTGGACGGCCGCAGATGGCACGAAAGGTATCATCGTGAAAAACGTAAACACCAACACCCGCTACATCATGTTGCGCGAATCGTCGGGTACCTTCGGTGTCTATGCCAGCTCGAACGAAAACAACTCGGACTACTTCACCCTCACCTTGTTCAAGAAGGCCGACAACGGCATCTCGCCCGAATTGGCCTTTGACAACGGGAAAGACCGCTACAAAACTTTTGCCGAGGGGTATACCTTCAGCAGCACAGCCTCTTCAAAATCGGCAAGCCCCATCGCATACAGCAGCTCCAACACGGCTGTCGCCACCATCGACAACAGCGGCACCGTGACCCTCAAAGGTGTGGGTGAGACCGAAATCAAAGCCGAAGTGGCCGCCAACGACACCTACGAAGGTGCCGCCGTCAGCTACAAACTGACCGTAGTCAACCCGTCGGCCGAACTGCCCTATGTGACCAGTTTCAAAAACGGTCTGGGCGACTGGCTCAACTACTGCGTAACCGGCACCCTGCCCTGGGAGTCGCACGAGAACTACGGTGCCCAAATCAACGGCTACAACAAGGGGTCCAGCGAAACCTGGCTGGTATCGCCCACTGTATCGAACGAGACGGTATACCTGGCTTTCTCGGCCTACACGAAGTATACCGGCAGCGAAGGCACCGGCCTGTTCCTGCTCTACTCGACAAACTTCGACCCCAACGCCATGGATAGCCCCGCCGAGGCAACCTGGACCGAAATCACCGACCAGGCCAACTGGCCGGCCGAAGGTTCGGGCGAAACCGTAGCCTCGGGTACCATCACGCTCTCGGGCTTGACGGCTCCCGTTCGTGTCGCCTTCAAATATACCTGTGGCGAAGAAGCTTCGCAATGGTCGCTCACCGACTTGATTCTGTCGAACCAGACTCCCGGCTCGGTCGACGAGACTACCCTCTCGGGTCTGAAGGTAATCAGCGGTCGAGGCGAAATCACGCTTCTCACCGACCAGGAGACCGAGATTGCGGTCTATGCCCTCACCGGAGCCCAGGTACTCCGCACCACTGTGGCTGCCGGCAGCACACCTATTGCCCTGCCGGCCGGTATCTATCTGGTGAACGGTGTTAAGGTTATCGTATTCTAAGGAAACTAAAAAAAGAGTCTATTCCCAAGGGCTGCACCCGAAACATCGGATGCAGCCCTTGCTCTTTACGGGTCAGTCGACATCAAGCCGACTTATGAAAGCAAACTAATAAAATAGTTTATATACTATTATAATAATTCCATTTGAAACTATAAGCCTCTTCACGCTCCCAGCTCGACAGCTTCTGTAAAAAATGAAGCCGACCGATACCGGGTGACCCGGATATACATAAGAACTCGCCGACGAGAAGTCTATCTCGCCGCTTGCGTCAAGACCAGAAACGGGCGGGAAAGCCAGTAGAGGCAGATATGAAGCCCGAAATAATCGGGAGGTGTGATTTTGCAAACAGAGGAGAGCGGGAAACGACAGGTATAAAAAAAGAGATAGTCACCCGTGAGAGCGACTATCTCTTGAGTGACTCCAACAGGATTCAAACCTGTAACCTTCTGATCCGTAGTCAGATGCTCTATTCAGTTAAGCTATGGAGCCAATCCTTAATTTTGTTTTTTCATATCGACCGCCCTCGCTCGGACGGCTTTGCTCTGAGTGACTCCAACAGGATTCAAACCTGTAACCTTCTGATCCGTAGTCAGATGCTCTATTCAGTTAAGCTATGGAGCCGTTTGCGGATGCAAAGATAAGTATAATTTTATTCGCGTGTATCTTTTTTTCGAGTTTTTTTATCGCTTTTTTTTGCAGAAACTGCTATCGGTCCTATTTTCAGGCGCATAGAACTCCATTTTTTTTACTCGAGGAACTTGGGACTGAATACCAACAAACCTATATTGATACCGAAATTCCAGTTGCGAGCGGGATAATCGTAGTAGTTGGCATAGAGAGCTATCGAGGCAAACGAGAGATTCAGCACCACCGAGCTCTCGCCCATAAAGTGATATTTGGAGAAAGCCCGCCCGTAATAGGGCTCGTAATTGGCCCCTTCGTATATCTGTCGGAAAGGAGCAAAAAGGTAGAACTCGTTGCGGAATTGCAGGTTGTTCATAATCTTCCAGATGGGAATGACACCTGCGGCCAGATATTGCGTGGAGCGGAAGGCCGGGTTGAAGATGGTCTGGCTGTGCGGCGTAGGGGTAAAGGCCGGAGCTTGGGCTATGGTCGAGGTATAGTTGCTCAGGAGCCCCTTGCTCGAGACGACAGCCTTACCGCGAAGGCCCAGCACGAATTTATTGCTTATCGGGAGATAGGTGTGTATGTTGCCCTCGAGCTGCAGCCACGAGAGGGTTTGTGTCGAGTTGGACTGCAAAGTGGTGTCGTAGGGGCGGAACCGCTCTTTGCCATAGGCAAGCAGCCCCAGCACCGAACAGTCGGTGCCGGCCGTGGGATACATGTAGCTGTCGAGGTTGTTGCGGTCGAACTTCATCGAGGCCACAAACAGGTCGTAGCGGCTGCGGTCCTGCTCGTTGGTCGAGAAGTCTACGGTATTGGACTGGTAATACTTGTCGGTCATCGAGCCATAGCCTACCGATACGACGGCTTTGGAACTGGTGAGGAAGGGCAACCCCAAACGCAGCTTCACGTACTGCTCGGACTGCGTGACAAACGAGGGCATGCGGTCGGAGTAGAAAAGGGTCTCGTTCTGGTAGAACTTCTGTTTCGACGCGACGGCCTGCATCTTGAGGTACATGGGAATGGCGGTCTTCAGGTCGAACCGGGCCGAGAGTATCCCCGACGTATACGACTGACCTATCTGCCCCGTGAGGTCGACATCGAGCGAGTTGAGGCTCACGGTGCGGTAATGGGCTCCGATGCAAATCTGGTTCGAACTGGTCGACGAGATAAAGCCTCCCATCCCCACCGACAACTGGTCGTGCACCTTGGCCTTGAGGTCGAGATTGAAGAGGCCGCTCGCCTTGTCGTAGCGAGCGTGGGGTATGAGGTCGGATATTTTCCCGTCGGAGATAGTCTTGTAGTAAGCCGCCTTGGCATCCTCGTCGGTAAAACGATTGCCGGTCTCGAATTGACGCCTGATATACTCCTTCTGCTGGTGATTTCCCCCCTCGACCGAGACGCTGTCGAACACCAGGTCGGGAGTCTTGCTCTTGAATACCATGCGCTGCAACTGCCGGGTCTCCTGCGACAACTCTCGGGGAATACGACTCTTGATCGAGTCCATCAGCTCCATGGCATAGTCATACCCGATTTTGGCAATCTGCCGGGCTTTGGGAAAATCGAGCAGTCCCACATCACTCAGATTGAACCGCATCAGAATACCATCCTCGGGATCGAGTGTATAGTCGCTCTTCTGCATAACCATATTCTCGATTTGGTTGATGAGGTCGTCTTCCTTGGGTTTATCTATTTTAGAGGCTACGATGCTGCCGATAATAATATCGGGGTTGAAGTCCGACTTCATCACATCGACCGGGAAATTGTTGTAGATACCCCCGTCGTAAACCAGCACACTGTCAATCTCGATGGGCTTGAAAACGAAGGGAAAACTCATCGAAGCCCGCACGGCATCGCCCAAATCGCCATCGCGCAGCACCAGCTCGCGCTTGTGATAGACGTCGGAAGCCACAGCCCGGAAAGGTACGAAAAGGTTGTCGAAATTCCCGCCGCACTGGGCCGAATAGGGGGCAAACAGGCTCATAAAGGCGTAGTTCATGGGGAACGGATTGATGAGGCTGTTGGGCAGGAAATGCGGCTCGAACTTGGTGGAGTCTTGCAAAGCGACGTTGAACGTAACGATTTCGGGCGTCGGGTCGGGTTTCTTGAAGTAGTAGACATAGCGCTCGTCGAAGATACCCCGCGACCACAGGTTGAAGTCGTCGGAGAGAATCAGGTTCAGCATATCGTCGGGCGTGTAGCCCATGGCATACCAGGCACCCACGATAGCCCCCATCGACGTACCGGCTACATAGTCGATAGGCACATTGTTCTCTTCGAGCGCCTTGATGATACCGATATGCGCTATACCCTTGGCTCCGCCACCACTCAACACCAAACCAACCGTCTGGGCCGGCACATGCACCCAGACATACAACGAGACTAACAGTAGCAACCAAATTCGTTTCATAGCCAATCGCAACAATTTCGAGATGCGACAATATTATACGTTATTTCGTTTCGGAGATAAACGAATCCTTAAATCCGATAAAGTAGAGCACACCGTCGAGCCCGATGGTCGAAATCGACTGGCTGGCATTCTCTTTCACCTTGGGTTTGGCATGATAGGCAATGCCCAGTCCGGCGGTGCTGAGCATGGGCAGGTCGTTGGCACCGTCGCCCACGGCTATGGTCTGGGCAATATCGACATGCTCGACCTGAGCGATGAGTTTCAGCAGCTCGGCCTTGCGGCGGCCGTCGACAATATCGCCCACGTAGCGGCCGGTCAGTTTCCCGTCGACAATCTCCAGCTCGTTGGCATAGACATAGTCGATGCCATAGCGTTGTTTCAGATAATTTCCGAAGTAGGTAAACCCTCCCGAAAGAATGGCTATCTTGAATCCGGCTCGTTTCAATACCTGCATCAAGCGGTCCACGCCCTCGGCAACGGGCAGCGATTCGGCAATCTCTTTCATCACCGACTCGTCCAAGCCTTTCAACAAGCTCACCCGACGAGCGAAACTTTCGCAGAAATCGATTTCTCCACGCATGGCCGACTCGGTTATGGCTTTCACCTCGTCGCCTACTCCGGCTCTCATGGCCAGTTCGTCGATTACCTCGGTCTCGATCAGGGTCGAATCCATATCGAAGCATATCAAGCGGCGGCAACGGCGGTAAATGCTGTCTTCCTGCAAAGAGATATCCATGCCTAACCGCGACGAAAGTTGCATAAACGACGACTGCATGCCCTCCTTATCCTTGGGAGTTCCCCGCACCGACAACTCGATACACGACTTGGGGGCGCGAATACTCTCGTCGAGAGGAATACGACCGGTGAGGCGTTGAATGGCGTCGATGTTCAGCCCCTGCTCGGCCACAATGCGAGTCACCTCGCCGATTTGCCGGGCGGTAATGCAACGCCCCAGGATGGTAATAATGTAGCGGTTCTTGCCCTGCAGCCCTACCCAGCTGTTGTACTCCTCCTCGCTGATGGGCGAGAAGCGGATATTCACGTCGAGCTCATAAGCCTTGAACAAGAGGTCTTTGAGAATGTCGCCCGACTTGGTCTCGTCGGTCTTGAAGAGGATACCCAGCGAGAGGGTGTGGTGAATATCGGCTTGGCCGATGTCCAGGATGAATGCGTCGTAACGCGCCAATACTTCGGTCAATGCCGTGGTTACACCCGGCTTGTCATCGCCCGATATGTTAATCAGTATAATTTCGGTTTTCGGTTTCATTTATTATACATCTTACGTTAATACCCCACTCGAGCGACAAGCTCCGTGGCAAACTTCACTCAATGGCTAATCGAGCGACACTCTCATAGCACCGTGTGCAAAGATAATGAAAGGCGAGCGCAGAGACAAATGGAAAACAAAGTTTTCAATTTGTCCTATGCCGAACCGCATCTTATCCAAAGATATGAAAAGTCGAATACAGAAAGTCAAACTTGTTTGAACTTTTTGTCGAGACGCATCCTATAACACCTAAAAGGGTCGCATCAAACTCCGTTTTAGAGTAGTGACGCGACCCTTTATTTAGCCTTTGGGATTCAAATTAAAAGTTCATCTTTTCAAAAATTGAATTTCGACACTTCATCTTACTATTCAACACGCCTCCATTTCAAACGGCCGAGATCGGCTGTACTATACGACATGATACTGTCCTCTATACTTAAATCCAAGAAACAGTACCCCAAGTCGTTTTCTTTATTTGAATCCTTGTAGTACTCGTACATTTCCCGATATGTATCCTTGCGGATTTCCTCCGCCCTTATATTGTTGTAGTCTATTCCCAATATGGAAGCTCCAAGGGCAGCATTCCACGAAAGTTCGCAATTCAGGTCTTTCACCTTCACGTCCAGTGAGGAGAGGTCATATCCCATGTACAAATCTCCTCCGATAATTTCCCACTCGCCGGATATTGTACAAACAATCTTGTAACTCTCATTCACCGTATAATATTCAGTCGCTGTCCCTATTGTGACCTTCTCCTTAAATTTACCTCCGTCTTTAGCGTTAGATTTCATGTATATAAATTTTACATCTTCCTCTTCTGTATAAGGTATGCCGTCTTCATCTTTTTGGGTGAAAGAGGTATGCCATGTACCGTCTAATTGTTCGGCCAATTGGGTGTCTTGACAGGAAGATAAACCAAGTATGCCCCACCCGCATGCCAGCAGGCATACGAATTTTCGCATTTTGTCATTCTTCAGTATTACCTTCATCGCTTTCTTCATTGCAACTTTCTATCTTCTTGACCGGCACCGTCCAATACCACAGGCCGCAACAACTGGCGATGTACAAAAGGGCAAATATGCGTTCGTATCGCTCATTGTCTTGGACTTCGACCATCATGTCCACTTGGAAGTCATCTTCGGTATATCCCTCATCTAAGTAGATTTGCCTCAATTCCAGCATTTCTGTTTGCGTGTATCCGGTTTTGCTGTGTATTTCTTCGCCGGTTTGCTCCAAAGCAATCCATGTCCCATATGCAGAGAGCAGCGTCCAAATTGCAAACACAAGACCCAACACCCAACGCTTCCAACCGTAAATAATCCGGTATCCCTCTGTCCCATTAAACAGATATATGGTCGTATAAAGAAAAACGACGAACCCCAATAATCCGCTGTATATGTCGTAATCAGCATTATACCATGTGTGCGTTTCGTAATAGATAGTATCTACTACAAGTATGGCGAGAAGCACAATCATATATACAATGTATCCCCCTAACCCGGCATTTGTGTGTTTTGATTTTTCAATCAGGTTTACTATTTCTGTTGATTTTTCGTTACTTAGCATACTGTTAAAATTTAATTGTTAAACATTTTTTCAATATACCATAGATTGTCGCATCAATGCGGTCAATAAAAACCATGCGTTTATACAATCTCTATTTTTTCATCTCATACCCATCAAATCAATCTAAAAGTCACCGGTAATGTATAACGCACCCTCACATTTTTCCCGTTTGTCTGACCGGGAGTCCAATGCGGCATACTGTTTATGAACCGTAACGCTTCTTCATCGCAAGCCGGATCAACGCTGCGTATTACTGTGGCATCGGAAATGGAGCCATCTGTATTGACAATAAACTGCACGATTACACGCCCCTGAATACCGTTCTCTATTGCCACTTCGGGATATCGCAAATTACTTTCATAGTATTTATTCAATTGATCGCGGCCACCGGGAAATTCCGGCATTTGTTCCACCACGTCAAACACAGATTCTTCTACAAGGGCATTTTCAAGCGTTTCTTCCTCCACCGCTTCCAACTCATTTTCTACTTGTTCCTCTATCGAGGTTTCAGGTACTTGTTCTTTACTCGCCTGTCGGGCAGTTGCTTGTTCCTCGTTTGTAGAAGGAGCGACAGGCACTTCCTCAGAAACGACTTGTGGAGTTTCTTCCGTCGGTACATTTTCGGCCACCAGTTCCATCTTTTTTACCGGCTTTCGAACCGCCTGTGTTTCCCGTTTGCTGGTTTTGGTCACTTGTTCTGTGCGTGGAGTGGTTTTATCGTTCTGCTTTTCTTCCTCGTTATCGTCGCTACACATAGCAATTAGGACAAGCACTATAAAGACAATAGCACCCCATTTTATCATCGCCGGGCTACAACCGGCTCCACTACCGCCACTACCGCCACTACCGCCACTACCGCCACCACTACTACTACTGCTACTACTGCTACTGCCACTACGGCCAGAGTCTTGCTGGAGTCTTCTGCTTTCCATTTCAGATCTTTGGGCTTCAATTTCACATCTCCTGCTGCAATAACGAACTTTATTATTTGCTGTAGAGCTTTTAAAATCATATCTACAACCGCACCATCTACAGTTACAATATCCCATTTTTATATATTTTTAATTGTTAAACATCTTTTATTATCTCTTGCTTGCAAAATCATCTACAATAGCCCGATAGCGCGCTTCCATCTCCCCTTTCGGCAAACGCGCACTCGGATGATTCGTCCGATAGGCAGGAATGGAAAGTTCCGAAGATATCACTTGCGCCACCTCATTTACGGCATAAGGCGATAGCGCCGAAAATTGCGCATCGTACCAGTTGTCGCGGATACGTTCATCATACGTCCCGGTCAGGAAAAGCAGGAGGTCGGGCTTCAGGATACCGATCTCTTCACGGATAACCGGGAAATGCGCTCTTTCCAACGCATAAATCTCCGGGCCGCAGAAACCTGTACCTTGCGCTTTACCTATCTTTACCAGATTGTTCCATACATAAGCTATACGCTTGCCGGGAAAGGCTGCGTTCAGCGACATGGCAAAGCGGTTGAAACCATAATGAAACGTGCCATAACGTGTCCCGTTATAACCGAACGTGCCGTCATGGTAGTAAGAGGCATAAAAATCTTCATAAATCCCCATCACGGCCTCCACCGATACATTAGGGGAGAACACAGGAGAAGGAGGCGTGCCAAAATCGTCATTTTTCCCTACCCAAGAATTTGTTTCCTGTCCGAAAACCATCACTTTCAGATCTGCGTCGGTGTACCAGCTTTCTGTGGGCCGGTCGTCTTCCCATCGTGTCAGCCCCAGCAAAAACGGATAAGCCGGTTTCACCCCCGTTTTCTCGCCGCAAACCACTGTTTGCAAGGCGTCGCAAAGCTCTTCCCATTTAGAAGCATAAAGAGCTTTTAGCGGTTCGTGCAACTTCATTATTTAGAATCATAGTTACCTGCAACGACTCCTTTTGCCGGACATAATAATAATGATTAACAACGTCTATATATACAAAAAACGTGGAGCCGACACCTGTTGCCCGTTCCACGATTCAAAGGCTCTCGCATTGCCCAGTTAGCCGAAACGAGCAACGTCGAAAGCCCCACGCCGATGTATGTATATAAATCCACCATTTCCATTGCACCCCTGCGGGGCGCAATGGCGGTTGTATATAATACACCCCGAGAGACATTCACCGCTGCTTTGTCTTTTGACTAACTGTTTAGAATTTGCGAGATTCTTGAATCGTCAAAACCAAAGCGCCAAGTAAACGCCCTTTATATATATGTATGCCCATCCCTCCCCTTACCTGTCCATAAACAGGTCCGGCGCAGAATGACCATACAAAGTTATTAAAATTATTTTGGTTTTATAAAAGAAAAGCAAATATTTATCCCGATTAGATACTGATTTTTAATTCTCCTATGCAAGGATAGAGAAAGGAATATGGGGCTGTATCAAAATGATAAATTTTGGCGCAGTCCCTTAGGTGTGTTAGAATTGATAATTATCCAAAGATGATATAACAAACGGCATTTACCCACCGTATAACAAGAATGTTAATGTTTATATAATACATTGATATACAAATAATTATAGTTTGAAAAATGTTAAACTCAGTTCAAAATTTGGTTAATTCCCTAAAAACCTTCAACTTTGCCGTCGAATTTATGGGTTCCCGTCAGCAAAGGAAGCGTCCCGAGCAAGAGGAACTAACCGCTGAAAATCAGCGGGGTCTGCCGTTTCGGTGTGATGCCCCCAACGTCAGATTTAGTATGAACCATAACACTTCAGTATGAAGAAAACCAAGTCAGTTATTGGTATGCTGGCGTTGATTTTGTTGTTTTCTTCGGCCTTCAACCCGAACAAAACGGGTCTGAAAGAGGGGGAGCGAGCCCCGCAGCTGAGCCTGCAAAACGCCGATGACAGCGTCTCGCTCCAATCGTTGAAAGGCCGGTACGTACTGTTGAACTTCTGGGCAGGCTACGACGCCCCCTCGCGTATGGAGAACATACGCTACGCCCGGGAAATCGACAAGAGCGGACTCGAAAACATCAGCCTCGTGTCGGTATCGTTCGATACCAACCGCAAGGTCTTCGAAGAGACCATCAAACGAGACGGCTTGAACGCAGCTACCCAATTCTATGACAAAGACGGCTCACGGTCGGATATATTCGACAATTACCGTCTGAGCAAAGGATTCGCCAGTTATCTGATTTCGCCCGAGGGTGTTATCATCGCCAAAGACCCGAATCCGGAACATTTGACAAAACTTATTCGTCAATAATCAAAAACCGCCGCTGTACATTTTTGTTCAACGGCGGTTTTCTTTTTTTCGCATACCCCACCCTCGCGCTCGCGTGCACGCGCCGGCGAGCGGACTATCGTTTATTTTTACCCGGTAACATTGCGACAGCAAACGATTTGTATTAACTTTGCAGCCAATTTCGGGGACGACTCTCCGGCCATTGCCGCGGGGCTGCCGCTCACCCCCCCCCGAAGGGTCAACTTGCAAAGAAAGGCAACAACATGATTATCGCCAGCCAAAAGAAAAAAGAGAATATCGCCGAATATCTGTTGTACATGTGGCAGATCGAAGACCTCATACGGGCTTACGGGCTGGACATAGACCGCATACAGCAACAGATTATCGACCCCTACGACATCTCGCCCGAACAGAAGAAGGCGATGCGCGAGTGGTACGAGTCGCTCATCGACATGATGCACGCCGAGGGGGTGGAACAGAAGGGCCACCTGCAACTGAACAAAAACGTGCTCATCGACCTCACCGACCTGCACCTGCGGCTGCTCAAGTCGCCCCGCGAGCCCTTCTACGGCGCGGCCTTCTTCAAGACCCTCCCCTACATCGTCGAGCTGCGGGCCAAGTCGGGCGACGAGAAGGCCGGCGAGCTGGAGACCTGCTTCAACGCCCTCTACGGCGTGTTGCTGCTGCGGCTGCAGAAGAAGGAGATCAAGCCCGACACCTTGAAGGCCATCCAGCAAATATCGTCGTTCCTCTCGCTCCTGGCCGAAAAATACAAGCAGGACAAGGCGGGCGAACTGAAACTCGAAAACGATTAAAAAACAGATACGAACCATGACAAAAAGAGTTCTTATTACCGGCGCAAACGGCCAACTGGGCCACGAGATGCGCAACGTACTGAATGGTGATGACCGCTTCGAAGCCATCTTCACCGACGTAGCCGAACTCGACATCTGCGATGCCGAAGCCGTGAACCGGGCTGTCGCCGACAACCGCGTGGACTACATCGTGAACTGTGCCGCCTATACCCAGGTCGACAAGGCCGAAGACAACGTGGAGCTGTGCCGCAAAATCAACGCCACGGCCGTCGAGAACCTGGCCCGTGCCGCCGCAGCCTGCGGGGCCCGCATGATACACGTCTCGACCGACTACGTATTCAACGGACGGGGATACCGCCCCTACACCGAGGATATGACGCCCGACCCCCAATCGGTCTACGGCTCCACCAAACTCGAGGGCGAACAGGCCCTGATGCGCCTCTGCCCCCAGAGCGCCATCATCCGCACCGCCTGGCTCTACTCGCCCTACGGCAACAACTTCGTGAAGACCATGATGCGGCTGGGCACCGAGCGCGACGAGCTCTCGGTCGTAGCCGACCAGATAGGCACCCCCACCTGTGCCGCCGACCTGGCCCGCGCCATCCTCGCCGTGCTCACGGCCGAGACCTTCGTGCCGGGCATCTACCACTTCTCCGACGAAGGGGCCTGCAGCTGGTACGACTTCACCGTCGCCATCCACCGTCTGGCCGGCATCACCTGCCGGGTGAAACCCATCCGCAGCGACGAGTATCCCAGCCGGGCACACCGCCCCTTCTACAGCGTGCTCGACAAGAGCAAAATCAAACAGACCTACGGCATCACCATCCCCCACTGGTACGAGAGCCTGTCGCATTGCATAGAAATTTTACAAGAAACCCGTTAACATCGTGAGTACACTTACAGAGGAAATCAGTAAACGCAGAACATTCGCCATCATCAGCCACCCCGATGCCGGTAAAACCACCCTCACCGAAAAGCTGCTGCTTTTCGGCGGTGCCATCCACATTGCCGGGGCGGTCAAGTCGAACAAAATCAAAAAGACCGCTACATCCGACTGGATGGAGATCGAGAAACAGCGTGGCATCTCGGTAGCCACCTCGGTCATGGGCTTCAACTACGGCGACTACAAGATAAACATTCTCGACACCCCCGGCCACCAGGATTTTGCCGAGGACACCTACCGCACCCTCACGGCGGTCGACAGCGTCATCATCGTCGTCGACGTAGCCAAGGGCGTGGAGACCCAGACCCGCAAGCTCATGGAGGTGTGCCGCATGCGCAACACGCCCGTTATCGTCTTTGTCAACAAGCTCGACCGCGAGGGGCGCGACCCCTTCGACATCCTCGACGAGCTGGAGTCGGAGCTCAAAATCAACGTCCGCCCGCTCAGCTGGCCCATCAACATCGGCCAGAAGTTCAAGGGCGTCTACAACATCTACGAGCAGAACCTCAACCTCTTCACCCCCAACAAGCAGGTGGTGACCGAGCGCATCGAGCTCGACGACGTGAACAGCCCCGAACTCGAAGCCTACATCGGCGAGCAGGATGCCGAGAAGCTGCGGGCCGACCTCGAGCTCATCGAGGGGGTATACCCCGAGTTCAACGTCGACGACTACCTGGCCGCCCGCACGGCGCCCGTCTTCTTCGGCTCGGCCCTCAACATGTTCGGTGTCAAGGAGTTGCTCGACTGCTTCGTGAAGATTGCCCCCTCGCCCCGCCCCGTCCAGGCCGTGGAGCGGCTGGTGCGTCCCGAGGAGGAGAACTTCACCGGTTTCGTCTTCAAGATTCACGCCAACATGGACCCCAACCACCGCAGCTGCATCGCCTTCGTCAAGGTATGCTCGGGCAAGTTCGAGCGCAACGCCAACTACAAGCACGTGCGCAACAACAAGATGATGCGATTCTCGAGCCCCACCGCCTTCATGGCCCAGAAGAAATCGGTCGTCGACGAAGCCTACCCCGGCGACATCGTGGGTCTGCCCGATACCGGCAACTTCAAGATCGGCGACACCCTCACCTGCGGCGAAGAGCTCCACTTCAAGGGGCTCCCCAGCTTCTCGCCCGAGATGTTCAAGTATATCGAAAACGACGACCCCATGAAGTCGAAACAGCTCAACAAGGGCATCGACCAGCTCATGGACGAGGGCGTGGCCCAGCTCTTCATCAGCCAGTTCAACGGCCGCAAGATCATCGGCACCGTGGGGCAGCTGCAGTTCGAGGTCATTCAGTACCGACTGCTCCACGAGTATGGCGCCCAGTGCCGCTGGGAGCCCATCAGCCTCTACAAGGCCTGCTGGATCGAAAGCGACGACCCCGAGGCCCTCGAGGCCTTCAAGAAACGCAAGCACCAGTTCATGAGTGTCGACCGCGACGGGCGCGACGTCTTCATGGCCGACTCGAGCTATGTGTTGCAAATGGCCCAGACCGATTTCCCCAAAATCAAGTTCCACTTCACCTCCGAGTTCTAAGTCCGGGGGGAGGCGGAAAGAACGATACTCCACTCCACACAAGGGGCCGACCCAAAAGAGATTTTTTGAGGTCGGCCTCTTGTTTTTGAGCCGGCCTGTCGTCCGGGAGCCCGGGAGGCCGGAGGGAGCCGTTTCACTCGGCCACTACCACCACCCGGCTGTTGGGCAGGTCGGGGATATAGATGTGACCGTCGGCCACGGAGATGTCGGCAGGGCCGACCAGCGGTTGTTCCAACTCGACCGATACCGGGGTAACCGTTTCGGTATTCAGGTCGATGCGGCTCAACCCGGCCGGAGCCCAGTTGGTGATGTAGAGGGCGGTGCTGTCGGCCGAGAAGGCGATGCCGTCGTATTGTCCCGGGGCATCGATGACCGTCTCCAGGGCGGGAGCGGCAACATCGGCCACGCGATAGATGGTGTGCTCGGGGCGGGTATTGCCGTCGGCGGGATAGGAGGCGATGTAGAGCGACTCTCCGTCGGAGAGCAGTCCGTTGGGACCGGGCACGGTGAGCCACTCGACGGGGGCACCGATATTGGCCATGTCGCTGATGTCGATCTTGAAAATCTGGTCGGCATTGGTTACCGAGGCGTAGAGGGTATCGCCTACGGCGGCCAGGTCGTTGACAAAGAGGCATCCCTCGGGCAACGAGAGGATGCGGGGCTGGGCCTCGCGCCGGGCCAGGTCATAGACCACGACTTTGTTTACATCGCACACGAAGAGATGGCCCTTGCCTACATACATGCCCTTGGGGGCCGAGAGGTTGCCGTCGGCGGGGATGAAGGTCGAGGTCTCACCATCCTTGTAGTGGAGGATGTAGCCCTTGCCCTCGGTATTGAGGGGGTTGAGCTGCTCGGTGCCGAAGTTGGCGATGAGCAGGCCGCCGTCGTAGGGATAGGTGCTTTCGCAGAAGCGGACGCCTTCTTGAACGACTACGGGTGCCTGCGACACCGCCTTCTTTTGCGTGCAGGCCGAGGTGAGGAGGAGTATGGCCAAGCAGGCCATGGAAACTGTTTTTTTCATATCTGTATGGTTCTTATGGTTTGGTATATCCAGGGTGACGGCGGGCGGAAGTGGTGGCGACGACGGCCGCAGGGGCTGCCGCAGCTGACCGGATTGCCCGACCGGGAGGAGCAGTCGACAGGTCTCTACCGAGCGAGGTGCTCTACAAATTTGGAACAAATCTAAGGTATTGCCGGATATTTGTCTATATTTGCAAAACAGATTTTTTCAATAACATCTATCGATAAAACCGATTAAGGAGATGGAACTGCGTCAACTGAACTACTTTAAGGCGGCTTGCGAACTGCGCAACTTTTCGGAGGCGGCGCGGATGCTGCATATCTCGCAGAGCACGCTGTCGCAACAGATAGGACAACTGGAGGAGGAGCTGGGTATCCTGCTCTTCGACCGCGTGGGCAAGCGGGTGCTGCCCACCGAGGCGGGTCTGGCCCTGCTGCCCTATGCCAGCAAGGCGATACAGGATGCCGAGGACGGGAAACAGATGATACGCGACCTGAAGGGCATCCGCACGGGAGAGTTGCACGTGGGGGTGACGCACAGCATGATTTCGCTGATGCTGCCGGCGCTGGAACGGTTTACGCGTGACTATCCGCACATCGGGCTGCGGGTGACGCAGGGGACCTCGGAGGAGCTGCTGCAACAGCTGGAGCGCCACGCGCTCGACTTTGTGCTGTCGTTCAAGCCGCGCGAGGTGTACAACGATTTTGAAACGATGCCTCTCTTTCTGTCGGAGCTCTACTTTGTGGTGCACCACTCGCACCGGCTGGCCTCGCTGTCGTCGATAACGCTGAAACGGCTCTCGGCCACGCCCCTCATCCTGCCCGAACGGGGCTTTGCCACCCGCACGAAAATCGAGGAGCTGTGCCGGAAAAACCGGCTGTCGCTGACCGTGGGCATAGAGATGAACGACGTGCACACCATTCTGCACCTGCTCAGGGGCGGCGAGTGGGGTACCATACTGACGCAGGCGGCGGTGGCCGACGAGCCCGACCTGGTGCGGGTGCCTATCTTGTGTGCCGAGCCGCTCACCTCGCCGGGCTACCTCTTCTGGCCGCAGGGGTGCTACCGCAAGCGGGCGGCAACGGCCTTTGCCGACTACCTGCTGGAGGTGATACGGGAGGGGAACTTCCGCCCGATTCCCGAGGGGTAAGGACCCTGCCCCGGGAGCACACACGCAAACAGGCAAGCGGCACCAGATCCCCCTGACCAAACGGCCCCGGGAGCACAC
>NZ_JANRHM010000002.1:0-244511 GCF_024733785.1 Barnesiella sp. ET7
CAAAGGCAAAGCGTTGAGATACAAGTGCTTACAAGGATACATCAATCCCTGGTGGCACCACCGAAAACCGAGATAGCAATATTGCTGTTTCGGTTTTTTCGTTTCTACCTTCCCCTCTCATAGGATACCGGCCTACTCTTCTGCATTTCGTCAAGGGCGAGACGACCCATAACCATACAGCCGTAATTCACAAACCAAGGATACTTTCCCGGCCGATACCGTGCTGGGCCATAGTCTCGTGCATAGGCATAAAAAACTCCCGGAGCAACGAAAGGTTGCTCCGGGAGTTTTCATCTTATGTCATAAACACACTACTCTTCTGCGTCGATCAGGGCAAAGCGGGCATACATCTCGGCCATGGCAAACTGGGTGAGAAGCCACTTCGATTCGTTGCGGGTCTGCCCGGTCCAGTTGTCGTTGAAGAGGCCGTTCTCCTCGCGCATGCCGTTGGTCCAGGCCTGGTCCAGATTCTCTTGTATGGCATCGATGTAACGACGGTCGTAATCGATGCCGTACAGCTCGATAAAGCCCCGCACCATGATGGCCGTGAACCAGACGTTGCCGGGGGTGAACACGCGGTACCGACGCCCGGGTTGCGACGGGGCGGCAAAGAAGTGTTCGTAGCAGGCGGCTGCCAGTCGCCGGGCTTCGCGCAGATAGTGCTCCTCGCCCGTAAGGCGGTAGAGAAGGGCCGAGGCCTGCATCATCTGCCCGCTGTTGTAGGCAAACTTGGCCCGGCCTATGGTGCCGTCGAGGCTCTTGTTGTCGAAGTAGAGGCCGTCGGTGGGGTCTTGCAGGTTGGTGCGGGTCCACTCATAGAGGCGCACGGCGGTGCGCAGGTAGCTGCTGTCGCCGGTCACGAGGTAGAGCTTGGCGGCATAGACCGAACCCGGAGCATTGGAACAGGTGTTTTTCCCGTTCTTCTTCTGTTCGCACCAGTATATGCCGTAGCCCAGCTGGTTGTCGATACCGCTCTCGATAAAGCGCCACACGAGTTTTGCCTGCTCCAGGTATCGGGGGGCACGAGTGAGTCGATAGAGGTCGGTAAAGTCGAGACCTATCCAGATGTTGTCGTCGTAGAAGCGGTCGGAGGCGGGGGCCGTATTCAGATAAGAGGAGTAGGCGGCCGGTGTGCGCACCGAGTCGAAATACATTTCCAGTCCGGGACGGACTTGCTGCTCCAGCACCTGCTCGAAACGGGGGTCGAGACGAGCATCCCAAATGGCTGCCACGGCCGAGAGGCTGCCCGAGAAGGGCCACAGGTAGGAGTAGCGTTTCTGCTGGTCGGCCTGCTCTTCGTTCGAGAGGTAGGTCACTTTCAGTTGGTCGTCAAAGGGGTAGGTCTCCCGAAAGAGGGGGAGACGTTCGTCGCCATAGCATTCCATCACGGCATCGAACGTGGCGACGGCCCGATTGTAGTTGTCGCTCCCGGCCTGGCACACCGCAGGTGCGAGACTTACGGTGGCAAGGACCAGGCAGCGAGCTATCATGAGACATGTTTTCTTCATACGATTTACAGTTTGTCGGCGGTTTTCACCCCAAGAGGTCTCGGGCATTCCCGATTTTCCGCACTAAAAAACAAGCAAAAAAATACCGAGCCGGGGAGGTCGGCTCCCCGACTCGGCTCAAAATCTTAAGATCTTATTTAACTATTACTTTATGAGAATATACCTGGTTGCCACAAGCTACGCGCACTACATATACGCCGCTCTGTGCCATGTCGAAAGCATAGTCGCTTACGGCACCCGTCGAGGCTACGCAGTTGCCCAGCAAGTCGAATACCATCACACCGTCGAGGTCGAGGCCGTTGGCCAATACGCGGATAGTAGCACCGTCGGCTACTACAACCGGAGCGGTAGCCAGCACTTCGCTTACAGCGCTGGAGGTACCCTCCTCGACCGTGAGAGTCATGGCATGGAGGTCGACCGTGAGTTTGTAGTTACCATCCTCGGGCACCGTGAACTTGTTGTCGTGGCCCGAACCGCGGTACGAAATCGTGTAGCTGCCGCCGATTTCGATGGGTTGATTGGCGCTTTGAGTCGCATCGAATACAAAGTCGTTTTCCCATACACCGGGGATGAGTTGGTTGAGGAACTTGAACTCCGTGCCGCTACCGTCGGTCGTCTGAGCATAGAGTTGACCCGACCAGGTGAATTTGCCCGATTCGATCTTTTCCATCTCCACACCATCTTCGGTCAGCCAGCTACCGGGACGAGCCGTCAAGGCGCTACCTACGATATAGAGGTGCTCGTAGTCGATTTTGAGAACTTCCATCTTCATCTCGGCTACATTAACCGTAATCGTGTAGGTCGAGGTGGCGGGGATTTGGAACTCGGTAGTACCTACGCCGTCGGCGCTATATACCATACTGTACGAACCCGATTTGATGCTGCCGGTATTGGCGGGGTTGAACGACATGGTTTCGTCGCCGTTTACAAAGTAGAAACCTACCATGGGGTCGGCCTCTTCGATTACGCCCGACCAAGTGTAGACACCGTCCGAAACCTTCTCCATGGCTACCTTGTCGGTAAAGGCGCTACCGGCCAGGTATACTTGACCGAACTCGGCTACGTCGGGGAGCTCCTGCGTAGTCTCGGTCAGTAACATGGTCATCTCGTTCAGGTCGATATCGATCTTGTAGGTTCCCGTCTTGTCTACGATGAAGGCAGCATCGGGTTGAACCTCTTCGTGTTTGTCGAGCAGAGCGACTTTCACACCGGGAGTCACGGTCTCGTGAGCGGCTGCGGTAGTCGTCAAGCAGGGATACCAGCTACGGCTAACAATGAATTTGAATCGACGCGAATTGTCGCCATGGTCGAGCAATTCGCCGGTCCAGGTAAATTTTCCATCCCCGAGATTGGTCATCTCCAGGTTGCTATTGGTGTTCCAACCGGCCGATGTGGCATCGCCGATTACATACAGGTGATCATAACTGGCTGCAGAGAGTCCGAGCACGGACAACAAACAGACCATTAAAAAAGTAATCTTTTTCATAAGTTTTATTATTAAGTTTAACAAAAGGTTCTCATTTTCATCGTCCTATCAATACTTTTTGGGTAAAGTCGAGCCCGGCGGTGTGGAGCTTCACGAAGTAGACGCCCCGATCGGGAACGGAGACCGACAGGCGGCCGCCCTCGAAGTGGCCGGTGCGCAAGAGTTGGCCCAGCGAATTGTAGACGGCATAGTCGGTAGCCGATGCCTGCTCGATGATGATGTCGCGGTCGAGCACGTAGACCAACCCTACCGACTCGCTCTCCTGCGGAGCCTCCACGTCGGTCGTCCCGTCGGCATACTTCGACAGGACGATACGGTCGAGATTGGGACCGTAATCGGAGTTGTTGCCTACCTCAATCGTGTTGCTCACCGTATGGTCGAGCGTAACCAGCACTGTGCGGTGTGCCATGTAACGACCCGTGGGGCCGCCGGTATTCTCGAACGAAACCTCCTGCCACGAGTTGATGTCGCCGTTCAGCTTCACATAGGCCGAACAGGGAGCATCGCTCATGTAGTAGAGGGTCATGGCATAGGTACCCGACTCAGGCACGGTCACCCCGTTGAAGACCAGGGCGCGGCCGTTGCCTATCGAGGCCACATACTCCCCACCCGAACAGAGGCTGTCGACGTCGCTCTTCACCGGCACCCCGAAGGGTATGGTGTTTTCGGCGGCTTCGGCCTCGTATTTCATCTGTATGGGTCGCGGCAGTTGCGACGAGGTGGAGAAGAGCACTACGGCCCCACCCCGCTTCAGCAGGTCGACCGACAGGGTATCGCGGGACGACAGGTTGTCGCGGTACTCAAACCGGACCTCCGACGGGCAATCGCCATCGGCATACACATAGGCACAGTAGTTCTCGCCCTCGGGCAAGAACGACAGAGGCACCCGTGCCGTGCGGGCTTCGTGCGTGAGCGTGGCCCAATACCACTCGTCGCCCTTCTGGCGCACAAGGCTCACATATTCGTCGGGACGGGCCTCCAGACAGCGGGTATTGTCCCAGGCCACGGGCAGCCGTTTCAAGAACTCGCGGGCCATGTGATACTCGAAATTCTCGGGAGCATCGGCCAGATGCTGTATGCCCGACTCGAATACCACCGACAGGGCCAACTGGTGAGCCCAGGTGGTGCCGGAGTGGATGCAGCCGTTGCGGTCGGCAAAGTCGACGGGGGCATAATCGGTGGAACCGATAGCGCCGCGAATTATGGCCGAGTTGATGTTGTGAATATCGGGAAAGTCGGTAAATACGGTGTTGGGCAGCACAGCCTCCGAGGTGAGCAGGTGAGGCCAGGTGCGTCGCAAACCCGTGGGTTTGGGGCAGGCATAGAGGTCGAGCAACAGCTGGTTCTGAGCCGTCACCCGCAGCAGCAGGTCCACCTTCTGCATCGTAGCCTGCGACTCGCTCTCCCAGAAGTCGACCTTCAACCCCTTCACACCCTGCGATTTCCAGCTCTGTACCATCGCGTTCAGGGCAGACTCGTCGGAGGGAAGGTCATTCTGGTTCACCCATATCAGCACGCCCACCTTCTTCGAAGAGGCATAATCGACCACCTCCTTCAGCGAGATGCCGTTCTGTTCCCAGCACTTGTCGAGGGTGAAGTACTCCCACCCCTGTTCCTGGGCCCAGTCGATATAGTGTTTGATGTTGCTCATATTCAGGTAGTCGGCGGTGAAATCCTCGCCGGCAATGTTCCAGGTAGCCCGTCCCGGGGTAATCCACGAGAGGGAGTTGACGGCCGTCGCATCGTTAAGATTCTCGAGCATCACCGTCTCGACCACCGACTCGAGCGAACCCACCAACAGCACCCGCCACGGGGTAGCCAACGGGAGGGTAGTCGATACCGATTCACGAGGCTGGAAACAGAAGGCACCGGTCTCGTCGTCGACCGTGAGTGTGCTCCCGCAATACGAGCCGTTGACTCTCGCCTCGGTCATCAACATATAGTTGCCCCCCATGTCGACCAGTATGGGGAAGGGGGTATAGGTGGCACAGGCCACGAACTCGGTAGCGGTCTCGCTGAAAAGCGACTGGCTGTCTTTGGAATACTGTTGGGAATAGATGGTTTCGCAGGCGGCGGGCAGACATTCGCTCTGTTCGGCATAGACCGAAACCTCGCCGCTGCCGGGAAGCTCGTAGCGGTAGGCCACACCGTCGTCGTAGACGCGGAAGACAAACTTCACTCCGTGCCCCTCCTTGCTGCCGGTCACCGTGGCCTCCTTGTAGGTATTTTCGTAGCGGCTGCGTTTGCCCGACGGCAATTCATAAGGGTCTTCGACCAGGCGGTCGGTAAAGGCGAGGTCGCCTACCCCGCTCGAAAAATCGCCCACCGAGGTGACGATTCCCAGGGCCGACTTCTCTATCAGGGTAGCGGTACCCTTCACGACCTTGTAATACAACGCATCGTTGTCGTCGAGCACGACGAGTTTAATCGAGTCGTTGGGCGAGGTCGACTCGCCCAGGACCTGTTCGCCCCAAGCCGGAGCGATACCGCTCATCACTCCTGCCACAATCAGGAGTCCGTATGTCAATCTGGTTTTCATCTTCAATAAATCTTCATTTTACCACTACTTTGTGTACCGTCTGCTCGTGCTGCACGGTCACCCCCACGAGATAGATGCCGGCAGGCACCGCAATGCGGCAATCGTCACCGCGCAACCGCCCTTCGTAGAGAGTCTGGCCCGAGAGGGTCAACACGCGGCAAGCTGCTTCGTCGGCTGTCGAGACCACAATGGCCCGGTCGCCGGCCGTTACCCGCACCTCGTCAACCCGAGCCGAAGAGAGGGCTGCCGGCTGGTCGCTGCCAAAGAGTTGCCACTTGAGCAACTGGAAGGCATCGGCCCCGTTATTCTCGAGGGTTCTCAAGCGATAGCCCCTGTATAGTTTCGTACCGTTTACGGCAAATTTCATGGTCGCATACCTACTGGGAAACTCAAAGCCTTCGACTTCGCTCACCACCTCCCAATCACGATCGAAGCCCTCGACCACCCAGCTCTTCGGGTCACGGTCGGGGTAATCCTGACACGAGGTGAGCGTGTAGCTCTCGAGGCGATAAGGCTTGTCGAGTTCTATCTCTACCTGGAAGAGGGGACCCTCGTCGCTGTAATACTTGCGCTGCATGTTGCGGTCGAAGAGGTTGAAGTAGCGCTCGTCGGCCACGGTAAAGGCACCCAGCGGAGAGCCCAGCGCCGAGGCATAGGCATCGACGCCGGCCGTTATATCGGTCGGGAAATTCTTTCCGTCGGTATTCTCATAATAGGGTATCCCGAAGAGTTGTATCTCGCCCACACGGCCACCTTGCGTGACAATGCGGTAATAACGGGCAGCCCGGGCAGCGTCGGAATGAGGCTGACGATCGATGGTATAGAGTGTCGCCGCGCTGTACCGGGTAGACGAATTGGGCGACAAGCGATTGTAGTTTTGTCCGTCGACCGAATACTCCAGGCTCCAGGCATCGACACCGGCCGCTATGGCCGTACCGTCGGAGAAGAGGTAGCCGGTAATCAGGTAAGGTTCGGGACAGGTTACATAGATGTAGTTCGACGAGGCGGGCATCTCGCACGAGGTATACTCGTTGTTGTCGTTCATGGCCGAAGCCGAATAGTCGGCACCGTCGACGGTCACCGAGGCCTCGTCGGTGAGGTCGTAACCGAAAGCGGCGCTCTCCTTCTCGGGCTTGGGCATGTTCACCCCGGTCTCCCAGAGTTCAAATTTGTCGATGTTGGGGCCACCACCGTTATAGGGGGTAATGCGCAAGGTGTTGTATCCCTCGTCGAGATAGATATACGACAGCATCATGCCCACCGGCGGACGGTTCCAGTCCTCGGTCGTCTCGGTCATCGTGAGGATTACCGGGGTATAGAACCCCGACTGCACGGCGATGGAGCGAATGAACATGCTGGTATAGTAGGTGCGAAACTCATAGGTTCCCGCCTTCTCGACATAAACATTTTCAAACACGATTTCCGACCCGCTATCGTTATCGCCCACGTAGGCGTTTCCCGAATAGCCGTCGACATATTTGACCTTCACCGGCGGGGTGAGCCGGGCATCCTCGGCCTCCAGAACCAGCAACGGCTCCTGAGCATACAGGCTGCAGGCTGCCAGCAGGGCAAAACACAAACTTGTAATTTTCTTGTACATATCTCTCACTCAAGTCTAAGAAAAACGATAGAATCTTTGCCTGTACAAAAAGCTCTAATAGGGGTATCTCCCGGTCAACGGAGTAGGAAATGGACCGTAACAAAAAGAGTATGTGCACTTAAAAGAGTTTTTCATGTCGGTAATATTCCAGGGTTTCACATACTATGACACAAAAAGCATCATATACCCTTATACCGAATGAAAAAAATTTTTTTTACCACAAATAGCTGTACTGGTCGCCCAGAAATTTTCTGATTTTCTTTAGGGCAATGGTTATTTGCCCCTCGACCGTCTTGACCGAGAGATTCAACTTCTGGGCAATCTCCTGATTGGTGAGGCTCTCCTGCCGGCTGAGAACGAAAATATGGCGACACTTTTCGGGCAGAGCCAGTATGGCCTCGTGGATAAGCCGATACAGCTCTTCGGTCTCGAGCGACGACACGTCGGTATTGAGTCCCGACAACTCGGCGTCGTCGATACTCACCATCTCTTTCTTTTTACGCAATTCATTCAAGCACTTGTTTCGTGCAGCCTGAAACAGATAGGCTTTCAACGAAAGTTGTATGTGGAAGGTGTCGCGGTTCTCCCACAGATAGATAAAAATATCCATGGCCAGCTCTTCGGCCACAGCCTTGTCGTCCAGATAAAGGTATATAAAACGGCACAACGGAGTAAAGTAGGTTTCGAACAAACTTTTGAATGCCTCTTCATTTCCCTCCCGTATTTGCCTGAGCAATAATATGTCGTTTGCTATGTTGGCCACCGTTTTATATATAGGAATACTGTGCAAAGAAAAGAATATTATTCTACAAAAAAAAATTATCTCACCCACAAAGCAGAAAAAAAGCTCTTTCCCCTCTCTTTTTTACATACTGATTAACAACAATTTATCAAATAATCGCAAGTTATTCCCAATTGTTTTTCCTTTTTTACGGTATCCGGTATAAGGGTTTATCTCTTTTTTTGTGTCTAACTAATGAAATCAAAATAATGCGGTAAAATATTTTTTCATCTAAAAAAGTCTGATAATTATGAACAAGAAGCTCCCTTGGGACATTATCATAGCTCGATTCAAAGGCATCTCGCTATCAGAAGACGAGCAAACACAGCTGCAAGAGTGGCTGAATCAAGACGTTGCGAACCAACAGTTTTTCAACGAATTGCAAAATTTGTGGAACCAAATTCAAACCAAGGCAGCCGGATACAATCCAGACGTCGATTTCTATTGGAAAAAATTCCAGACTTATATACACCAAGATTCCATTCAAACCAAACCTGAGAAGGTAAAGAAGATTGTGCCGCGGTGGGCGTCGGGCCGAGTGCTCCGTCGCTTTGCCGCTGCAATAGGTTTACTGCTGGTCGTATCGGGTACCGGTTATCTTTTCTTCGAGAGCAATCACCACGCCAAACACGAAGCCATTGCCCAAACCTACTCGACCATCACCGGCAAATCGAAGTTTATCCTCCCCGACGGCAGCGAGGTATGGCTCAACGCCAACTCGGAACTCGAATATACCAACCTGCATGCCGACGTACGTGAGGTAACCCTCAAAGGCGAAGCTTTCTTCCATGTACAGCACGACCGAAAACCGTTTATCGTCAAAACCAACGACATTGCGGTCAAGGTACACGGTACCCAGTTCAACGTAAGCGCCTATGACGATGACGACAAATCGGTCGTGAGCCTCTACGAGGGTTCGGTCTCGATGCACGTACTGGGCGACGACAAGCCCGACCACTACCTGAAACCCGGCGAAGAGGGTTCGCTCGACAAGAAGAGCAAGACCATAAGCGTGGAAGAAGGCGATGTAGAGTTTGCCATGATGTGGACCAAAGACCGGGTGAAACTCGAAAACAAGAATCTGCACGAGGTATGCCGATACCTCTCCAAATGGTATAACGTGAAAATCGAAATCGATCCGGCTCTCTCCGACGACCAGTCCTACACGTTTACCCTATATGACCAAAGCCTCGAAGATATTGTGCGCATCATGGCCAGCATCTCTTCGATTCATTATCACTTCGACGAAAACAACACTTTAATAATAACCCCTTAAAAAACTATTGCCTATGATAAAATACTGAACGAAAAAACTACCGCAAAAAACATTTATAGACTTTTTTAAAACACTAAATACACACAAAAAGAAAAAGAAAGAGAACCTATTGAGTTAACTTTAATATACCCATGATATGAATCTAAAGAAAAAATTGGTCCTATTCCTGGCCATTTTATTCTCCTTGAACTTGTTTGCTCAGGCCCCGGGAGAATCATTGACTATTTCTTTCCAAAACATTCCGCTATCCGAGGCTATTAAAAAAATAGAAAGCGTGAGCAAATACACCTTCTTCTACGATGCCTTGAAACTGGATGTCAACCAAAAAGTATCGTTGAAAGCCAACAACACACCTGTGCGGCAAGCCATATCGCAAATGCTCGCAAAATCAAACATCAAGTTTGAAATCAAACAGTCGCAGATTATTTTATACAACAAGAATAACGCTTCAGGGAAGAACCAGACAAAGATTGCCATCCACGGTAACGTCACCGACGTCAACGGCGAGCCCCTGATCGGTGTAACCGTGTCGGTAAAAGACGACCCCTCGATTGTAACCATTACCAACGTCGACGGTATCTACGACATCAACGTACCCGACAAAAGCGCCATCCTGCAATTCAAATACATTGGTTTCGCCTCGCGCGAAGAGGCCGTGAACAGCCGCAAGATCATCAACGTGGTACTGCAAGACGCCTCGACCCAACTCGAGGATGTGGTAGTGGTTGGTTACGGTGTGCAAAAGAAGGCTTCGGTCGTTGCCGCCATCACCAGCGTGAAACCCCAACAGCTGCAAGTCGGTACCACCCGTTCGCTCAGTAACGACCTGGCCGGTAACATTGCCGGTATCATCGGTGTACAGCGGTCGGGCGAACCGGGCTACGACAACTCCGAGTTCTGGATCCGCGGTATGAGCTCGTTCAAGGGCAGCAACTCGCCGCTCGTGCTCGTCGACGGTGTAGAGCGTTCGCTCAACAACATCGACATCTCCGAAATCGAGTCGTTCTCGGTCTTGAAAGATGCTTCGGCCAGTGCCGTATACGGTGTGCGGGGTGCCAACGGTGTCATCCTGATTACCACCAAACGCGGTCACTCGGGCAAGACGACCATCAACGTATCGGTCGAGCACTCCATCACCCGCCCGGCCAAGCTCCCCTCGTTCCTCAATGCCGCCGATTACCTGACCCTCTTGAACAACATCAACATCCAGGAGACCGGTACCGAGCTCTACTCGCCCGAACTGATTGACAAATATCGCACCGGCTACGACCCCGAGCTCTACCCCGACATCGACTGGATCGATGCCATCACCAAAGACTTTGCCAACAACACGCGCGCCTCGTTCGACCTCTCGGGCGGTAACGAGAAACTGCGCTACTCGTTCGTAGGTGCCTACTACAACGAGCAAGGTATCACCGAGACCGACAAGACCCAGGCCTGGGATTCGGGCATCTCGGTCAACCGCTTCAACCTGCGTACCAACGTCGACATGAACGTAACCTCGACCACCCTGTTGACCTTCAACATCGGTGGTTACCTGCAACAACGCAACGCCCCGAAAGACGGTATCGACGACATCTTCAGCGCCGCCTTCAAGGCTACCCCCTACATGGTTCCGCTTATCTACAACAACGGCTGCATACCCAAACCGCGTGAGAACGAAAACCCCTGGGCCAAACTGACGCAATCGGGTTTCAAACGCGAGGCCGAGAGTAAGCTCGAAACCCTCTTCGCCGTAGAGCAAGACCTGAAAGGTATCCTCCCCGGTTTGAAGGTAAAGGGTATCTTCTCGTACGACTACTATTCGCGCAACGGTGTAGACCGTGGCAAATCGCCCCGCTACTACTCGCCCGCTACCCAACGCGACCCGGTTACCGGCGAGCTCATCCTCATGGTATTGAACGAGGGCGACGAGTTCCTGGGTTACAGCCGCTGGGAAGAGTACGGTAACTACAGTACCTACCTCGAAGGTAACATCACCTACGACCAACGCTTCGGCGACCACTCGGTAAGCGCCCTGTTGCTGTACAACCAGCGCAACTACGACGATGGCGACCAGGTGCCCTACCGTACACAAGGTTTTGCCGGCCGTGCCGCCTATACCTATGCCGACCGCTACATTGCCGAGTTTAACTTCGGTTACAACGGTTCCGAAAACTTTGCCAAGGGTCACCGCTTCGGTTTCTTCCCCTCGATTGCCGCCGGCTGGATTGTGTCGGAAGAGGAGTTCATGCGCCCCGTACAAAACTACATCAACAAGTTGAAACTGAGAGCATCGTATGGTTTGGCCGGTAACGACCGTTTCTACAACGACGATGGCTCGCAAAAGCGTTTCGCCTACATCACCACCATCGGCTCGACCGACGGCTACAAGTGGGGTAACTCCAACGCCTTCTACGAAAAAGGCGGTCTGCGCGAGGGTGACCCCGGTGTAGAAAACCTTACCTGGGAGACGGTCAAGAAGGCCAACGTCGGTATCGAACTGGGCCTGTTCAAGATGGCCGAAATCCAACTGGACTTCTTCCACGAACGTCGTGAAAACATCTTCATGCAACGCAAGAACTACCCCAGCTCAGCCGGTTTCCCCTCGCTGCCCTGGGCCAACTACGGTATCGTGACCAACAAAGGTTTCGACTTCTCGCTCGATCTCAACAAGCAAATCAATAAAGACTGGTTCATCTCGGCTCGCGCCAGCGTATCGTATGCCCGCAACAAGATTATCGAACAAGACGAAGACCTGGGTGTGCTGGGTACCTACCGTTCGAGCACGGGCAAACCCGTGGGCCAAATCTTCGGTCTGGTAAGCGACGGACTCTTCACCGAAGAGGACTTTGCCGACGTAACGACCGGCGAACTGAAACCCGGTATCCCCGTTCCCAAGTTCTCGGACCGCGTATATCCCGGTGACATCAAGTATGTCGACATGAACGGCGACGGCGAAATCACCGAAACCGACAAGACGGCCATCGGCGGAACCGTGAACCCCGAACTCGTTTATGGTTTCGGCGTGAACCTCAGCTACAAAAACGTAGACTTCGGTGCCTTCTTCCAAGGCAACGGCCGCACCTACCGCATCATCGGCGAAAACCAGACGAACTTCTTGCCCGGCTCGACCATCGGTGCCGAGGGTAACATCTTTACCAACGCCTCCGATGCCTGGACCGTCGAGAATCCCAGCCAGGATGTCTTCTATCCCCGCCTCCACATGGGTTACAATGCCAACAACGCTCAATCATCCGACTGGTGGTTGAAAGACATGAGCATGCTGCGACTCAAAAACATAGAGCTGGGTTACTCCTTCTCCAAGAACCTCATCAAGAAAGCCGCCATGGAATATGCCCGCATATTCATCCGCGGTACGAACCTGCTGCAATTCTCCAAATTCGACCTGTGGGATCCCGAGCTGAGCACCAGCAACGGTCTGAAATATCCTATCATGGCCACCTACTCTATCGGTCTGCAAGTAAGATTCTAAACCCATAAAACAGAAAAGGAAACAAAAAATCATGAAACATACGATTGTTAAATATACATTGGCTATCATCGGGCTCTTCTCGGTTACCTCTTGTACCGACTACCTGGACAATGCGCCCGACGATATTTTGACCTTGGAAATGGTATTCAACAGTAAAAACCGTACCGAGGAGTGGCTCGCCGGTATTTACGACGGTATACCCGACCCCTATACCCCCATGATGCGTAACTACGATGCCTATGCCGACGACTTCTCGCCATCGCAAGACTGGCGTGCTTTTGCCGACTGGGACTGTATCGACAAGATTCTGGGCAACTGGACTCCCCAAAGCGAATGGAAAGGTAACTTCTGGGGCGACTTCCCCGTGCGCATCCGCAGTGCCTATATCTTCATCAACAACGTGAAGGCTCTGCCCGAGCAACAGGTATATCAGGAAGATGTCGACAACATGAAGGCCGAGGCCCGTTTCCTCATCGCCTACTACTATTACCTGCTGGTAAACACCTACGGTGCCATACCTCTGCAAACCTGGCTTACCGACGTGAATGCTCCTACCGAAGATATTCTCATCGGCCAGACTCCCTACGACGATGTCATCAACTGGCTCGATACCGAGTTTCAGGAGGTAGCCAAGCAACTGCCGGCCGTCTATACCGAAGATCGTAACTACGGTCACGCCACCTCGATTATGGCTCTGGCCATCCGCGCCCGCATGCTGCTCTTTGCCGCCAGCCCGCTGGTAAACGGCAACGACGACCCCGACTATGCCGCCTACCAGAACAACAAAGGCCAGAACATCTTCAACTCGACCTACGACCCCACCAAGTGGGAAAGAGCCGTGAAAGCCTGCAAAGAGCTCATCGACGAGGCCGAAGCCAACGGATACCACCTCTACTACGAGTATAACGAAGACGGTTCGATCGACCCCTTCATGAGCTACTCGAACATGTGCTACAAAGAGTTCAACCAGGGCAACAAGGAGATTCTCTTCCCCCGTCCCGACGTGAGTGCCGACCTCTACTCGCAACACGCCGTACCCCGTGGCTCGCGTGGCCAGGGCGGTCTGGGTGTTACCCAGGAGCTGGTCGATGCCTTCTTCATGAGCAACGGTCTGCCCGCCATTACCGGTTATGAGCCCAACGGCGAGCCCATCATCAACCAGGCTTCGGGCTACAACGAGAGCGGTTTCTCTACCGAACCCGACGTGCGGAAAACCAAATGGATCGAAGGTGACAAGGATGCCAAGAGCTCCAATACCGAAAACACGGTAGCTCCGGCCGGTACCTTCAACATGTATGTCAACCGCGAACCCCGTTTCTATGTATCGGTACTCTACAACGGTGCCTGGTATCGTCAGGACAACCGCTACGTCGACTTCTACTACATGGGCGAGGACGGACGTCCCGCATCGGGCTCGCTCTGGGATGCTCCCCAGACCGGTTACCTGCTGAGAAAACGGGTACACCCCGAGACCAACATCCTCAACTACACGATTCCCTATCGTCCCGGTATCATCTGCCGTCTGGCCGAGGCTTACCTGAACTATGCCGAGGCGCTGAACGAGTGGGATCCCTCCCAGAAAGACGAGATTCTCAAATACGTAAACCTCGTGAGAGAGCGTGCCGGCATTCCCCAATACGGTACGGGCAAGGACAGCAACGGGTTCGACAAGATTCCCGCACCGAGCGACCAGGCTGCCATGCGTGAGGCTATCCACCGCGAACGCCGCGTCGAGTTCAACTGCGAGTATGCCATCCGCTTCGACGACATCCGCCGCTGGAAACAGATCGACATTCTGCGGGGCGACTACTACGGCATGAACAAGTTCGGTACCGAGAAGAGCTGCGACAAGAGCAACGAGAACGCCTACTTCAAACGTCGCGTCGAGATTACCCGCGCCTTCAGCGAGAAAAACTACTGGTTCCCCATTCACCAGAACCAGCTCGACAAGAACCCCAACCTCAGACAATTGCCCAAATGGTAAACTCTTTTTTCCGAACTCTAAATGTATAATACCGATATGAAAACAATATATCATCTATTATTCTCTCTGCTCTTTGTCTTCGCCTTTGTCGCTTGCGACAAGGACGACGACAAGGCCATCGAGAGAACCCAACTGAAACTGGAAGCCTCGGCCCAATCGGTCACGCTCAACCAGGACGCCCCCGACGACGTCATCCTCTCTTTCTCCTGGAACGAGGCTACCAGCCTGGGCCCGGAATACACCTTCGACTATCTGTTCCAGATCGACATCGCCGACAACGAATTCCAGTCGGCTACCGACGTGGTAACCCTCGGTGCCAACGAATCGGTGAGCTACACCTCGTCGCAACTCTACGACCTCATCGTCGAGAAGTGGGGTAAGACGGCCGGCGAACCGGTATCGGTCGAAGCCCGTGTAGCTGCCCGTGTCAACGGTCCCAAATTCCAATATCCCGAGATTGCCTATACCACCGTGCGGGTAACTACCTACATACCCCGCTCGCAAGCGCTCTACATCACCGGCTCGGCTACCCCTGGCGGCACCGACCTCAACAATGCCGACAAGATGACCGAGCTCTCCAACGGACGTCTCTACAACTGGAAGGGACAACTCACCGCCGGCGGATTCAAGTTCATCACCACGCCGGGCGTAGCTCTGCCCTCGTACAACAAGGGGGCCGACAACAGCACGCTCGTGAAACGCACGACCGAGAGCGACCCCGACGAGTACTTCCAGATAAGCGATCCCGGATTGTACTACATCTACATCTCGCTCAAAGAGATGAGCATCTCGTACAAGAAGCTGCTCTACGAAAACCTCTACCTCGTGGGTAGCGCCACCGCCGCTCAATGGGATTTGGACAAACTCATCGCCATGACTCCCGACAACCTCAACCCCAACATCTTTACCTATCAAGGGGCTTTGCAGGAGGGAGAACTGAAGATTCTGGCTCAACGCGAATTCAACGGCACTACCTTCAAACCGCTCGTAGCCGACGGTTCGATCGAGAGCACCGACGTGCAGGTAACTCCGGGCGAACAACCCGACTACAAGTGGAAGATTACCGCCGAGCAGGCCGGTCTCTACAAGATTACCCTCGACACCGAGAAGATGGAAATCAAGTTTGAAAAGCAATAAATCCGGCAAACGCACCGGCTTGGGGGGAGAGAAGCACTCTCGCCGGGTCGGTGCATTTGTTTCCCAACTATTAAATCTTCAACACACATCATGAAAAGAAATTCGTTACTTCTCATCTTCCTTTTAGTGCTGCTCACCTGCTGCAAAAGCGAAGATGCTCCCATCAAAGCCATCAAGCCCAACGAGCCGGGTAGTATCAACGAAGAGTACATGAGCCGGGCCGAAACGACCTTTGCCAATATCTTCAAATACTACTGGAGCGAACGGGTTGGATTGATGTTCGGTACCTACCCCAACACGCTGGGTACGCACGACGAGCCCAACAGCCCCGACTACAACAGCCACGCCTATCTGTGGGGTCTGGGCGGCGTACTCTCGGGCTTCAACGCCATTGTGCAAAACACCGACAACGTCGACTTCCGCACCACCTACGAGAGCCAGCTCAAGCGCACCCTGCTCGAATACTACAACACCACGAAAGAGCCCATGTGCTTCGGCTGCTTCGTCAACGACCACGACGAGCGGCTCTACGACGATGCCATCTGGGTAGGCATCGACCTCACCGACCTCTACTCCAAGACCAAAGACAACTGGTACCTCGACTATGCCAAGAGCGTGTGGAACTTTGTGCTCACCGGCAAAGACGATGCCTTGGGCGGCGGTATCTACTGGAAAGAGTCGCCCCGCGATTCGAAAAACACCTGCTCGAACGCCCCGGCCGTCGTGTTGGCTCTCAAGCTCTACCAGGTGACCAACGACCCCTCGTATCTCGAGACCGGTAAAGAGGTCTACAAATGGGTGAAATCGAAACTGCAAGACCCCGCCGACTACCTCTACTGGGACTGCATCAAAATCGACGGTACCGTAGAGACCAGCAAGTTCTCCTACAACTCGGGGCAGATGCTCCAGGCCGCCGTACTGCTCTACAACGCCACCGGCGACGCCCAATACCTCACCGATGCCAAACTGCTGGCCGAGGCTTGCTACAACTACTTCTTCGAGAATTTCGTATCCAACTACTCGGGCGAACAGTTCCGCATCCTCAAGGATGGCAAGCGCTGGTTCAACGCCATCATGGTGCGCGGATTCCTCGAACTGAACAAGGTCGAGAGCAACGGCACCTACATGCTGGCCATCCGCAAATCGCTCGACCACGCCTGGAAGTACACCCGCGATGCCGAGACGGGGCTCTTCTTCAAGCAATTCAGCGGAAACGAGATTACCGATAACCCCGGCGACATTCTCGACCAGGGTGCCATTGTCGAACTTTATGCCAAACTCGCAGTAAACTAATAACTAAAAACTTTTATCCATGAATCTGAACAAACTGCTCATAGGAGCCCTGTGCGCGGCCGGAGTACTGGGTGCTCGAGCCGAAAATGTGGCCATCGCGCAATCGTCGCTTGTGGGCGAAAACATCGTCGAATTTATTCCGCAAGGCTTCGACCAGACCAAGACTCCGTCGCTCATCCTCAAAGAGGAACCCACGACTCAAGGGGCCACCCCGGCCGATTGGGAACTGGTGCCCCAGTTTACCCTGGTCGACGGCAAAGCCTGCGCCTCGCTCAGCCTCACGGGCGAAATCAGTCTCTACGGCGGCGGCGAAGTCACCGGCCCGCTGTTGCGTAACGGACAATACATCAAGTTGTGGAACACCGATACCGGGGCCTACGGCGTAGACGGCGGCAAACGCCTCTACCAGTCGCACCCCTGGGTGATGGGCGTACGCCGCGACGGTACCGCATTCGGTATCCTCTTCGATACCTCGTGGAAAGCCGAACTCACCACCAACTCCGACAAAATCGAATTCAACACCGAGGGTGCCCTCTTCCGCATCTTCATCATCGACCGCGAGTCGCCCAAGGCCGTACTCAAGGGTCTGGCCGAACTGACCGGTACCATCACCATGCCGGCCCGCTGGACTCTGGGATACCACCAATGCCGTTTCTCCTACGGCAGCGAGCAGAAGGTACGCGAGATTGCCGATAACTTCCGCAACCGCCACATACCCTGCGACGTCATCTGGATGGACATCGACTACATGGACGGCTACCGCATCTTCACCTTCAACGAGACCAACTTCCCCGACCCCAAGGCGCTCAACGAAGAGTTGCACCAAAAGGGTTTCAAGGCGGTCTACATGATAGACCCGGGAGCCAAGGTCGACGAGAACTACCACGTCTATCAGTCGGGTACGGCCAACGACGTGTGGGTGAAACGCCCCAACGGCGAAACCTACCAGGGTAAGGTATGGCCCGGCTACTGCGCCTTCCCCGACTTCACCATGCCCGAGGCTCGCGACTGGTGGGCCGACCTCTACAAGGACTTCCTGGCCAAGGGTATCGACGGCGTATGGAACGACATGAACGAACCGGCCGTGACCGACGACGACATCCCCGAGGCCGAACGCATCGGAACCATGCCCTACGACACGCCTCACCGGGGCGGCGGCAATCTGCCTGCCGGTCCTCACCTGCTCTACCACAACGCCTACGGCCGACTGATGGTCGAGGCCTCGTACGAGGGTATCATGCGGGTGAACCCCGAGAAACGGCCCTTCCTTCTCTCACGTGCCGGCCTGCTGGGTTACCAACGCTATGCGGCTACCTGGACAGGCGACAACTGGGCCGGCTGGGACCACCTGAAACTCTCGGTGCCCATGTCGCTCACCCTGGGTCTCTCGGGCCAACCCTTCAGCGGTCCCGATATAGGCGGTTTCCTCAATAACACCGACGCCGACCTCTTCGCCAGCTGGATTGGGTTCGGCACCTTCCTCCCCTTCGCCCGCGGTCACGCCTGCGCCGGTACCAACGACAAGGAGCCCTGGGCCTTCGGCGAAGCCGTAGAGAACACCTCGCGCATCGCCATCGAACGCCGCTACCGCCTGTTGCCCTACCTCTATACACTCTTCTACGAAGCTCACACCACCGGCCTGCCGGTAATGGCTCCCGTCTTCTTTGCCGACCCGCAAGACCTGCGCCTGCGCAGCGAGCAACAGGCCTTCCTGCTGGGCGACAACCTGCTGGTTGTTCCGGCCTTTGCCGAGAACCCCGTGCTGCCCTACGGCATCTGGGAGCGTGTAACCCTCATCGACGGTGAGTACAGCGACAAATACCAGGCCGAGCTGAAAATCAAGGGTGGCAGCATCATTCCGGCCGGCCGGGTGGTACAAAGCACGACCGAAAACTCGTTCGAACCCCTTACCCTGCTCGTTTGTCTCGACGAAAACGGCAAGGCCCAGGGCCAGCTCTACTGGGATGCCGGCGACGGCTGGGACTTCCAGTGCGGCGATTACAGCCTCATGACCTTCTCGGCCGAGAAGAAAGGCAATACCGTCGATGTAAAACTGGCCTCGAAAGAGGGTAAACGCAAAATCGAAAAAGAGATCAAAGCCGTAAACGTAGAACTGATGATGAACGGGAAAGTTTACAAAGGCTCGGGCTCTTTGAAAAAAGGCGTAACTGTAAAGCTCTAACACATATTTTTAACTTATCATGAAAGACAGAATTTGTAAATCCCTGCGACTGATGTCGCTGGGATTTACCATCTTGTCGGCTTCGTGGGTACAGGCACAGGAGGTGCTTGTATCCCTCGAGGCGGAAGATGGTATCATCACATTACCAGCAAAAGTGAAACCCACCAACGGCACTACCGTAGCCGGACTCTCCGGTGGAAAATATGTAGGCGACAACGACCCCGGCAGCTCGATTGTATTTACCAACGTCGAGGTCCCCGAAACCGGCACCTACGAGTTCAAGACCTACTACATGAGCATGCAAAACCGCTCGATTGCCATCAAGGTCAACAACTACTCCGAGTTCATCTCGACTGTAACCAACACCACCCCCGGGTGGGACAATCCTCCCACCAACACCATGAGCACCTATATCTACATGGACAAGGGGATGAACACCATTACCATCACTCCGCAAGGTAGCGGAGGTCCCAACCTCGACAAATTCGAAATCATCACCACCGACGTCGAACTGCCTACCCCCGGCGAATTTCCCATCCTGCTCGAGGCCGAAACGGCCCAGCTCTTCGGCAACCTGAAGGTGAAGCCCGTCGACGGCAGTTCGGTCGACGGGCTCTCGGGCGGGAAATATATCGGCGACTTCGACCTGGCAGCCAACTCATACCTGCGGTTCAACGATGTAGAGATACCCGAGGAGGGGACCTACGAACTGAAGGTCTACTCCATGGGCTCGAGCCGCGCTCTCACCATCCAGGTCAACCACTACGCGAAGAGCATCATCCGCACCCTCGACTCACCCAACTGGGACAACCCGCCCACGTCGATGGTATCGACCCTCATCTATCTCGACAAGGGGAAGAACACCATCACCTTCGGGCTGCATGAGGACAACGGGCCCAACCTCGACAAGTTCGAGATATGCACCACGACCCAGACCATCGAACGACCCGAAATCGTGCGAATGGCCTATCCCTTCGACTTCACCGACGGGGCTACCATTACATCGCCCCAGAGCAACACCACCCTCGCCCTGCTCACCGACAACGACGAGTATACGAGTTTCGTACCCGAGTCGTCGAGTGTCGAGGTAGTGGCCAAGTGCGAGGTACCCGTGCTGCTCACGGGATTCCTGCTCTCGGCCGGCATCGACAGCGAAATCGACACCGACAGCTGGAAACTGTACAGCTCGACCGACGGCTCCTCGTGGAAGGAACTCTCCTACAACACGGCGACCGACCTCGACGGAGCTACTCTCTACGAGATTACCCAAACCCCGGGCAGTGCCACCACAAATGCCGCACAATACTACAAACTCGAGGCTCAGGCCGAGGGCCTGCAGATGGCCGAATGGCAGCTCTTCGGTCTGCCCTACACGGCTACCGGCGAACAGAACTTCCCGGCCGACCTGACCGAAGGCCTCGACATCGAAACACATGTGACGGGATACCCCACCGGCGAATCGGGCGACAACTTCAGCGAGGAGTTCTACCGCCTCTTCGACCGCAACATGAGCACCAAATACTATGCCCACGGAGCCACCAGCTTCTACGTGGAGATCGAGCTCGACAAGCCCTGCACCATCGACTCGTATGCTCTCTCGAGCTCCTACGACCACCCCGACCGCGACCCCCGCAAATGGATTCTCAACGGCTATAACGAAGAGCTGGGCTGGGTAGAGCTCGACCGCCAGACCGACGCCTACTTCCCCACCCGCTACTCGACCCTCAAATACGAGGTATCCTCGCCGCTGACCTTCACCCGCATCTTGCTCGACGTGGAGGCCAACAACGGTGCCGGCGACATTCAGCTGCTCAAATTCCAGATTTTCGGCCGGGAATCCGACGGGTCGGGTATCGAGAGTATCGAAGGAGAAACGGTAACTATCGTCTCGGGGCAAGGTTCCATCGCCATACGCCAGGCCCAACCCCACCCCGTAAAATATAGCGTGTACACCCTGTCGGGCACCCTCGCCGCTCAGGGAACGACGGCCGACTCGTACCACGAAATTGCCCTTCCTGCCGGAGCCTACATCATATCGGCAGGCGACGACGCCACCACTCAAACTCAAAAACTAATCGTCAAATAAACAGCAACACCATGAAACTATCGAAATACAAATGGTCGCTGGCAGCCTTGCTGCTCTCGCTGGCCACCCCCTCTTTCGCCCAATCGTGGTTCACTCCCGAGGTTGAGAAACGGGCCGAAGAGATATTGAAAAACATGACCGTCAAAGAACGCCTCACCTACATAGGCGGTGTAGACTGGATGTACACCCGGGCCATTCCCCGGCTGGACGTTCCGGCCATCAAAATGTCCGACGGCCCGCAAGGCGTAGGCACCTGGGGCCCCTCGACCGCCTATCCCTGCGCCCTGCTGCTGGCCGCTACCTGGAACCCCGACATGGCCTATGCCTACGGGGCCGCTCTGGCCCAGGACTGCAAGGCCCGCGGCGTGAACATCCTGCTGGGCCCGGCCGTGAACATCATCCGAGCACCCTATTCGGGCCGTAACTTCGAGTACATGGGCGAAGACCCGCTGCTGGCCGCCAACACCTCGACCGAATACATCAAGGGATTGCAGGAGAATGGCGTGATGGGTGTCATCAAGCACTTTGCCGCCAACTTCCAGGAGTACGACCGCAACTACGTGAGCTCCAACATCGACGAGCGCACCCTGCACGAAATCTATTTCCCGGCCTTCAAGTCGGCCGTGCAGAATGCCGAGGTGGGTGCCGTAATGAGCAGCTACAACCTGCTCAACGGGACCTGGACCACCGAAAACCCGTGGTTGCTCAAAGAGGTGCTGCGCGAGCAGTGGGGCTTCAACGGACTCGTCATGTCGGACTGGGGCTCGACCCACAACTGCATCCCGGCCGTGAAAAACGGGCTCGACCTGGAGATGGCCGGCAATGAAATCGAAAACGAAGAGGACCTGCGCAAATACCTCGCTACGGGCGAGATAGAGATGAGCGAAATCGACCTCAAGGTGAAACATATTCTGCAAACGATGATTGGCTTCGGCTTCTTCGACCGCGAACAGCTCGACCCCAGCATCCCCCTCGACAACCCCGAGACGGCACAGACGGCTCTCGAGATTGCCCGCGAGGGTATCGTCCTGCTCAAGAACGAGTCGGACATCCTGCCCCTGAACCCCGCCACCGTCAAACGCATTGCCGTCATCGGCAACAACGCCACCATCTATGCGGCCGGCGGCGGTAGCGGTCTGGTGCGTCCCTTCCACTACGTATCCTATTTCGACGGTCTCAAGACACTGGCCGCCAAGCAGGGCATCGAGGTGAACCTCGTCGACCTCTACGACCACATGGAGGATGTGCTCTATGCCGCTCCCGGCTCAAGCGAACACGGCCTTACCGGACAATACTACAACAACGAGAAGCTCGAGGGTACACCCGTAGCTACCCGCGTAGACCCGCGCATCGGGTTTGAGTGGACGGCCGGGACCGACCTCACCGAGGTGAACAAGAACTACTTCTCGGTAAAATGGACCGGCGAGATCCGTCCCATAGAGACCGGCGACTATACCATCATCGTGAAGGGTGACGACGGCTATCGGCTGATGCTCAACGGCGCTACCGTCATCGACGAATTTCAGGCCGGCTCCACCCGCGAAAGCCGCTACACCATGCACTTCGAGGCGGGCAAGAGCTATGCCATACAACTCGACTACTTCCAGCAGGGCGGCGGTGCCTGCATCGACCTGGCCTGGTTGAAGGCGGGCGACGAAGACCGGTTCCGCGAAGAGCTGGACAAGGCCGACGTAATCGTAGCCTTCATCGGCCACAACTCGAGCAGCGAAGCCGAGGCGGGCGACCGCTCCTTCGGGCTGCCTCAGGATGTGAAAGACCTCGTGCTGGCTGCCCAGAAAAGCAGCAAGCCAATGATTGGCGTGGTCAACGCCGGCGGTAACGTGGAGATGCAAGAGTGGGAACCCGGCATGAAGGGCCTCGTGTGGGGCTGGTACGGCGGTCAGGAGGCCGGCACGGCCATGGCCGAGGTACTGTTCGGTCTGTGCAACCCCTCGGGCAAACTGCCTGTCACCTTCGAAAAACGGTGGGAGGACAACCCCTGCTACAACAGCTACTACGACAACGGCACGAAGCAGGTAAACTTTACCGAGGGCGTTATGATGGGCTACCGCGGTTACGACAAGGCGGGCACCGAAGTGCAATACCCCTTCGGGTTCGGTCTCTCCTACACCACCTTCGAACTCTCTGACATGCAGATTGCAGAGCCGGCCGACGACGACCATCTGCTCGAAGTATCGTGCACCCTCAAGAATACCGGCTCGCGGGCCGGAGCCCAGGTGGTTCAACTCTATGTGGGCAAAAACGGAAGCAGCCCTGTGGAGCGTCCCATCCGGGAGCTGAAGAACTACCGCAAGGTCTACCTCGAACCCGATGAAGAGCAGACCATCACCCTCTACCTGACGAAAGACGCCTTCTCGTACTACGACGTGAACCGCAAGAATTTCGTAGTCGACAACGGAGATTACAACATCGAACTGGGATTCTCGTCGCGCGACATCAAACTGAAAGGCCAGGCCCAAATTCAGGTCGAGTCGGCCATCGTCCCGGTCGAGAGCCACACCGAGACCGGCAACCTCATCCCCTCGGTGGTGAAGCAGGGCGAAAAGATACGCCTGGCTCAAGGCTGCGCCTCGGAGCTGAACATCTACGACCTCACCGGTCAGATGCTCATGAAGCAAATCGACCAATGCACCATCGACACCTCGTACCTGAAGAAGGGAGCCTACCTCGCCCTCTACAAGGTTGACGAGAGGATGCACACCGGTAAATTCATCGTCGAGTAATCCTTACCTCTCTTTATATATGACGAGCCCCGAGAGCAATGCTCCCGGGGCTTGTCTTTATTTCCAGATTCTATATTCAGTCTCTATTTGACCGAAGCGAATGCCCTTATCGGGGCAGAACTTTTATCTGCAGTTTCTTGTAGGCACGGTCGGCTTTGGCGCGAGCCTCCTCTACGGTATCGGCGATAGCCAGAATCACACCCAGACGGCGGTGGCCCACCACTTCGGGTTTACCGAAGATACGTATCTGCACACCCTCTTCGGCGAGTACCTGGTCGAGATTGCCGAATACCACCTTGTCGGTATCGCCTTCGACCACAATGGCACGCGAGGCCGAGGGACCGTAGAAGCGAATGCCGGGAACGGGCAGGCCCAACACGGCGCGAGCATGCAGGGCAAACTGCGAGAGGTCTTGCGAAATCATCGTCACCATACCGGTGTCGTGCGGACGAGGTGAAACCTCGCTGAAGAGCACGTCGTCGCCCTTGATAAACAACTCGACCCCGAAGATGCCGTAACCGCCCAGAGCGTCGGTAATCTTGCGGGCAATCTCCTGAGCGCGCTCCAAGGCCTTCGGCGACATGGCTTGCGGCTGCCACGACTCTCGATAGTCGCCATCGACCTGTATGTGACCGACGGGTTTGAGGAAGGTAGTCCCGGCCGAGTGGCGCACGGTGAGCTGGGTAATCTCGTAGTCGAACTTCACGAAACCTTCGACAATCACCCGACCGGCTCCGGCACGGCCACCCTCCTGGGCATAGTGCCAGGCGTGGTCTATATCATCGGCGGTACGTACGACACTCTGTCCGTGACCCGACGAGCTCATAATGGGCTTCACCACGCAAGGCATGCCTATCTCTTTCACGGCAGCTTCGAACTCCTCGCGGGTCGAGGCAAACCGATAGGGCGAGGTGGGCAAACCCAGTTGCTCGGCGGCCAGACGGCGTATGCCTTCACGGTTCATCGTCAGGTAAGCGGCCGTAGCCGTAGGGGTAACCGAGTAGCCCTCTTTCTCGAGAGCCACCAACGTATCGGTAGCAATAGCCTCTACCTCGGGAATAATGTAATCGGGGCGTTCCTCCTCAATCACTTCGCGCAGTTTCTTACCGTCGAGCATCGACAGCACGTGGCTGCGATGAGCTATCTGCATGGCCGGAGCATTGGCATATTTATCCAACGCAACCACCTCTACACCATAGCGTTGCAACTCGATTGCAACCTCTTTTCCTAACTCTCCGCTACCGCAGAGCAATGCTTTTTTACCGACAGGGGTCAGTACCGTTCCAATTTCTACCATAATCTATTATGCTGTTGTATGTTTTTCTTGTACAAAGATAGTGAAAGGTGAGCGCAGAGACAAAGGAAAACCACGGGTTTTCAAATTTGGCTATGCCGAACCGACTCCTATCTTCGTGTAACAAAAATAGAGAAAGGTGAGAGTAGAGACAAACCGGAAACACAGTTTTCAAGATTTGGCTATACCGAGCCGCTCCCTATCTTCTTCAAAGATAGTGAAAGGTGAGCGCTGAGGCAAATGAAAACCACGGGTTTTCATTTGGGCTCGGGTCGAACCCGGTCTACCCCTCTGCACTATCCATAAAAAATGCCGGCCTCTCCCTGATGAAGGATGAGGTCGGCCTCGGCCGGAAGAACCGGCAACGGCTATTTCTTGGCGTGGGAACCGTCGCAAAACGGCTGGTTGGCCGACTTGCCGCAACGGCACATGAAGGCTCGCTGCTTTACGACCATACTGCCATCGGAAAACTGGATGCGCACATGCCCGCCAATACGCAGCGGGCCACACTCGATTACTCTCACGACCACCTCGGGTTTTATCGGTACAAGGGCTTCTTTCATAGCTGTTCGTTTTTTAGTTTCTTGCTTACTAAACAGCCGATGACGCCCTTTTGTTTATTCTACCGCCCCGGTCAACAACAATCGAGGGCACGGGAAAAATCCCGTGCCCTCGATTTATAACTTCCGTACTGCGTCTTCTATTAGAGCAATACAACTTCTACGTCAGCTTCTGTTTCGCTGATGCTCACTTTACCTTCGCGAGCCAACCAGCCCAGGGCGGCATAAATTTCTTTTTCTTTCAGTTTAGTCGCTTTCTTCAGACCTTTTACAGTCAGTTTACCCGACTCATGCAAAGCATTCCAAACTTGGCCTGCCCATGTTCCAATAACTTCTACGTTCATTCTTTTTTACGTTTAAATTAAACAACTTGAAAACACATTGTTTTAATCCGATGCAAAGTTAATACATTTTTTCTTTATTTTTAATACTCAATGTATTTTTTATGCTTTTCTTGCCAATTTTCCAAGAAAATCGATATTGGAATAACAATTTCATCCTCACTTTTGTTTATGCGGCTCATCGGCCCAAAACAATCTTCATTCCTTCCCGGGCCAGGGTGCAGGGGGTAAACTCCTGGCTGGCTTCGTCGCAAAGGGGCTGCTCATCTTCGTACCGAGCCGAAAAATGGCCCAGCACCAACTGTTTGACCGATGCAGCCCGGGCAATACGAGCGGCCTGACGAGCCGTCGAATGGCAGGTAAGGCGAGCCAACTCCTCGGCATCGTCGCCAAACGTAGCTTCGTGATAGAGGCAATCGGCCCCTTCAATCAAAGGAATGAGGGCTTCGTTGTAGGCCGTGTCGGAACAATAGGCATAGCGTAGCGGCGGGTCGGCCGGGGTGGTGAGTCGGTCATTGGGTATGGTCTGCCCGTCGGGGGTCGTGTAGTCGGCACCGGCCTTGATTTCGGCTCTCCGGTAGACGGGTATGTCGTAGAACTTCACCATATCGCCCCGCAGATGAAGCTGCCCCGGCTTCTCCTCGAAAAGGAAGCCCGAGCAGGGCACCCGGTGAATCAACGGCAAGGAGCGTACCCGTATCGAACGATCTTCGTAGATTACCTCCGAACAATTGGGCACGACGGGTTCGAACCGCACGGCAAAGGGCAATTCCCGGCAAAAGAAGTCGAGTTGCGGACGGAAAACCGCCTCGGCCTGCGGGTGGGCATGAATCACCAGCTCGCCCGTGCGCCCCAGCAACGACAGGGTCGAAATCAGGCCGATAAGCCCGAAACAGTGGTCGCCGTGCAGATGACTCAGGAAGATGTGCCCCAGCCGGGTAAACTTCAGGTGCATGCGGCGAAACTGGATTTGCGCCCCCTCGCCGCAATCGATCATAAACAGATTGTCACGCAGATTGAGCACCTGAGTACTCGGGTAGTGACGCAAGGTAGGCAAGGCCGAGCCGCATCCCAAAACATTGATTTCAAATTTTCCCATAACTTCTGACGGTATACAATATCTACAAAGATAACCCTTTTCGAGCAGATACGTTACTTCAGACAATACGATACCCCGATAAAAAGATAGGCCGGCAAAATTGCCGGCCTATCGGTATAGAGTCATTTGTCGATTACTTCACAACGATTATTTGTTGTTTTTGTCCTCGGCTTCGAGTTTCTCTTTCAGAGCAGCCAGAGCGTCGATGTCGCCCAGCGTCGTCTTCTCAACTTGCGGAGTTACAATCGTATCCTCGGCCTTAGCAGCTTTCTTGGCAGCTTTCTTGGCAGCCGATTCTTTCTTGGCCTCAGCCTTAGCCTCATCTTCGAAGATACGGCTGTGCGAGAGGATGATACGTTTGGCGTCTTTGTTGAACTCGATAACCTTGAAGGGGAGTTTCTCCTCGAGTTGAGCTTGCGTACCGTCTTGTTTTACCAGGTGTTTGGGAGTAGCGAAACCTTCTACACCGTAAGGCAATGCGATAACGGCACCCTTGTCGAGCATCTCGACGATTGTACCCTCGTGGATAGAATCAACGGTAAAGATGTTCTCGAATACGTCCCAAGGATTCTCCTCGAGTTGTTTGTGACCGAGGCTGAGACGACGGTTCTCCTTGTCGATTTCGAGCACTTGAACTTCGATGTCGGCACCGATCTGAGTGAACTCCGAGGGGTGTTTGATTTTCTTCGTCCAAGAGAGGTCCGAAATGTGGATAAGACCGTCTACGCCCTCTTCGAGTTCAACAAATACACCGAAGTTGGTGAAGTTGCGAACTTTGGCGTGGTGACGCGAACCAACGGCATATTTCTCTTCGATATTTTCCCAGGGATCGGGTTTGAGTTGTTTGATACCCAGCGACATTTTGCGCTCTTCGCGGTCGAGCGTAAGGATTACGGCCTCTACCTCGTCGCCCACTTTCATGAAGTCTTGAGCGCTACGCAGGTGTTGCGACCACGACATTTCCGAAACGTGGATAAGACCCTCTACACCCGGAGCGATTTCGACGAATGCACCGTAATCGGCCATCACAACGACTTTGCCTTTTACTTTGTCGCCTACTTTCAGGTTGGGATCGAGAGCATCCCAGGGATGCGGTTGCAGTTGTTTCAAGCCCAGAGCGATACGTTTCTTCTCGTCGTCGAAGTCGAGGATAACGACGTTGAGTTTCTGGTCGAGCGAAACCACCTCTTCGGGGTGCGAAACACGGCCCCAAGAGAGGTCGGTGATGTGAATCAGACCGTCTACGCCGCCCAGGTCGATGAATACACCATACGAGGTAATGTTCTTGACGGTACCCTCGAGAACCTGACCTTTTTCGAGTTTGGCGATGATCTCTTTCTTCTGTTGCTCGAGCTCGGCCTCGATGAGAGCCTTGTGCGAAACAACCACGTTCTTGAATTCTTGATTGATTTTAACCACCTTGAATTCCATCGTTTTACCTACGAATACATCGTAGTCGCGGATGGGTTTCACGTCGATTTGAGAACCGGGCAAGAATGCTTCGATGCCAAATACATCGACAATCATACCGCCCTTGGTACGACATTTGATATAACCCTTGATGATTTCGTCGTTTTCGAGAGCCGAGTTAACACGATCCCAAGAACGGGTAGCGCGGGCTTTCTTGTGCGACAGAACCAATTGTCCTTTCTTGTCTTCTTGATTTTCGATATAAACCTCTACTTTGTCTCCCACTTTCAAATCGGGATTGTAGCGGAATTCGCTCATCGGAATGATACCATCCGATTTGTAACCGATGTTTACGACTACCTCGCGCTTGTTCAGGGCGATAACCGTACCTTCGATTACCTCTTTGTCTTTAACGGTGTTCAGCGATTGGTCATAAGTTTTTACCAATTCGTCGTGGCTTTTGTCGCCATACACTTCGCCATTTTCATAGGCGTCCCAGTCGAAATTTTCTACCGGGCCATTTTTCAGTTCTTCACTCATGTTGTTTAAATAATTGATTTTTTGATTACTAAGTTAGACATTATATGGTCTGTTAAAATCGGTGCGAAGATACGAAATCTTTTTTTCTCTGCAAACTATTTCGATAATAATCACTTACAATCGTTCACGACAAAAACCGGAACCCTGCCGGCAATCAAGAAAAAACATACAATAAATATAAACTTTTTGTGTTTTATAAAGAAAGACTATTACTACCCCCACATGAAACAAAAAATTACATGGCTCCAGATACTGCAAGGATGGAGCATGCTGCTGGTCGTCGTCGGGCACATCACGCTCACCGGAACCTTTGAGAATCCCGAGACCCCGGTAAGCGCAGCCATCGAAACAATTATTTACAGTTTCCACATGCCCCTGTTCATGTTTATATCGGGCTTCCTTTTCTATTATACCAAAATAAGCCGCAATATCGCTTATAAAAAAATGTAGTTATCGATAAGCTCAAACGATTAGGTATTCCGTTTCTCTTCTTCACGCTGTTCACATTTGCAGTGAAATTTGCATTTGCCCCGTTTATGAAACGCCCTGTGGAGTTGTCAATTTCGCAGTTTGTCAACAGTTTCCTGTATCCGGGGAGCAATCCCTTAAGCGAAATGTGGTTTGTCGCAACTCTCTTTATTATCATGCTTACCTACCCTCTCTTGAAATATATGATTACAAGTCCCTTCAAGATTGGAATACTCTTATTGGGGTGTATCGCACTGAATCTATTTTTTCCTGCCGATATTGAGTTGCTCTGACTCTCCAATGTGGCTTATATGCTGATTTTCTTTTGTCTGGGGATACTCTTTTGTCAATTTCACCTGCACCAATACCTGAGCACACCTTGGATATTCATCGTGCTATTGGCTCTATTCTGTGCCTTTACGCTTATTCCGGGATGCCCCAGGCTGCTGCTAAATCTCTCGGGTATACTCGCTTCAACCTCTTTAGCTCTTAATCTGGCACCTTTGACACCTCGGCTGTTTGCTTCGTTCAGAGATTATACATTCCAAATCTTTTTACTGGGTATCTTCCCGCAAATAGCCATTCGAATCGTATACACGAAAATCCCCCATTCCGAGGTCTCCTATTGGACTCTCTATCTGGCCAGCATTCTCATAGGTATCTATCTCCCGGTACTCGTTGCCAAAATCATCAAGAAAATACCATCCCCGCTCATATACCGTTGCTTCGGTCTGTAACCTACCTCCGCCGTTTGAAAAAGCTCTTCATCAAGGCGGCGCACTCGTCGGCCAGAATACCAGACTCGACGCGGGTTTTGGGGTGCAGGGCTTCGGGAGCAAAGCGGCGGTAACCCCGCTTGTCGTCGCCGGCCCCGAAGACGACACGCGACAACTGCGACCATCCGATAGCCCCGGCACACATTACACAAGGCTCCAGGGTAACGTAGAGGGTACAGTCGGTCAGATACTTGCCCCCCAACGAAGCGGCCGCCGAGGTGATGGCTTGCATCTCGGCATGAGCCGTCACATCGCCCAGACACTCGGTCAAGTTATGGGCTCGGGCTACTACCCGGTCCTTACACACCACTACGGCCCCCACCGGAATTTCGCCAGCCTCGAAAGCCGCCCGGGCCTCCTGCAAGGCCATCCGCATATATCGCTCGTCTTTTTCTTTATCGTCCATCATTCTGTTGCACTTATAAAAAAAGTGGAGAATCCCCGGTCGCTACCGACTCAAGGACTCTCCGCAAAGTTAACGCATAAAACAATTTCAATCAATCTTTCAGGTAATAAACCACCGAGGTCACTACGCGCACGTGTTTTAAATAAGGTGTATTGGCATCGCGATCCTCGATAGAGAACTGCCCCTGATAGGCCGAAGAGATTTTGCCCAGCTTGCTGTCCGAATCCTTGGCAAACTTCTCGGCGGCGATACGGGCATTCTGGGTGGCCTCGGCAATCATCTCGGGTTTCAATTCGTTCAACTTGGTAAAGAGGAACTGCGTGTTGTACTGGTAGTCGCCCGACACGATGGCTACCCCCTGCTCCAGCAGAGAGGCCTGTTTCACAATGAGCTCGCGCACCTTGTCGACCTGATTCGACGAAACGGTGATAACCGAGGTGACGTTGTATCGATACGGATTATTGAGGTTGCTATATCGGTCGGCCTGCATGTCGACGATGCTGGGAGGGGCCACCGAAATTTCGTTCTCGCCAATGCCGTTCGATTTCAAGAAATCGATCACGATTTTGTTCTTGGCATTCACCGCCCGGTATATCGAGCTCAAATCGTTGCCCAACTCCTTATATACCAGCGGCCAGATGACCCGATCGGCCGGGACTTCCCGCTCCGAAAGGCCTTTCACCGAGACCGTTCGCACAGCCTCTTTCGACTTGACGATGCCACTCTCGATACGCTGGCCCAACAAAAACAGGCCCAAGGCTACAATGATAGCCGGTACAATCCACTTGTTTTTCATATCTCTTCTATTTTTACGGATTACATACTCCTGCACAAATATATAACTATTATTGAATAATTGAATAGATAACGCTTAAAAACCATTTTCCCCCTATTCTCTTTCACTTTATCTGCACTCCGGCTTCCGATTCCCGCCGAATCTTCGTATATTCGCTACCCAATCGCAAGCCTATGGCACAACACAACCAATTGGGAAAGACCGGCGAAGAACGGGCGGCCGAATACCTCATCTCAAAGGGGTACATCATTCGCGACATCAACTGGCGCAGCGGGAAGATGGAGCTCGACCTGGTGGCCTATCGCGACACGACCCTCGTCGTGGTCGAGGTGAAGACCCGCAGCAGTCTCGACTTTCTACGCCCCGAAGAGGCGGTGACCCTGCGCAAAATCAAGAATATCGTGCGGGCTACCGATGCTTACATACGCCTGTTCAATATCCCGTTCGAGGTGCGATTCGACATCATCACCCTTGTGGGCAATAACGACAGCTTCGAAATCGAACATATCGAAGATGCCTTTCTCGCCCCTCTTAACTGTTAACATTCATCTGCAAACGCAATGGAAACCAAAGAGATAATTTTCACCAAAGACCACCTGGTCGAAACCGCTTCGACCAACACCTATCTGCAACAACTCGATACCGACCGGCACTTGCCCGAGGGCTATATCGTCTACACCGATACCCAACGGGCCGGACGTGGACAACGGGGCAACTCGTGGGAATCGGAACCGGGCAAGAACCTTACCTTCAGCCTGCTGCTGCGCCCCGAACACATCCCGGCCAACCAACAGTTTCTGCTCTCGCAGGCCGTTTCGCTGGCCATGACCGACCTGCTCGGCCGCTATGCCACAGGCTTCTCCATCAAATGGCCCAACGACATCTACTGGGAGGACAAGAAGATAGCCGGCATCCTCATCGAAAATGTATTGAGCGGCACCACTTTTGCCCGCTCCATCGTGGGCATAGGACTCAACATCAATCAAGCAACTTTCGTGAGCGATGCTCCCAACCCCGTTTCGCTGTTCCAGATTACGGGTCATACCTATGACATCGAGGCGGTTCTCGACCAGTTTGTCGATGCTTTCCGCACCCGCTACCAGCAGACCTTTACCGACTCGGCCCGGGCGCTGCGCGAAGAGTATGCAGCCACCCTCTACCGCAACGACGGAGAGTATCCCTATTGCAGCGAGGGCAAAACCTTTTATGCTTCGATTACAGGGGTAGAGCCCGACGGCCATCTGATACTCACGACCGATACGGGCGAGGAGAGACGCTTCGCCTTCAAAGAGGTATCATTCCTGCTTTAACCGCCAGAGCAACGGTTTGACAATGCCGCTGAGCTGGGGCAACTCGTCGGTCAGACGGTCCAGCCGAGCCAGTTGGTCGGTCAAATACCGATTGCTTTGCCTCTGAACCGCCGCCGTAAAATAGCGACGGGCACTGGCTATATCGGAAGCGAGTACCTCGCGCTTGGCCTCGCGATAGTACGAGGCCTGCACCGGTGGCTGCCCCACCTCCTCGAGATAACGGGTATCTATCGAATCGAGTCGTTCCTGCCCCTTGACGGCATAGTAGCTACCCAGAAAAAGATTGGCATCGAAGTCGAGCGAGTCGATTTGCAGAATCGACTTCTGCACCTCGACAGCGGCCTCGCTGTCGCCGGCCAGCAGCAGGGCATTAGCCTTCGACTTCAGGTAGTTGACCTGGCGAGGCATCACCGCCAGCAACTCATCGGCAATGGCCAGGGTGTGGACCGCATCACGCCGGAACTCGTAGTAACCCAACAGGTAATTGTTTGCCACCCGCGTAAACCAAGGCTGCTCGCTCTTGACCAGCAGCAGCACCTGTTCATACACGCCGGTCTGTCCAATGGAGCGGGAGAGCACATCGATGCCCGTAAAGAGCGAATCGAGCGAGAGCCCCTGCATCTCGGACCGCACCACATATTGCATGATAGCCGCCGAGTCGTTGAGCATGGCCGAAGCAACCACCGCATCGACATAGGTTTTCACCCGACCGGGTCGACGCTCGAGCAGCGTGTCGCACATGGCAAGAGCATCGCGCCACTCGGCATTTACAAAGTAGTCGTCGGCCTTCCGCAATACAGTGCGATACGGCTGTTCACCCCATGCCGCAAAGAGCGTCGCACACAAAAGAAGCACACCTATTACCCGCCTCATATTCATACGTTTAATCAATCACATTACAGACGGACAAATATACACATTCGGCAGCGGAATATCGGCAAAGAAGAGGCTAAAAAAACGAAACTGCTATTTTTCTTACAGAATTTGCGACCCAAAATTCAGAGAATAATAAAAATTCACTATTTTTGAAAACCAATAAAATCAACAAACACAGTGTGGTTATGAGCAATCGTTACAAAAGAATACTCCTGAAACTGAGCGGCGAGTCGCTCATGGGTGAAAAACAATATGGCATCGACGAAAAACGGGTAACCGAGTATGCCTCGCAAATCAAAGAGATTGCCGGGATGGGTATCGAAATCGGTATCGTCATCGGCGGCGGCAACATATTCCGCGGATTGAGCGGAACGACCCAAGGGGTCGACCGGGTGAAAGGCGACCAGATGGGCATGTTGGCCACTGTCATCAACAGCCTGGCCTTGAGTTCGGCGCTCGAGAAGGTAGGCCAAAAGGCCCGGGTATTCACGGCCATCAACATGTTCCCCATCGGCGAGCATTACAGCAAGTGGAAAGCCATCGAGGCCATGCAGAAGGGCGAAATCGCCATTATCTCGTGCGGAACGGGCAACCCCTTCTTCACCACCGACACCGGTTCGGCCCTGCGCGGTATCGAAATCGAAGCCGACGTGATGCTCAAGGGTACCCGCGTCGACGGCATCTACACGGCCGACCCCGAGAAAGACCCCACCGCCGTGAAGTTCGACAAGATCAGCTACGACGAAATCTACACCCGCGGCCTGAAGGTAATGGACCTCACCGCCACCACCCTCTGCAAAGAGAACCACCTGCCCATCATCGTATTCGACATGGATACCGTGGGCAACCTGAAAAAGGTATTGTCGGGCGAGAACATCGGCACCCTGGTATATTAACCGGCCCGCTTGGTCATTCTCGAAAAAAAGAGTACATTTGTTCACAAAACTATTAGAAACTTTTCAACCCTACTTTATTATGGACGACGTAAAAACATATCTCAACACGGCCGAAGAAAAAATGTCTATGGCTATCGAATTCCTCGACGAGGCTCTGGCTCACATCCGGGCCGGTAAAGCAAACCCGCGGATTCTCGACGGCATACGGGTCGACTACTACGGCAGCCAGGCCCCGCTCTCGAATGTAGCCAACATTTCGGTGCCCGACGCCCGCACCATCGTCATCACCCCGTGGGAAAAATCGATGTTCCGGGTTATCGAAAAAGCCATTCTCGACTCCGAGCTGGGCATCACCCCCGAGAACAACGGCGAAATTATCCGGCTCTCCATTCCCCCGTTGACCGAGGAACGACGCAAAGCGCTCGTGAAACAGTCGAAACAAGAGGCCGAAAATGCCAAAGTGAGCGTACGTAACGCCCGCCGCGATGTAATCGACGCCTTGAAAAAGGCCCAGAAAGAGGGCATGTCGGAAGATGTAGCCAAAGATGGCGAAGCCTCGGCTCAAAAGCTGCACGACAAATACATGAAAAAAATCGACGACATCTTTGCCGAGAAGGAGAAAGAGATTCTCACCGTATAACGACACTTTCAAATTGGTCATACCAGAGGTGAGCCGGGTCGAAAAACCACAGGCTCACCTCCTTTTTATTTCCATTTCCAAAACTTTCTGCTACATTTGTAACCAAAAAACCGATTACGTGGAAGGGCTTGTCATCAAAAATACGGGTAGCTGGTATATCGTGCGCACCGATGCGGGCGAGTCGATACCGTGCAAAATCAAGGGGAATTTCCGATTGAAGGGAATACGCAGTACCAACCCGGTATCGGTGGGCGACCGGGTCGACATCGAGATGAACCCCGACCATACCGCCTTCATCACCCGCATACACGAGCGGAAGAACTACATCATACGCCGGGCCTCCAACCTGTCGAAAGAGTCGCACATCATCGCCGCCAACATCGACCTGGCCCTGCTTGTGGTCACCGTCAACTCGCCCCTCACCTCGACCACCTTCATCGACCGCTTTCTGGCCACGGCCGAGGCCTACCGCATACCCGTGCACATCGTCATCAACAAGTGCGACACCTTCACCCCCGACGACCGGGAGTATGCCGAGGCACTCTGCTACCTCTACCGCTCCATCGGCTACGAGTGCCGCTGCGTGTCGGCCGCCACGGGCGAGGGGTTCGACTTCATCACCGACTCGCTCAAAGATCGCATCACCCTGCTATCGGGTAATTCGGGGGTGGGGAAATCGACCATCATCAGCCGCATCCTGCCCGGTGTCGAAATCAGAATCGGTGCCGTATCGACCGCCCACCACAAGGGCATGCACACGACCACCTTCTCCGAGATGTACCCGCTGCCTCAAGGGGGATACCTCATCGACACCCCGGGCATCAAGGGTTTCGGCACCATCGACTTCGACCCAAGCGAGGTGGCTCACTTCTTCCCCGAGATATTCGAGATTTCGCGGGGATGCCGCTTCAGCGACTGCACCCACCGGCACGAACCCGGCTGTGCGGTGTTGAAGGCTCTCGAAAATCACGAGATAAGCGAATCGAGATACGCCAGCTACCTGAGCATCATCGACGACAGTTCCGACGGGAAATACCGAGAAGCCTTTTGACAACCCGCATCCATCCCGACTCAGGCGACCGGCCTATCGCTCAAAAACAAGAAAGATTATGAAGAGGATTTGTATTACTTATCGTCACGCAGCCATCGTATTTCTGACCGCAACCTGTCTTCTGTCGGCCGGAGCTGCTCCTAAAAAAAGCCATACCGCTGCAACCCCTCGCGATACCAATACCGCCGTAAACATACCCGACTCGCTGATGAAGCCGCTGTCGGTACCTCTGCCTCAAACTCTGGTCGACAAACAAATCGACAGCCTCATCGTCTATGCCCGCAAATATACCGGCACCCCCTACCGCCGGGGCGGAAAGGGACCCAATCGATTCGACTGCTCGGGATTCATGCAATATGTCTTCAACCACTTTTCCTACCCGCTCAACGCCAGTTCGGCTTCGCAGTTTCTGCAGGGCATCTCGGTAGCCGACGAACAGATACGCCGGGGCGACCTGGTATTTTTCAAGGGGAGTAACAGCCGCCGGGCAAGGGTGGGACACGTAGGACTGGTAACCGAAGTCTACCCCGACGGGCGATTCAAGTTCATACATGCCTCTACCTCGCAGGGTATACGCGAGGATTGGAGCTCGTCGCCCTATTATGCCAAACGGTACATGGGAGCCCGCCGTATCTACTTTGCTCAAATAGACCAAAGTCTCATCCTCGATGCCATTATCGACCTCGAGGAGATAGACGACGATACCCCTTTCGATGGAGATTGAATAATCGGTCCTGATCAGGCTGCCGGAATCTTCAGCCGCTGTCCCGGCCGGATGGCATTGCCTTTCAGATTGTTTTCGCGCTTAATGTCTTCGGCCGAAATGCCTTTATACTTTTGGGAGATGGTCCACAGACTTTCGCCTTTGCGCACCGTGTGATACTTCGACGCCGAAGAACCGCTTTTACTTTTGGCCGACGAAGCTGCTACAGCCGTACTGCTGCTCTTCTTCGCCCCCTTGCTGCTCACGGCCAATCGCTGCCCGATACGCAGATAGGAGCTCTTGCTCAGGTTGTTCCAGGCCCGCAGATTGCTCACCGATACGCCATACTTCTGAGCTATCTTCGAGAGAGTCTCACCCTTGCGCACCTTGTGATAGACCATCGTGCCGGGGGCAATACCGGCCGGCTCGACCGAAGTGCGCTGCGCATACAGCTCGGCATCATGGGCAAAAATATCGTCCTGAGCCTCGATATAGGCATAGACCTGCTGCGAAGGCAAGATGAGTGCATAGGGGCGAATGTTGCCCGGGATAATGTCGCGGCGGTACTGGGGATTGAGGCTGCGAATCTCCTCGATCGGGATTTGCAGCACATCGGATATTTGCTTGAGGTGCACCCGGCGAGTCACCTGCACCGTATCGGTCAGGAGGGGCCGACGTGTAAGCACGGGACAAATATTGTGGTCGTTGTAATAGTTCATCACATAGTTGACGGCAATGAAGGCCGGCACGTATCCCCTCGTCTCGCGAGGCAGGTAAGGATAAATCTCCCAATAGTCGGTCTTGCCGCCCGAGCGACGGATGGCCTTGCTCACATTGCCGGGGCCGCAGTTGTACGAGGCTATAGCCAATGCCCAGTCGTGATAGATGCCGTAGAGGTCTTTGAGGTAGCGGGCCGCCATGGCCGACGACTTGATGGGATCGCGGCGCTCGTCGACCAGGCTGTTCACCTCGAGTCCCATGCTCTTGCCGGTCTTCACCATGAACTGCCACAAGCCGGCGGCACCCGCACGCGAAGTGGCATCGGGTCGCAGTGCCGACTCGATGATGGGCAGATATTTCAGTTCGAGCGGGAGCCCTTCACGCTCGAGAGCCTCCTCGAAGATAGGCATGTAGTAGGTACTCAGACCCAGCAGGTTCTCCACCAGGGCACGACGTCGTTGCACATACATGTCGATATAGCGACGCACCACGCTGTTGTAGGGCATCTCGATAACCGTGGGCAGTTGCGACAGCTTGCGGATATAGACCGAGTCGGGATAATCGACATTCACGCTGTTTTCCAGGCACGAATTGTCGACCACGGCATACTGCTGTATGTACCAGTTGGTCAGCAGTGTATTCAAATCGGCCTCCATACTCTCGGGATACACTTCGGTACTGTCAGAGACCAATATCTCCATCGAGTCGGGCAAGGCCACCTCGGTCGTATCCAACTCGATATACTCCTCGTCGAGCTCCACCCCCTGGGCGAAGCTACACAACGAAAGCCCCAAACCTGCTAAAATAAATCCTATCCTCTTCATTATCCTCTTTCTCTTTATTCCAATTCATTAAAACGTAATCGCACACTGCACACCCACCGCCGGCAATGCCGATCGGCCGGTGGGTATCACGGCCGGCTGCCACTGCATCGATATGTCGGGGCTCACGTCGAAGTGATACAACTGGGCATCGACATAGGCATCGATCATACAGATGGCATAGAGCCCGATCATGCAGATGATACAGAGGTCGCGATACTGCCGGTAGTAGTCCTTGCGCTGCTTCAGCACGCTGGTGAGCCAATCCTTGTCTATATCCTCCTCCTTGTAAGCCGAGGAGAAAAAGTCCATATAGCTGTTGGTCGTGGGGTCGCTGTCCATGATATCGAGATAGGCCCGCTGGTAGTCGGCCAACATGTTGCTGTTCCAGGTCGTCGCATAGAAGAGCCCCACATAACCGCCCACGACGATAGGCAGTTTCCAGTAGCGGCGGTTGTAAATCTGCCCCAGTCCCGGGAAGAGGGCCGACAGCCACACCGCCCGCATGGGGTCGGGGTTGAACGAGGCGGGACGCCACGACTTGCGGTGTGTCGATTTCAGCTGGGCGGTATCGGCCAGGGCAATCTGCCCCAGCGAGTCGGTAATCATCAGGGGTACCGAGTCTTGCAGCAGCGCGCCTATGCTGTCGCCCGAGGTCACCGACACCGAGTCGGCCACCACTTGCGGCTCGACGGCCCGTATCGAATCGGCCGGGAGGCTCTTGGCCCCCTGGGCCTGACGGGCTGCACCCGGGACGAGCCGTCCGCCGGTAACAGGCCGCGACAATTCGGGAACCGCGCCCAACGACGTCAAGCTCCACCACCCTATTATCCACACCAGTATCGAGGCTCTTTTCCAGCCCATGTTACCCGATAGTCTCAAAACTCTATTTCAATTTATCGAACAAACCGATAATTCGTTCTAAGTCTTCCTCGTTCTTAAACGGGATCGATATTTTTCCTTTTCCTTTCTCGTCGCAGCTAAACTGCACTTTGGCTTGGAAGAAGTCGGAGAGGTGCGATTTGAGCACGTTGTACTCCTGCCGCATCATCACCTTCTTCTGTGCCTTCTTGCGGGCACGTTCGCCACCGGCCGCAAGGGTCTTGGCCAACTCCTCGACGTTGCGCACGCTCAACCCGTCGGAGAGGATGCGCTCGTAGAGCTCGAGCTGCAGGGCCGGGTCGGAGACCGAGAGCAGAGCCCGGGCGTGACCCATGTCGATGCGCTTGTCGCGCAGGCCTATCTGTACCTCGGCCGGGAGTTTCAACAGCCGCAGGTAGTTGGCTATGGTGGTCCGTTTCTTGCCCACCCGCTCGCTCAGCTTCTCTTGCGTGAGCTGATAGAGCTCGATGAGCTTCTGGAAGGCCAGGGCGATTTCAATCGCGTTCAAGTCTTCGCGCTGGATGTTCTCGATGAGAGCCATCTCCATGAGGGTCTCGTCCTCGGCCGTACGCACATAGGCGGGAATCGTGTCGAGCCCGGCCATCTGGGCAGCGCGGTAACGGCGTTCACCGGCAATTATCTGGTAGTCGCCGCCCTCCAACTGTCGGAGCGAAATGGGCTGTATGATGCCCAACTCGCGAATCGAAGCCGCCAACTCCTCGAGCGCCTCCTGATCGAACTCGCGCCGGGGCTGGTCGGGGTTGGGCACAATCCGCGACAACTCTACTTCATGAATCGAGGAGGTACCGCTGGTAACGATGTTGTCCATCGAAATCAGGGCATCCAGTCCTCTACCCAATGCACTTCTTTTAGGTGCTGACATATCTTTGTTCTCCTTCTTTTCTACTATCTATCGATTCTTGGTAATCAACTCTTTGGCCAGCTCCATGTGGTTGACGCTACCCCGCGACTCGCAGTCGTAGAGCAACGCCGGCAGGCCGTGACTGGGGGCCTCGCTCAAACGGATGTTCCGTTGGATTACCGTATTGAACACCAGACTGCCGAAGTGGCCTTTCAGCTCTTCGTAAATCTGGTTGGCCAGTCTCAAACGCGAGTCGTACATCGTGAGCAGAAAGCCCTCGATTTCGAGCTTCGGGTTCAGTTTCGATTTGATTATCTTAATCGTATTCAACAATTTGCTAATCCCCTCCAGCGCGAAATATTCGGCCTGTACGGGGATAATAACAGAATCGGCCGCGGTGAGGGCATTGACCGTAATCAGTCCCAACGAGGGCGAGCAGTCGATCAATATGTAGTCGTAGTCGTCGCGCACTTCGTTGAGCGCCTGCGCCAACACCCGTTCGCGGTTTCTCATATTCATCAGTTCCAGCTCGGCACCCACCAAGTCGATATGCGAAGCTACCAGGTTAAGCCCGTCGACACAGGTATCTACCACCGAATCCTTAATCGAGGCCTGTCCTACCAGACACTCGTAGATCGACGATTTCACCTGTTGCGGGTCTATGCCCAGACCCGACGAGGCATTGGCCTGAGGATCGGCATCGAGGAGCAAAACCTTCTTTTCCAAAACAGCCAGAGAGGTAGCCAAATTGATCGAAGTCGTCGTCTTCCCGACGCCCCCTTTTTGATTTGCAATAGCGATAATTTTACCCATACTGTTATTTTTTCACTATACAAAGGAATATCTTTTCATCCACATTACGCACTCCGGTGTACTCGAAAATAGTCCAATTGTTGATAAGTGGCCCCTTTTGTTGATAAACACAACAGCCACTTCGCTGTTTTTCTGCGTAAAGATACACTTTTTTTCAGAGACTTCCACCAGAAACGGCCGCCTCTTTTACCTATTTTAGGACTCCATATTATCCGTTAAAATATAAAAGATTAAGATTTTTATTCATTACTTTTGCATCATTAAACAGATTTCCGCATGATATGAAAAAAATAATTCATTCTCAGCGACCGCTCATCCTCATCACTAACGATGACGGCATCCAGGCCAGAGGATTGCAGCAGGTCGCCCAATTTCTGAAACCGCTGGGCGACATCGTAGTGGTGGCCCCCGACGGCCCCCGCTCGGGACAGAGCTCGGCCATCACGGTCACCGTGCCCCTGCGCATGAAGGTAATCGACGAGCAGGAGGGCTTCTGCCAGATCAGCACCAACGGTACGCCCGTCGACTGCATAAAACTGTCGATGAATATTCTGTTCGACCGTCGCCCCGACCTCATCGTCTCGGGCATCAACCACGGCTCCAACTCGGGCGTAAGCGTGGTCTACTCGGGCACCATGGGTGCCGTGTTCGAGGGAGCGCTGCTGCACATCCCCTCCATAGGTTTCTCACTCTGCAACCACAAGGCCGATGCCGACTTTGCACCGTGCCGCGACCTCGTGGTCGACATCTGCCGGAAGGCACTCGCCGCCAAGCAATGGCCGCAGGGTATCGGGCTCAACGTGAACATACCCAACCGGCCGCAACTCAACGGCGTGAAGCTGTGCCGGGCCGCCCAGGGATACTGGACCGAAGAGTATGACTGCCGCGTCGACCCGCACGGCCGGGAATACTTCTGGCTCACCGGCACCTTCAAAAACAACGAACCCGATGCCACCGATACCGACGAGTATTGGCTCGACCGCGGCTACGCCACCATCGTACCCTGCTCGACCGACTGCTCGGCCGTCGGCACCGCACCCGAGTTTGCCTCGATATTGAACCTGTAAATTACAGCAGGGGGTGAAACCCCTACTCTAACAGGCAATACAAGGGTGCGTTCCGGTTCTCCAATCGAGCGCACCCTTTTGCATGACACAGCCCGGACAACTCACGGGAGGCAAAGGTGCAAGGGAGGGGGTTATAGCGTCGAAAAAATTTCTCCTCTTCTCCCCACATCCGAGCCACACCCGACCGACCGGCAGGCTCAAAGACTGTTTTATTGCATAAGCATGCAGTTAGAGTTTAAATTTCGCCCTATACTGTAAAAAATATACAAATTTTATTCCATTATTCTATTTTTTAGTTATATTTGTCGCATAATTATTCAACAGTAAAATTCGCATTATGAAAAATAAAGCTGCTCGTCTACAAGCAATACGAGAAATCATCATCCACTCGAGGGTAAAAAGCCAGGACGAAATTCTGCAACGTCTGCATGAATCGGGCTTCGACCTGACCCAAGCCACCCTCTCGCGCGACTTGAAGCAACTGCGCATCGCCAAGGTTCCCGGCAGCGACGGCTCCTACGTCTACATCATGCCCGAAATCGGGAGCGTAGGGAAACTCATGCAGGAGAAGCTGGCCGACAACTCCGAACGTCCAGTCTCGGGGAGCTTCATCTCCATCAACTTCTCGGGCAACCTGGCAGTCATCAAGACCCGACCCGGATATGCCGGCAGTCTGGCCTACGACATCGACAGCAACACGCCGCCCGAAGTGCTGGGCACCATCGCCGGTGACGACACGGTGCTGGTGATTCTCGAAGAGAACATCAACCACCAGCAAGCCATGTTGGCGCTCTCGCCCTTCATGCCCGACCTGCACAAGTAACCACACAAATTCTACGACGCTATAACCCCCTCTTAAGGAGAAGAGGACAAACACATTATGGAAGAAGAAATCAAAGTCATCGTTGCCGACGAAAGACATATCCCCTACGTCGACACCATCCTCGACACCATCGAGAAAGCAGCCAAGATAAGAGGAACCGGTATTGCCAAACGGTCTCCCGAATATGTAAAACAGAAGATGCTCGAGCGCAAGGCCATCATCGCGCTCGACGGCGACAAGTTTGCCGGCTTCTGCTACATCGAGAGCTGGAGCAACAAGCAATTCGTGGCCAACTCGGGCCTCATCGTCGTCGACGCCTATCGCGGTCACGGCCTGGCCAAACGCATCAAACGCAAAGCCTTCGAGCTGTCGCGTGAGCGATTCCCCGAAGCCAAAATATTCGGACTCACCACCGGCGAGGCCGTGATGAAAATCAACAACGAACTGGGCTACCGCCCCGTGGCATTTGCCTCGCTCACCGACGACCCCGCCTTCTGGAAAGGGTGCGAGAGCTGCGTCAACTTCGACATCCTGCAGCGCAACAACCGCCGCATGTGCCTCTGCACCGGCATGCTCTACGACCCCCACGAACACGAAAACAACGACAATCAACCTCAAAAATAACTGCATATCATGGCTAACAAGAAAGTAGTATTGGCTTTTAGCGGAGGTCTCGACACCTCCTTTTGTGTAAAATACCTGTCGCAGGAGTGCGGGTATGACGTCTATACCGCCATTGCCAACACCGGCGGTTTCGGTCCCGAAGAGTTGAAATCGATCGAAGAGCGAGCCTACCGACTGGGCGCCGTCAAGCACGCTACGCTCGACATCACCCAGGAGTATTACCAGAAGAGCATCAAATACATGGTGTTCGGGAATGTGCTGCGCAACGGCACCTACCCCATCTCGGTAAGTTCCGAACGTACTTTCCAGGCCATCGCCATCATCAACTATGCCAAGGAGATCGGGGCCGACTACGTGGCCCACGGCAGCACCGGTGCCGGTAACGACCAGGTGCGGTTCGACCTTACGTTCCAGATTCTGGCCCCCGAAATCGGCATCATCACCCCCACCCGCGACATGACCCTCACCCGCGAATACGAAATCGAATACCTCAAGAAGCACGGCTACACGGCCGACTTCAAGAAGATGGAATACTCGATAAACAAAGGGTTGTGGGGCACCAGCATCGGCGGCAAGGAGACCCTCAAGAGCAACCAGACGTTGCCCGAGGAGGCCTACCCCTCGCAGATGACGGCCACGCAGAGCCGCACCCTCACACTCGACTTCGTGAAGGGCGAGATTGCCGCCATCGACGGGCAGGCCTACGACGACAAGGTGAAGGCCATACAGGCCCTCGAAGCCATCGCCTCGCCCTATGCCATAGGCCGCGACATGCACATAGGCGACACCATCATCGGCATCAAGGGACGGGTGGGATTCGAAGCCGCCGCCCCCATGCTCATCATCGCCGCCCACAAGATGCTCGAGAAGCACACCCTCACCAAGTGGCAGCAATACTGGAAAGACCAGGTAGCCACGTGGTACGGCATGTTCCTGCACGAGGCCCAGTACCTCGAGCCGGTCATGCGCGACATCGAGGCCTTCCTCGACAGCTCGCAACACAACGTCACCGGCCGCGTAATCATCGAGCTGCACCCCTATCGCTATGTGCTGGTGGGCATCGAGAGCGACTACGACCTGATGAAGTCGGATTTCGGCGAATACGGCGAGGTGAACAAGGCCTGGAGCGCCGACGATGTGAAGGGCTTCACCAAAATTTTGGGCAACCAGATGAAAATTTTCTATTCCATACAAAATAAAAACAAAAAATAAATCGTAGATTAGAGTCCGAAAATCAAAACTGTCAACCCCATCGTTATGATTAAAGTAGGTATTATAGGCGGCGCAGGGTATACCGCCGGCGAATTGATAAGATTGTTGATCAACCACCCCGATGTAGAGATTGTGTTCGTACACAGCGAAAGCAACGCCGGAAACCGAGTGACCGACGTTCACACCGGACTGTTCGGCGAGACCGACCTTGTCTTTACCCGCGAGATGCCCTTCGACGAAATAGACCTGCTCTTCTTCTGCACGGCACACGGCGACACCCGCAAGTTCATGGAGAGCCACAAGCTGCCCGACGAGCTGCGCATCATCGACCTCTCGGCCGACTATCGGCTCGATGCCCCCGACAACGACTTCGTCTACGGGCTGCCCGAGCTGAACCGCAAGTACATCATCCGCTCCAAGCATGTGGCCAACCCGGGTTGCTTCGCCACGGCCATTCAACTGGCGCTGCTACCGCTGGCCAAGAACCTGCTGCTCAACAGCGAGATACACGTGCACGCCATCACCGGCTCGACCGGCGCGGGGCAGAAGCCCTCGCCCACCAGCCACTTCAGCTGGCGCAACGACAACATCTCCATCTACAAGCCGTTCAACCACCAGCACCTGTCCGAGATACGGCAGAGCCTCTCAAAGTTGCAGAACAGCTTCTCGGCCCCCATCAACTTCATCCCCGTCAGGGGTAACTTCTCGCGGGGCATCTTTGCCACGCTCTACCTCGACTGCCCCGTCGAGCTGGAGCTGCTGAAGGAGCTGTACAACACCTACTACGACGATCATAACTTCACCTTCCTCACCGACCGGATGCCCGACCTGAAGCAGGTGGTCAACACCAACAAGTGCCTCCTCTATCTCGAGAAGCACGACGGCAAACTGCTCATCGTCTCGGTCATCGACAACCTGTTGAAAGGAGCCTCGGGACAAGCCGTACACAACATGAACCTGCTGTTCGGCCTGCACGAACGGGTGGGGCTGCAGTTGAAACCTTCGGCTTTTTAAGCTGGAAACTGTTATGAAACTATTTGACGTATATCCGCTGTTCGACCTGGAAATCGTAGCCGGGAAAGGGTGCTACACCTACGACACGCAGGGCACCGAGTACCTCGACCTCTACGGGGGTCACGCCGTCATCTCCATAGGCCACTCGCACCCCTGCTACGTGAAACGCATTACCGAGCAGGCCCAGAAGCTCGTCTTCTACTCCAACTCGGTTATCAACAGCCTGCAACAGCAACTGGCCGATAAGCTGGGCGCCCTGTCGGGGTATGACGACTATGCCCTCTTCCTCATCAACTCGGGGGCCGAGGCCAACGAAAACGCGCTGAAACTGGCCTCGTTCCACACCGGCAAGAAGAAGGTCATCGCCTTTGCCCACTCCTTCCACGGCCGTACCTCGGCCGCAGTCAAGGTGACCGACAACCCCCGCATCGTCGCCCCCATCAACGACACCTTCGAGGTGGCTTTCCTCCCCCTCAACGACATGGCTCGTGTCGAGCAGGAGATGGCCGCCGGCGACGTCTGCGCCGTCATCATCGAGGGCATACAGGGCGTGGGCGGCATTCAGGTACCCGACGCGCAGTTCCTGCGCGACCTGCGCGAGGCCTGCACCCGCCACGGAGTCGTGCTCATCGTCGACGAAGTACAGTCAGGCTACGGCCGCACGGGCAAGTTCTTTGCCCACCAGCATGCCGGCATACGCCCCGACCTCATCACCATGGCCAAGGGCATGGGCAACGGATTCCCCATCGGGGGAGTCCTCATCAGCCCCCAGTTCACCCCCGTATACGGGATGCTGGGCACCACCTTCGGCGGCAACCACCTGGCCTGCGCCGCTGCCTGTGCCGTGCTCGACGTGATGCGCGACGAACACCTCGTCGACAACGCGGCCCGCGTGGGGCAATACCTCATCGACCGGCTCCGGGAGATTCCTCAAATCAAGGAGGTACGGGGCAAGGGGTTGATGATCGGGCTCGAGTTCGACCAGCCCGTCAAGGAGCTGCGCCACAAACTGCTGTTCGAGCAGCACGTATTTACCGGAGCCTCGGGCACGAACGTGATACGATTGCTGCCGCCTCTGTCGCTATCGCAAGAACAAGCCGATTGTTTTATCGGTAAACTTAAAAACATACTTCCATGAAAATAACGATTATAGGATGCGGGAATATGGGTGGAGCCATAGCCCGCGGACTGACCAAAAGCACTTTCGTAAACCCGGACGACATTACAGTGAGCAACCGGGGTAAAGAGAAACTGGAAACGATTCAGGGCGAGATTGCCTCGATTCACACCACCACCGACAACAAGGCCGCCGTGAAGGATGCCGACATCATCGTCCTGGCCGTGAAGCCTTGGGTTCTCGACAGCGTGGCCATCGACATTCGCAAGGAGCTCGACCTGCCCCGCCAGATGATTGTCTCGATTGTAGCCGGCGCCACTATCGAACGCCTGGCCGCTCTCTTCGCTTCGGGCGATGCCATCCCCGCCATCTTCCGGGTGATGCCCAACACGGCCGTGGCTATCCGGCAGAGCATGACCCTCTTCACCCCCTACAACGCCACACCCGAGCAGGTAGACGTCATCAAGACGATGCTCGACAGCCTGGGCAAGAGCCTTCTCGTCGACGAGAGCCTCATGGAGGCCGGCACAGCGCTCTGCTCTTGCGGCACAGCCTTTGCCATGCGCTACATACGGGCTGCCATCGAGGGGGGCATAGAGATGGGATTCCGTCCTCAAGATGCCCAACTGGTCGTAGAACAGACCGTCAAAGGGGCCGCCGAACTGCTGCTCGATACCGGCAACCACCCCGAGGTGGAGATAGACCGCGTGACCACACCCGGCGGCATCACCATCAAAGGACTTAACGAAATGGAGGCCGCCGGATTTTCGGCTGCCGTCGTTCGGGGATTGAAGGCCTCGAAATAGGCACATCCCTCCGAAGAGCTATTGCTGGGCTGGTTTACAAATCGTAAAACCGGTCCAGCAATTTCTTTTTGTAGACCTTGCTCACCCGGAGCTCCGACACCTTGTTGAACGGAGGCAACAACGTGCAGCTGTTCTCCGAAATCATATACAGGTAATTGATATTGATGATATACGACTTGTGAATCTGGATAAACTCGGGAGCGTAATTCAGAATCGTATCGGCCGTGGTCTGGTGTTTCAGAATAAAGTGCTGCAGATTGTTCAGGATGACCTTCCACAACTTGCGCTCCGAATCGTATTTGAAAAAGCCGATATTCTCGGCCCGCACAATGAGCTTGTCGTTGGTAATGGTGGTAATCAGTATCGACTGCATCGGCGACGGCGACGGTATCGAAGGCGGGACAACCATCCGGCTAGACTCGTCGCGCAACAGGTAGTAACGGTCCATAATCAGCGACAGTTCACTGTCGCTCACCGGCTTGAGCAAATAATCGAAAGCCTGCAACCGCAGAGCCGGCAACAGGTATTTCTCGTACGAGGTATAAAATACCACCTTCATATCCCAGTCGATGTGCCTGTCGAGCGACGACAGGAACTCCAGCCCCGACGTGTCGGAGAGCTCCACATCGAGAAAGAGTAGGTCGGGTTTATACCTCAAGACCGTATTCCAACCCTCCTCGCCGTTACCGGCTGTAGCTACCACCCGCACATCGGGGTAGGCTTTCAGCCGGTCGGCCAAGAGCCGTATCGACGGGTTGTCGTCGTCGACGATTACGGTATCAATTCTGTTTTCCATATCAATCGTTTATATCGAAGTTATAGCCGTCGGGGATAATCAGCTGGGCTCGACACCCCTCTTCACCCTCGGGAGTGTGACAGCCGCTCAACTCGAAACTCATCGGCCGCTTGTTGCGGGTGTTGAGCAACTGAATAATCTGGGCAACGACCCGCAAGCCCACTTGGACCTTGTCGCCGCTACGCTGCACGACGGGCAACGGCCCGTTGTTGAGCACCTCGATGCGGATGGCTCCGTCGTGGCGGTCGACCTGTACCGTCAACCGTTTGGCGGCATCGTGGGGCAGTTTCTTCAAGCCGTGCTTAATGGCATTCTCCACGAAAATCTGCACCATCATCGAGGGCAACTGCACGGCATCCAGCGCAATTCCATCGGCTACCTTTACCTGATAATCAAAATTTTCGCCCAGCGACTCGCCCTCGACAGCTACATAGAGGTTGATAAAATCGAGCTCCTCGCGCAGCGTCGTGATGAAGGCACTCGCCAGCGACTGCCCCTGGCGGAGCATGTCGACCAGGACCCCCAGCGACGAAGGGCGCCCCTCCTGCCGGGCCAGCAACTCGTGGTTGAGAGCATTGTAGATGAAGTGCGGCGTGATGCGGTTGCGGGCATTCTCCATCTTCATGGTCACGATGCGCCGCATCATCTGCTCCTCCCGCTGTTTCACCTGTTTGCGGCGGTAGAAGTAGAAAAAAATCAGCACCAGCACAACGACCGTCACCCCGGCCAGCAGGGCGTAGGTGCGCATCAACTGGGCCTCCTTGTCGCTGATGACCAGGTATTGATTCAGGATGGTGGCATCGCGCTCGTAGCGCATGCGGTTCTCGGCAATCTTCATGCGCACCCGCTCGCTGCGCAGCGAATCGGAGAGGGAGGTATAGGTCTGACTGTATTCGAATGCCCGCTTCCAATCGTGCCGGGCCTCTGAAAACCGCCGCAGGAAATCGAGCCGCAGCAATCCCTGCTCCGACCGCAGTTCGTCCCGATAGGGATACCGGGCCACCAGCTCGCCGGCCTTGTCGAAATCGCCATCTTGCAAAGCCAGTTCCATCTGTTGGGTGCGCAGGTGCGACATCACCATCTCGTTGTGTCCGCTTGCCCCGAAAAACGCCAGATTCTCGGCAATGAGCGGGCGAGCCTGCTCGGGCTGGTGCAGCTTCAGGTAGATGTCCGACAAGTTGGCTTGGCAGAAGTGGCGCTCCCACTTCATGTCGGGATAGTCGAGCAGAAAAGTATCGAGCCGCAAAAAGGTCTCCAGCGCCTGCGGATAATCCTTTTGATAGAAATAGTCGTTACCCAGGCTGTTCAAGTAGTTGAACCGGTCGTAAACCGTCATCAGGGGCCACAACCGGCCGCACTTCTCCCACCAGATTCGACTTTGCTCAAAATCGCGCAGGGTCGTATAGGTCGCAGCCAAACCACTGTACAGCGGAATATAGCTGGCCGTATCGGCCTGAATGGAGTCGGCCAGAGCAATGGCTTGCCGGTAGGTCATGGCACTCATCGACAAATCGCCTCCAAACTTGTAGGCATCGGCCAAATTGGCATAGCACAACAGCTTCTCCGACTCTTCATCACCCTGCTCGGCATAGCGACAGGCCTCTTTCTGATAGAAGAGCATCGAGTCGGCATTGAACACAAACTGGGTGTAATAGATACCCTTAGCCTGCATACATTTGACCATCAATCGGTTACGGAATTCCGAAAAGGGTTTCCCCGACAAATAGTGCAGCACGCTGTCGGTATTGAGCAATACCGAGTCGGGACGCCCCGTATAGAAATGGCGTACAATATCCTGTGTCACAAAGTTATAATACTCGTCGCTGTCGCGCGCCTCGCGTTTTCCCTGGTTGATGGCCTGAACGACAAACGAAATATTGTGTCTCTTCAGCGAATCGGCTATCGTCTGGTTAATGGCATCGAGCGATACGGTCTCGGACTGTCGAGAGGTACAGCCACTACCCACCAATATCCCACACAAAAACCAAGGGGCCAATCGCCAAAACTGTATTATTTTCATGGGTCAATCACTTATTCTATAAACAACAGTCAAGGCTCAAAAGGTATAAATCATTCGCGGGCTATGCCTAATCGGAGACAGCATTTTACCACATCCACGAGAGTAGAAAGGGCCCCCCTTTGACAATATCGAGCATCAACCATTTTGCAAGAAACAAAGGTACTACTTTTTTCCGACACGTTTACCATTTTTAAAAACAAACCTGTTAATCCCGATTTTTCACCTCTTATCCAACAATCGGGCCTCTTATCTCAAAAGCCACCTACCGCACAGTTGCCGGGCTGCTTTTATCGTCCTATCTTTGAGTTGTATTTTGTATGGTTACACGGTTCAAAAAAACAAAAGTACAAAACTAAAAAAGGGGACATAAATACAGGAATACTCTTTGTAAAGGCATGAAACATCATGCGGCTTGTTTTCGGGCGAATGCCCGATATAGGAATATCGAAATTCAAGTCCAGAAAGCAGCCGTGAGAGCGCAAGGGGGCTCGAGCAGCCTTTACACGCACATCAAGACAGAGAGGATCTCCATCACAAAACAAGAACCGTTCCGTCGTTAAAAACGACACATTCCTGTATTTTTTTACATGAGGGACTTCCTTGAAATCAAGGGAGTCCTTTTTTGTCGATTGCTCCTGCACGAAAACTCAAGCGCCACTTGCATCGGCTCGCTTTTTTCTCTATCTTTGTTACACGAAGATAGGATGCGGTTCGGCATAAAGTTCAAGTGAACGCTCTATTTTTGAAAAAGATTATACCACCAACAACTCAACAATATGTCTGTAAACAAAGTCATTCTGATAGGTAACGTGGGGAAAGACCCCGACGTGCGATACATCGAAAACAACGTGTGCGTGGCCAACTTCACCCTGGCAACCACCGAACGCGGATATACCACCCAAAGCGGGGTGCAGATACCCGATAAAACCGAGTGGCACAACATCGTGGCCTGGCGCGGCCTGGCCGAAGTGGCCGAGAAGTATGTGCGCAAAGGCACTCAACTCTATATCGAGGGAAAGATTCGTACCCGCTCGTGGGAAGACCAGAACAAGATTCGCCGCTACACCACCGAAATCTATGTCGACAACATGGAGCTGCTGGGCCGTCGCGACAGCCAGGCAACCGCAGCACCGGCTCCGGCCGCACAGCCTCAGGCTCAACCGCAAAGCTACCAGGCTCCGGCCAACCCGGGAAATGCACCGCTTGGCGGAAATAGTGCCGACGACGATTTGCCGTTCTGATAGATTGTTGTAATTTTGCAGGCAATTAACGGGCTACGCTCCTCGTGCCGGTTCAGACCGGCACGAGGAGTTGCCGACCCGGCATCGGGAGAGGCAAGCCTATTGTTTAACTAATACTCATTTTTCTTGGACCCAGATTCGTATTTATCGGTTTTCTCTGCCATCGAAGTGACCTCCCCTTCGGGCGGTGCCATTCTGGCTATCATCCTGGCAGGATTGTTATTGTGTGTCTCTGCTTTTGTTTCAGCTTCCGAAATAGCCTACTTCTCGCTCTCGTCCGAAGAGCTTCACGAGTTTGACAACGACGAGTCTACGACCAACGCCCTGGTCAAAAAGCTGCTTTCCCGTCCCGAGTATCTGCTGGCTACGATACTTATCTCAAACAACCTGGTCAATGTGGCCATCGTTATTCTCTGCAACTTCTTCTTTTCAGATATTCTTCATTTCCACAGCGACGTACTGGATTTCATCTTCCAGACGATTCTGCTCACCTTCCTGCTGCTGCTCTTCGGCGAGGTGATGCCCAAGTTCTATGCCAATCAGAAGCCGGTCAACTGGGTGCGACGCAGTTGCCGGGGGCTGTCGGTACTGGAGAAGATTTTCTCTCCGCTGGCCAACTTGCTGGTCAACACGACCCACATCGTCAACAAGCACATGGTGAAGAAGAGTGCCAACATCTCGATGAACGAACTCTCGCAGGCTCTCGAGATGACTCAGGTCGAGGCGAATGACGAGAAGGAGATGCTCGAGGGCATCATCAAATTCGGCGGCAAAACCGTGCAGGAGGTGATGACGGCCCGCGTCGACATTACCGACGTAGAGATACGTACCGACTTCAAGGAGCTGCTCGACCTCGTCATCGAGACCGGCTACTCGCGGCTGCCCGTCTACGACACCACCGAAGACGACATCAAGGGCATCATATACAGCAAGGACCTCTTGCCCTACATCGGGCAGGATGCCTCGTTCAACTGGCGCAAGCTCATGCGCCGGGCCTACTTCGTGCCCGAGACCAAGATGATCGACGACCTGCTGGAGGAGTTCCGCACGAAAAAAATCCACATGGCCATCGTCGTCGACGAATTCGGCGGCACATCGGGTATCGTCACGATGGAAGATATTCTCGAAGAGATTGTGGGCGACATTAGCGACGAGTACGACGAGGAGGAGAAGAACTACGTCAAGCTCGACGACAACACCTACATCTTCGAGGGGAAAACCCTGCTGAACGACTTCTACAAAATCACGGGACTCGACGAGAGCGAGTTCGGCGACAAGGCCGAGGACGCCGAAACCCTGGCCGGGCTGATTCTCGACATCAAGGAGGATTTCCCCAAGGTGAAGGAGCAAATCGACTACGGCCGTTGCAGCTTCCTGGTACTCGAGCTCGACAAACGACGCATCGGCAAGGTGAAGGTAAAAATCGACCCTGCCAAAACCGAAGAATAACCCCTGCGACCCCATGAAGCCGACCCTTCGCATACGACCCTATCGACTGGCTCTCTACGCGCTGCTCTGTCTCGTGGCCGGATCGGCCGGCTACTCATGCCGCCGCCAGTATACTCCCAAACCCGACGGCTACTTCCGTATCGACCCCTATCCCGATAGCTACCGGCGCACCACGCTGCTGGAGCCAGCCCTCTCGTTCGAGGTCCCCGAGGGGACGGTCGAGACGCTCGACCATGATACGACCCGCCATCACGGTGGGGTACAGTGGCTCAACATCCGGTTCCCCCGCTACCGGGCTACCCTCTATTGCAGCTACCACCCCTTGCGGGGCAATCTGGACCGACTGCTCGACGAAAGCCGCGAACTGGTCTACCGCCAGAGCATCCGCCCCGAAGCCGTACAGGCCGGCACCTACGAAAACGACAGTCTGCACATCTACGCCACCCTCTACGACCTCTCGGCCGAGAGCGCCACGCCGCTGCAATTTATCGCGACCGACAGCGTGCGGTACCTGCTGCGAGGCTCGGTCTACTTCGACGAACCGGGTAAAAGCGACTCCATCGCGCCCGTCGTCGGATACCTCTCCGACCACATCGCCCACCTCATCGAAAGCATAGAAACCCCTGCCCGATAGCCATGCCGCTCTACGACTACATATCGACCCCCACCGGAGCCACCGTTGCCTTGTGGCACCTCACCGAAACGGAGCCGGAACTGGCAGCTCTTCTGCCCGAAGAGGAGCGTCTGCGACTGACGGGAGAGGGACTATCGTCCAAACGATTCTGCGAACAGGCGGCCACCCGTCTGCTGCTCGAGCACATGGAGGCTACCCGCGGAGCCCTCGTGGCCCATACGGAAGAAGGGCAACCCTATCTGCCGGGACGCCCGGGGCACCTCTCCATCTCGCACACCCGCCAATGGGTGGCCGTGGCGTGGCACCCCACCCTGCCGGTGGGGATAGACATCGAGCGGACAGGCGTGCAGGTAGAGCGCGTGGCCACACGCGTATTCGGCGATGCCGAACTGCAGGCACACGCCGACCCGGCCCAGACGCACACCGTGTGGCTGCACCTGTGCTGGTCGGCCAAGGAGGCGCTGTTCAAGGCGATACCCGAAACCGAAATCGACTTTCGCGAACACCTGCACCTCACCCCGCCCGACACTATCGAAAAGGAGGGGATATTTACCGCCACCGAGAGCCGCACACCGGCGCGACGCGGTTACCGGCTGTGGTACCGCACCCACCCCGAGTGGGTGATGATCTGCGCCACGCCCTTAGCGTAACTCGGCTTTGAAACCGGCGGCACGCACGGCCTCGACTACCCGCTCGGCTGGCACGTCGGCATTGACGGTCAGCAATTTATCGGGATTCGACAAATCGAGGCTCCACTGCTCGGGAGTCAGAAACTGATTCAACTTTTCGCCAATCTTGGCTACACAACCGGCACATTTGGCCGAAGTCTTTACCTGTATCATGATTCTATCTTTTTGAGATTAAACATCTATTTCTTATCGCAATCGCAAGCTGTTGAGGATAACCGACACCGAACTGAAGGCCATCGCCGCACTCGCCCACATGGGGGTGAGCAATATTCCTATGGGATAGAGCACCCCGGCAGCTACCGGGATACACACCACGTTGTAGCCGAAGGCCCAGAAGAGGTTCTCGCGAATGATGCGCACCGTCTTGCGCGACAGAGTCACAGCCCGCGGCAACAGCAACAGGTCGGAGTTCATCAAGGTCACCATGGCCACATCCATGGCCACATCGGTACCCTTGCCCATAGCCACGCTCACATCGGCACGAGCCAGAGCCTGCGAGTCGTTGATACCGTCGCCCACCATGGCCACGCACTTGCCGGCCTTTTGCAACTCGGCCACGAAACGCTCCTTGTCGTCGGGCAGCACGCCCCACCGATAGTGCTCGATACCAGCCGCCCGGGCCACCTCGGCCGCGGTCGACTCCTTGTCGCCGGTGAGCATGTAGACCTCGATACCGCACCGTTTCAACTGCTCCACCGCCTCGCGCGAAGTCGCTTTCAAGGCATCTTTCACCTCAAAGGCAGCCAGCAACTCCCGGTCGTTCCCGAAGTAGATGGTATACCCTTCGGGCAACTCCACCCCCTTCAGCCGCTCTTCGGCCAGGGCCTGGTTGCCTGCCCAGAAGGGGATACCCTCGCAGGTGCAGACCACACCGCGCCCCGTAAGGCTTTCGAAGTCGGCTACCTGCTCGGCCGGCTTGTATCCTCGCTGTCGCAGGTTCTCGGCCAGCGACAGGGCCAACGGGTGCTCCGACTTCATTTCGGCGGCCAGCAATACCGGGGCGTAGCGGTCGAAATCGGGGTAGAGCTTCTCGCCCACCACCTGGGGAGCCCCCTCGGTGAGGGTCCCCGTCTTGTCGAGCACCACGGCATTTACCCGGCACATGTTTTCGAGGGCAAAGGCATCTTTAATAAGGATATGTTGTTGCGCCCCCTTGCCTATCCCCACCGTCAAAGCGGTGGGAGTAGCCAGGCCGAGGGCACACGGACAGGCAATCACCAGTACCGAGACGGCACTCAACAGGGCATAGGGGAACATGCCCCAACCGGCCACGGCAATCCAGACGACAAAGGTCACTATCGAGATGCCGATAACCACCGGCACGAAGATAGCCGCCACCTTGTCGACAATGCCCTGCACGGGAGCCTTGCTGCCCTGCGCCTCACGCACCATGCGCACCATGCGCGACAGCACCGTATCGGCACCCGAGGCCTGCACATCCAGCACGAAAGCCCCCCGCTGGTTGAGGGTACCGGCCAGCACCCGGTCGCCGGGCTGCTTGGCCACCGCCTCCGACTCGCCGCTGATCATGCTCTCGTCGACATACGACGACCCCTCGAGCAGCACGCCATCGACGGGAATCTTCTCGCCGGGGCGCACACTCACCCGATTGCCGGGGCGCAGCATGCCGATGGGCACATCGCGCTCCTCGCCGTTCTCGTCGACCAGCCGGGCCGTCTTGGGCTGCAGCCCCATGAGCGACCGAATCGAGGCCGAAGTGCTCTGCTTGGCCCGAGCCTCGAGCAACTTGCCCGTGAGCACAAAGGCGATAATCATCGCCACCGCCTCGTAGTAGACGTGAGGCACCAGCCCCAGCGACACCCAGAATTGGGGATAAATCGTACTGAACAGGCTGAAGAGAAACGATACCGAGGTACTGAGCATGACCAACGTGTCCATGTTGGCCCGCCCCTGTCGGGCAGCCTTCCAGCCCGAGATGTAGAACGACCTGCCCAGATAGAGGACCGGCAGGGTGAGGAGCATCAATATCCACACCCATATCGTCGACGGTTCGTGAAACAGCATCGACAGCACCATGACCGGCACACCGAAGAGCCAGGCCCCCAACGTGCGGCGTTTCATATCGACATAGTGCCGGTGCTCGGCATCGGCGGCATCGGCCTCGGCATTATCCGAAATGACCAGGTCGTAACCCGCCGCCTGCACGGCAGCCTGCATCTCTTTCAACGAAATTTTCTTGGGATCGTAAACCACCTGCAAGGTGTTGGCCGCGAAATTGACCGTAGCCTCGGCCACCCCCGGCATCTCTCTCACGGTCTTCTCGACCGTAGCGGCGCACACGGCGCAACTCATTTCCAAAACGGGTATTACTTGCTTTTCCATATTCTTACTCCTACAGACCGGCTCTTCACCTCGCGGCTCTCAAGCCCACAGCCCCCGGCCGCCACCGCGACTCAAGCCTCGCCACCCTCGTCAAGCGGCGGCTGCATGGTGCACTTGCCGTTCAGCACCGCCCCCGGCTCTATGGCCAGGCGCCGGGCCTGCACATCGCCCTCGAGCGACGAAGTGGCCTTCAAGACCAGCATCTCGGCCACCATCACATTGCCTGTGACACGGCCCACGACCTCGGCATTCACGGCCACGATGTCGCCGATTACCTGACCGGTTTCGCCGATTACCACTTTACCCTGACACTCCAGCCGCCCTTCGAGCGTGCCGTCTATGCGAATGTCCTTCTGCGAAACAATCTTGCCTACGACCGTAGTCTCTGCCGTAAGCGCATTGTGCGCCATTCCCGAGAAAGTATTATCCTTTGCCATATCTATGTCTCGTTTTTATGTTCACACGGGCTACGCAAACCGATTGAGTTACGCTTGCCGAGGTTAGAGTCTGTCTTTATATCTCGTGCAAAAATAGAAAGAATCTCCCGAAATATATCCTCCGGGTTTGATAATCATTCTAAAAATGAGGTAATAATATTTGCGTCGGCCCGACACGAAGGATCCCCTCCGAAGTCGCGGTACCAAGCGAGACCGAAGGATTTCCACCGACAGGCGAAACAGCTCTGCGCTATTCTTTATACCTTTGCACCACTTGATTGCCCGCGTATGTCACACCAGCACCTGAACCTTACCCAAGGAGGCATTACCGGCACCCTGCTCCGGTTTACCCTCCCCATGATGGCGGGAGCCCTGTTGCAGCAGTGCTACAACATAGCCGACACCCTCATCGTGGGGCAGTTTGTCGGCCCCGAGGCTCTGGCGGCCGTCGGGTCGGCCTACACGCTCATGGTCTTCCTCTGCTCCATCCTGCTGGGGTTGTCGCTGGGCAGCAGTACCGTATTCTCGCAGCAATACGGGCGAGGCAGCCTGTCGGCCCTGCGGCACAGCACCTGGGTGTCGTTTGTTCTGATACTCGCCATCACGGTGGTGCTCAATGTGGCTGCCTTCCTGGCCCTCGACCCCATCTTGCGGTTTCTGCAGGTACCGGCCGAGGTCTACCCCCTCATGCGCGACTACCTGTGGATTATCTTCTGGGGAATCCTCTTTACCTTTATCTACAACTTCTACGCCGCCCTGCTGAGGGCTGTGGGCGACTCGGTCACCCCGCTGTGGTTCCTCTCGCTCTCGGTGGTGCTCAACATCGGGCTCGACCTCTTCTTTATCCTCTCCCTCGACTGGGGCATCGAGGGGGCGGCTGCGGCTACCGTCATCGCCCAGGGAGCGGCCGCTCTGGGAATCGTCATCTACACCTACCGCAAACGGCCCGAGCTGAAGATACGGCGCAACGAAATCTACCTCGACCGGGCCACCCTGAAAGAGATTACCGAGTTTTCCACCCTCACCTGCGTGCAGCAGTCGGTGATGAATCTGGGCATCCTGATGGTGCAGGGGCTGGTCAACAGTTTCGGCACCGTGGTGATGGCCGCCTTTGCCGCCGCCGTGAAGATAGATGCCTTTGCCTACATGCCTGTGCAGGAGTTCGGCAACGCCTTCTCGACCTTCGTGGCCCAAAACTTCGGAGCCCGCAAACGGCAGCGCATCCGCCGGGGCATCCGGCAGGCCCTGCTCATCACCTGCCTCTTCTCCCTGGCCGTATCGTTGCTCATCTTCCTCTTTGCCGAGCCCCTCATGCTCATCTTCGTCAAGCCCGACGAGGTGGAAATCCTGCGCATCGGGGCCCAATACCTGCGCATCGAGGGGGCCTTCTACGCCCTCATCGGCATCCTCTTCCTGCTCTACGGCTACTATCGGTCGGTACGGATGCCGGGCATGTCGGTCATCCTCACCGTGCTTTCGCTGGGCACCCGGGTAGCCCTCTCCTACATCCTGGCCTCCCTGCCCGCGGTGGGTGTCACGGGCATCTGGTGGTCGATACCCATCGGGTGGTTCATCGCCGACCTCGTGGGCATCGTCTACTACAAACTGTCGTCGGCCCGCGTCGGGCGCCTCATGGGGTAAAGCGGAACAGCCTGATACGGCAAGAGCCGACGAGGCTCGGCCCCATCGGCTCCAACAGTCTGTTCTTTAAATAATATTCACTACCTTTGCGGTAGATAATCCTCTCACATGAAAACAGCGATACACATTGGCTCCATGCGCTTCTACGCCTTCCACGGCGTACTGCCGCAAGAACGAAAGGCGGGCAACTACTTCCGCGTAGAGGCTACGCTCTATACCGACTTCTCCCGGGCTCTGACCTCGGACGAACTGACCGACACGGTCAACTATGCCGAAATCTGCCGCGTGATTGCCGACGAGATGGCTCGTCCCTCACGACTGCTCGAACATGTAGCCGGCCGTATCATCGCAGCCATCACACGCCAGTTTCCCACCGTGACGGGAGGCAAACTGATTGTGACGAAGGAGAAGCCCCCCATCCCCGGCGACATCCGCGACGTATCGGTCGTGGTCGAGTGGTAGAGCCGCTACGGTCTTGCGCTGCTCTTATTTTACGGGTATCTTGTCGATACGGCGTTGATGACGACCGCCTTCGAAGTCGGTATTCAGGAAGATGTCGACCAGACGACGACCCAGTTCGGCCGAGATAAAACGACCCGGCATCACCAGCACGTTGGCATCGTTGTGCTGACGGGCCAGAGAGGCAATCTCCTCGGTCCAGCACAAAGCAGCACGAATGCCCTGATGTTTGTTCAACGTCATGTTTATGCCGTTGCCGCTGCCGCAGATGGCAATGCCGGGATAGCACTCGCCCTGCTCCACCGCCAAGGCCAGGGGGTGGGCAAAGTCGGGATAGTCGCAACTGTCGGTCGAATAAGTCCCGAAATCCTTATAGGCGATACCCTTTGCATCCAATTCCTGCATGACTACTTGTTTCAGTTCGTATCCGGCGTGGTCGCAGGCCAATCCCACCGGCTTTCCCGATTTCAATATGCTCATATTTTTTTGATTTTGTTTCGTCCAGCAAAAGTAGTACAATTCGAGAGTTGCAACAAATAATTCGTATTTCTGTTGAAGCATCTTAATTGTACGAGTATTGTCACAAAAATACAAAAAATATCGGCACCCCCGGCCTGTCGCTTCACAGGAATGAAAAGACTTTTTTTATAAATAGTGTCAACAACAGAACCTTCTGAACCGTAATTTGTTATTCTCAAGAAAAGCCTCTCCTGCGGGCTAATTGCATTGCCGAATCGGTAATCTTTTCAAAAAGAAAATTTATACAAAACTTAACAGGTTGAACCAAAAGCGATTAGGCTGTTTATCGCAGATAATATACATTTGCAGCCCAACTCGTGAGAGAAAACGAACTAAACCAGAATATGAAACTATTTGTACGATATGTGTTACTTGCCCTCGGCGGCCTTGCTTGGAGCTGCCAATCGCCCATCATGGCCCAGAATATGGCCGAGAGCGACAGTATTGCCGTAATAGCTTCGACCGACAGTCTGCTGGCACAACCGGCTCCCCAGAAACTGAATCTGTTTCAGAAGGTCTTGAAATACTTCAACGAATCCAACGAACCGCGCCCCGACAAAAAATTCGACTTCGGCATTATCGGCGGCCCGCACTACTCCTCGACGACCAAGCTGGGACTGGGTATCGTAGCTTCGGGCACCTATCGCATGCGACACGACTCGCTCACACAACTCTCCAACGTATCGATCTACGGCGACGCCACCACCACGGGCTTCCTGCTCATCGGGGTCAAGGGCAACAACATATTCCCCGAAAACAAATACCGCATCGACTACGACTTCTACCTCTATACCTTCCCCAGCGACTTCTGGGGAATCGGTTACGACAACGGCAACAACAACGACAACAAGAGCAGCTACAACCGGCTCGAAACCATCGTGCGCATCGACTGGCTGGCCCGCCTCTGTAACAACCTGTACGGCGGTATCACCACCGGATTCAACTGGGTGAAAGGTTCCGACTTTACCAAACCGGCTCTGCTCAACGACGAACCCCGCGAAGTCATCAGCACCAGTGCGGGATTGGCCCTCACCTACGACAGCCGCGACTTTATTCCCAACGCGGCCCGCGGGGTCTACTTCAACGTGCGGCAACGCTTCTTCCCCCGAATCTTCGGCAACAAGCATCCCTTCACCCGCACCGCCTTCATCTTCGACTACTACCAACGGGCGTGGGAGGGAGCCATCATCGCCTTCGACCTGCACGGCGAATTCAACTACGGCGATGTGCCCTGGAACATGCTCGCCTCGCTGGGCGGCTCGACCCGCATGCGGGGATACTACGAAGGGCGCTACCGCGACAAGTGCCTCATCGAGACCCAGCTGGAACTGAGGCAGCACATCTGGCACCGCAACGGCATAGCCGTGTGGGTGGGCGCCGGCAACGTGTTCCCCTCGTTCTCGCGCTTCGACTGGGGGCACACCCTGCCCAACTACGGGATAGGCTACCGCTGGGAGTTCAAGAACCGGGTCAACCTGCGACTCGACTACGGATTTGGCAAGAAAGGACAATCGGGATTTTTATTCAACATCAATGAAGCATTTTAATCGACTATTCACACAACGGCGCATCTTCTGGATATTCCTGGCCGTGATGCTGGTGCCCAACCTGTTTCTCTGTTTCACCGAGCATCTGCCGTTCCTGTTCAAGGTGGTCTACATACTTATACCGGGGGCTCTCTACCTGCTGTTGCTGAACCTCTCGCGCAAACCGGGCATTACCTTCTGGGCGCTGTTCCCGCTCCACTTCATCGGGGCATTCCAACTGGTATTGCTTTATCTTTTCGGCAACTCCATCATCGCCTCCGACATGTTCCTCAACATGTTTACCACCAATAGCGGCGAGGCCTTCGAACTGCTCGACAAGCTGGCCCCGGCTGTCGTGGGGGTATTCATCCTCTATCTGCCGGCTCTGGCTCTGGCCGTCTACTCCATACGCCGGTCCGACTCGCTCACGCCCCTTTTCCAAAAACGGGCCTTCATGCTGGCCATGCTCCTGCTGGGAGCAGGACTGCTCATCTATACCCCGGCACACCGACAAGCTCCACACCGGGCCCGACTCGACAATCTCTACCCCATCAACGCCTTCAACAATGCCCGATTTGCCGTGAGCAGCTGGAAGGCGGCCAAGAACTACCACCGTACCTCCCGAGACTTCGACTACCGGGCCTCGTCGTCGCGCGACCCGCAAATGCCCGAGGTCTATATATTCGTCATCGGCGAAACGGCCCGTGCCGGCAACTGGGGGCTCTATGGCTACGAGCGCAACACGACCCCACGGCTCAGTGCCCGACACGACGTCATCCACTTCGACGACGTGCTGACCCAAATCAACGCTACCCACAAGAGCGTACCTCTCATGCTCAGTCCGGCCGACGCTCTCGACTTCAACCAGATTTATCGGCAGAAGAGTCTCATCACGGCCTTCAAGCAGGCCGGATTCCGCACGGCGTTCATCTCGAATCAGTTGCGAAACGGCTCGTTTACCGATTTCTTTGCCGACGAAGCCGACTGCACCCTCTACCTGCTGGCTCCCAAAAACAAGACTCACCTCTACGACAATGTCCTGTTGCCCGTGGTCGACTCGCTGCTCCAAAGCGGCCCCACCAAGCAACTCATCGTGCTGCATACCTACGGCTCTCACTTCAACTATTGCGAACGCTATACGGCCGAGAACCGCAGCTTTACGCCCGACTACATCAACGAAATCAACCGGAAAGACAGGCAGGCCATGATCAATGCCTACGACAACTCGATTGTGGCAACCGACTGGTTACTCGACCAGCTGATCGAACGGCTCGACCGCACGGGGAAGACCTCGGCCCTGCTCTACCTATCGGACCATGGCGAAGATTTGCTCGACGACGACCGCGACCGCTTTCTGCATGCCTCGCCCATCCCCACCTACTATCAGTTGCACATTCCGTTTGTCTTGTGGTTCTCGCCCCAATATGTCAGCCAGTTCCCACTCGACACCCAACAGGCTCGCGAGCAGCACAAAACGCCCTTCGACTCACGGGTCGTATTCCACACCTTGCTGTCTATCGGCGGCATCGAGACCGACTATCGCATCGACAGTCTCTCGCTCGTGAGTCCCTCGTTCCACCTGGACAAACGATACTATCTGGGCGAGCGCAACATACCTGTACCCGTGAAGTATCTCCCCTTCGACGACGAAGATCGACAGGCTTTCGAACGCCACGGCATCGCTCCTCGATAAGGGTTTTCACCCTGTGCCATACCATAGCCCCGACTCTCACCTTTCACTATATTTCCAGAATATAGGAGGCGGCTCGGCACAGGCAAACTGAAAAACTTCGTTTTTGTTTGCCTCTGCTCTCACCTTTCACTATATTTGTATGGATAAAATGCGGGCGAGGCTCACGGGCTGCCTGCATGAGTTGTGATAAACACCCAAACCAGAGAGTTATATGGACCACACTGCGTCTTCGAGATCAGAGAATATTGTTCTCATTCCTACCTACAACGAGAAGGAGAACATCGCTGCCATCATCCATGCCGTATTCGAACTGCCCCGCCAGTTCCATATCCTCGTAATCGACGACAATTCGCCCGACGGGACCGCCGAAATCGTGCGGTCGCTGCAAAAGCAATTCCCCGGAGCCCTGCACCTGATGGAGCGTGCCGGCAAACAGGGATTGGGCACAGCCTACATTGCGGGATTCAAATGGGCTATCGCCCGCAAATACGAATATATCTTCGAGATGGATGCCGACTTTTCGCACAACCCGCAAGACTTGATGAAACTGTTGGCGGCCTGCAAGACGGGCGGCGCCGATATGGCCATCGGCTCGCGGTACGTGACGGGGGTAAATGTCGTGAACTGGCCGATGGGCCGGGTCATGATGTCTTACTTCGCCTCGAAATATGTGCGCTTCATCACCGGCATGAAGATACACGACACCACCGCCGGTTTTGTCTGCTACCGTCGCCGGGTACTCGAGACCATCGGCCTCGACTCGATTCGGTTCAAAGGCTATGCCTTCCAGATCGAGATGAAGTTCACCACCTACAAATGTGGATTCTCCATCAAAGAGGTGCCTATCATATTTATCAACCGGGTACTGGGCGAAAGCAAAATGAACAGCAGCATCTTCGGCGAGGCTGTGTTCGGTGTCATCAAACTGAAAATAGACAGTTGGTTCCGCAAATACCCCAAGCGGTAACCCCACCGGGATAAGGAACCGCCTTAAACATCTATCGGCCATGGGCAAAACAATTATCAAAAACGGAACAATAGTAAACGATGGCGAGCAATTCGTGGGCTCGATTGTCATCGACGGTGAATGTATCGAATCGATTATCCGGGGCGAACTGCCCGAAGCGGAGGCCTGTACCGCCCAACGCATAGTCGATGCCACGGGGAAATGGGTTTTGCCCGGAGCTATCGACGACCAGGTACACTTCAGGGAACCGGGTCTCACCCACAAGGCCGAAATCGCTACCGAGTCGGTGGCTGCCGTGGCCGGTGGCGTCACCTCGTTTATGGACATGCCCAACACCCTGCCCCAGACTACGACCCTCGAGGCCCTCGAATGGAAATACGAACGGGCCGCCCAGGTATCGCCGGCCAACTACTCGTTCTACATCGGAGCTACCAACGACAACTTCGAGGTGCTCCGGCAGACCGATTTCACGCAGGTTTGCGGAGTCAAGATCTTCATGGGCTCATCGACCGGCAACATGCTCGTCGACAACGAGCAGACCCTGCGCCGCATCTTTGCCGAGATACCGGCCCTCATCGCCGTACACTGCGAAGAGGAGAGCATCATCCAGGCCAATAAAAAATATTATACCGAGCGGTTCGGCAACGACCTGCCCATCTTCTTCCACCCGCTCATACGCAGTGCCGAAGCCTGCTATGCCTCGTCGTCGCGTGCCGCCGAACTGGCTTCGCAATACGGCACCCGGCTGCACCTGCTGCACCTCTCGACCGCCCGCGAAATGTCGCTGCTCGACACGGCACCACTGGCACAAAAGCGCATCACCGGCGAAGTGTGTGTGCACCACTTGTGGTTCGACGACAACGACTACGCCCAATATGGCAACCGCATCAAATGGAACCCGGCCGTCAAAACCTGCGGCGACCGCAAAGCCCTGCTCGAAGCCCTGCGCAGCGGCAAGCTCGACGTGGTAGCGACCGACCACGCTCCGCACCTGTGGAGCGAGAAGCAGGGGTCGTGCCTCAAAGCGGCCTCGGGAGGCCCCCTCGTACAGCATTCGCTGCAAGTGATGCTCGAGTTGGCACAACGGGGCGAGTTCCCCCTCGAACTGGTGGTAGAGAAGATGTGCCATGCTCCGGCCCTGCTCTACCGCATCGACCGGAGAGGCTATCTGCGCCCCGGCTACTATGCCGACGTCGTGGTGGTCGACCCGCACAAACCCTATACCGTCACACGCGACAACATCTTGTCGAAGTGCGGATGGTCGCCCTTCGAAGGCCACACCTTCCCGGCTACCATCGAACGTACCTTTGTCAACGGAAACGAGGTATTTGCCGAGGGCAAACCCACAGGTACAGGCCGGGGCAAACGGCTCACGTTCCACCACACCGAAGCCGACCGTGCGGCCCGTTGAAACAGCGCCGAAACGCCCCTTAATTTTTCATAAATTCCGGCCGGTATACTTGCGTTAGCGGTCGGATGAAACTTTTTTGTTAAGAAGTTTTTATACTTTTATCCCCTGAAATCATACTATTACTTTACACCGATGAAACACATTAAGCTTATTTTCTCGACCGTGCTACTGCTGCTTTTCGCCTTGGGCGGAAAGGCTCAAACGCAACAAGACTCACTGACTATTGCTCATGCCCAATGGCAAACCGACACTTTGGCTCACGGAGCCGTATGTCTGAGTGCCCATCTGCAACTGTTCGACTCGCCTCAACAGATTGCCATCATCAAATACGATGCCCGCAAATACAAAACCCAGATCGTACAGGCGCCACACATCGCCATGACCAGCGACCTGGCTCGCAAGAGCGGTGCAGAAGTGGCCGTAAACGGGGGGTACTTCAATGTCAAGACGGGGCTCCCCTCGACTTTCGTCCAACTCGAGGGCAAGGTCTATGGCGAAACGACGCAGGCCGATGCCTTCCGCACCACCGGTGCCATCACGACCGACCACAACCGAATCGAGATTCACCCCTTCGACTCCATCTCGGCCAAGAAACTGAAAAAGAGATACAAAAACATACTCACCGCCGGGCCGTTGCTGTTGAAAGACGGCGTACGGCAAATGGCTCCGACCTTCGAGACCAACAACACCCAGGGTGCCAAGGGTGGCAACTCCTTCAGCTCCGACGTGCCGCAGGGCTTCTACAAACGTCACCCGCGGGCCTTTATCGGCATCACGAAAGATCATCAGGTGATGATGGTGGTTGTCGACGGCCGGTTCAAGGGGAAAGCCGCCGGCATGTCTATCGACGAACTCTCGTACCTGGCCCAGCAACTGGGCATGACCGACGCCCTTAACCTCGATGGAGGCGGCTCGGCCACGCTGTGGAACAACCACACGGGCATCATCAACCACCCCTACGACAACAAGAAGTTCGACCACGAAGGCGAGCGCGAGGTAGTCAATGCCATCGTCGCCCTGCCCCAATAAGCGACTGCCATGAGACTCCGTTTCAACCCCATTGTCCCGATTGTTCTCCTCGCCGGTCTGCCGCTGCTGTTCCACAACTGCACCGAAAAAGAGGATATGCCCGAGATTGCCGCACCCGCGACCGACACAATCGAGAGTGGCATAGAGATTAAAGACTTTGCCATCGAGGCCGAGATACACACCTGGCCCGACAGTACGGTAGTCATGCAAGGCGAGGGCTTCCTGCAGTCGGACAGCCTTACCCTGGCTGCCCCGGCGGCAGACTCCCTGCGGTTCACGCTGCCGCTTGTCGACGTTACCGCCAACCGGGCGGGAATCATCATGCCCCGGAATATCGTATCGTCGACCTACAGCCTATGGCTCAAACGCGAGGCAGACTCCTGCCTGCTGGGCGAGACCAGACTGATCGTCGACAAGAAGGTCGATTTCAATATCCCCGACATCGCAGGCATGACCCTCAAGGGGGTAGTATATTGCGGCGACAAACCGTTGCCCGACGTAGCCGTATCGGACGGCCGACAAGTGACCCTCACCGACGAAAACGGGCGGTACTACATCGCATCGGACAAAGAGAGCGGCTTTGTATTCATCTCCGTACCGGGCAACTACGAAGTCGACATTAAGGCCAACAACCGGCCCCAATTCTTCTACCGGCTGAAAAGCGACGACTCTGTAGAGCAACACGACTTCAAGCTCACGGCAACCGACAATACCAACCATGTGCTCCTGGCTCTGGCCGACATGCACCTGGCCAACCGCAACAACGACCTCTCCCAATTCTCCGGGAAATTCCTCCCCGACCTGAAAGCCTCGATCGAAAAGTACCGGGGCGAGGGAAAGAAGGTATATGGCCTCACGTTGGGCGACATGACCTGGGACCTCTATTGGTACGACAACCACTACGACCTCTCCAACTACCTGTCGACCATCCAGTCGGTAGATATTCCCCTCTTCAACAGTACGGGCAATCACGACAACGACCCCTATTGCGCCGATGACTGGCTGGCCGAACAGGCCTTCAAGGACATCATCGGCCCTACCTACTACTCGTTCAATCTGGGAAATGTCCATTACATCGTACTCGACAACATCCAGTATATCAACACCGGAGCCAGCGAGGGTACCGTGGGCAAACGCAACTACAACAAAAAACTGACCGAAAACCAGCTCATCTGGCTCAAAAACGACCTGGCCACGATTACCGACAAGAGCCGGCCGGTATTCGTCGCCATGCACGCCCAACTCTACGCCAATCCCACCTCGCTGCCGCAAGTCAGCAGCATATCGATGAGCGGCGGGACCACCCTCGTAAACTATCTCAAGGAGTTTACCAACGCCCACGTCATTACCGGCCATACCCATATCAACTACACCATCACCCCCAGCGACCGCCTCATCGAGCACAACATAGCCGCCATATGCGCCACCTGGTGGTGGACCGGGAAGAACGGATATGCCGGCAACCACATCTGCAAGGACGGATCGCCCGGCGGCTACAAGATTTTCACCGTCGACGGCAACCTGGTGAAATGGCGATACAAGGGCATCGGCGAAGAGGAGTCGAAACAGTTCCGCAGCTACGACCTCAACCAGTGCCATATCACGGCGGCCAAGTTCGCGCCCAACTCGACCGAAGCCAAAATGGAGGATTACAGCGACGTATATGCCCAATCCAACAGCAACAACGAGATACTCGTCAACGTGTGGGATTACGACCCGCAGTGGAGTGTCGAAATGTATGAAGACGGAAAACCGCTGGAAGTCACCCGGGTCGTGACGAAAGACCCGCTGCACATCATATCCTACGAAGCCAAACGGCTGAACGTGGGCTCTACCCCTACGGCCGACTTTGTGACCTGCACCACGGCCCACATGTTCAAGGCAACCGCCTCGAGTGCCACCTCGACCGTCGAAATCAGAGTGACCGACCGATTCGGCAACGTCTATACCGAGTCGATGGCCCGCCCCAAAACCCTCGAATGTTCCATACAATAACCTGTCATAAACAACCGTTACCCCATGAAAAAAACCGTTCAACTCTGGATTGTAGCCCTGGTGGTCGCTCTTTGCTCGACCTCACTCTCGGCCAAAACACCCAAATACATCTTTTTCTGCATAGGCGACGGCATGAGCTTCTCGCACGTGCTGGCTACCCAACTCTACTACGAACACGGTAACTACAAGGAGGGCAACGAGTCGATTGCCTTTCTCGACTTTCCCGTACACTCGGCCGTCAGGACCCACGCCAACAACAGCCTCATCACCTGCTCGGCTGCTGCCGCCACGGCTCTGGCCACGGGACACAAGACAAACATCGACCACGTAGGCATCTCGCCCGACAAAAAACCGCTCACCTCTATCGCCAAACAGTTGCGCGACAAAGGGTATGCCATAGGGCTCGTAACCAGCGGACAAATCGACGACGCTACTCCGGCAGCCTTCTATGCTTCGCAAATGCGTAAAGAGGCCTACCTCATCGGCAAGGAAGGGGCCGACAGCCAATTCGATTTCCTGGCCGGCAGCGCCCTGAAGCAACCGTATGCACCCTCGCAACCCTCGCTCTACGACTACTACCGCCAACAGGGCTACACCATATGCCGCGGTATCGACGGATACAACGCCAACCGGGCTACCGGCAAGATGCTCCTGCTCGACACCGATACCGCCTCGCGCTCGTGGCTGCCCTACGCTCTCGAGCGGAAACCCGAAGCGATGGGTCTGGAATTTATGGTACAGGCCGGCATCGACAAACTCTATCGCGAAAAAGGAAAAAAGGGATTTTTCATGATGATCGAAGGGGCCAGTATCGACCATGCCTCGCACCCCGACGACCTGGCGACCGCCATCTTCGAGACGGCCGAGTTTGACCGCAGTGTACGAATTGCCTGTGAGTTTTACCGGAAACACCCCGACGAAACCCTCATCATCGTCACGGCCGACCACGAGACCGGCGGACTGACAATGGGCGAAACCAATATGCACCCCTTCTACTGGGAGTATGTCAACTACCAGAAGTGCTCCAAAGAGACGCTCTCCAACCTGTTCCGGTCGTTGAAAAAGAACGGCCAGGTAGATAGCTGGGAGAAAGCCCGAAAGGTCTTGGCCGACCATACCGGTTTGTGGACAAAGATTCCGGTCAACGCCGGCGAAGAGGCCGCACTCATGCAGTGCTACTACCGCACCGTCATTCAAAAAAGCAAGGAGCAGGAGGTCACGCTGTATGCCCAAACCGAGCCGTTGGTGGCTCAAGCCATCGCCCTGCTCGATAAAAAAATCGGGGTAGCCTGGAGCAGCACCTCGCACACCGGCGGCTTCGTGCCCTTCTATGCCATCGGCTGCGAAGCCACCCGATTTGCTACCGTGGGCGACAACACCGACATCCCCCAAACGATACGTAAGATTATGAAAATCAAATAACCCGACCGACACATCTCTCATTTGCCATACCTCCCCATGAGAAAAATCGTCGTAGCTCCCGACTCGTTCAAAGACTCCTTGTCGGCCCCTCAGGTGGCAGCCGCCATCGAGGCCGGCATCCGTCTCACACTACCCCAGGCTCAGGTCATCAAGGTACCTGTTGCCGACGGCGGTGAGGGGACGATGGAGACTTTGGTCGAGGCCCTGGGCGGAGAGTATGTCAACTGCCTGGTGAACGACCCGCTCATGCGGCAAATTCCAGCGGCATACGGCATCGTGCACACTCACGGAGAGCCGACGGCCATTATCGATCTGGCCTCGGCCAGCGGCCTCACCCTTCTGTCGCAGGAGGAGCGCAACCCGCTCGTCACCACCACCTACGGCACGGGCCAGCTCATTGCCGACGCCTGCAACCGCGGGTGCCGCCACGTGGTGATGGGCATTGGCGGCAGTGCCACCAACGATGCCGGCAAAGGGATGCTCGAGGCTTTGGGCTGTCGGTTTCTCGACGCGGCGGGTGCAGAGCTGAAACCGGGCGGCAAATCGCTCAACGACCTGACGACAATCGACACCAGCGGCATGAACCCTCGCGTGGCCGGTTGCCGCTTCACCATCATCTGCGATGTCGACAATCCCCTCTTCGGTCCCAGCGGGGCCGCCTACATATTTGCCCCACAAAAGGGGGCTACCCCTCACGATGTCGTTACCCTCGACAACGGATTAAGGCGTTTTGCCACCTGTGTAGAATCCATGTTGCATCGGGATATCTGCCAAACCCAAGGAGCCGGAGCGGCCGGAGGAGTAGGCGCTGCCTGCCTGGCCTTCCTCCAGGCCACCCTGAAACCGGGCATCGAAACCGTGTTGGAGACGCTGCAATTTTCGCGCCTCATCGACGGGGCCGACCTGGTGATTACGGGTGAAGGAAAGATAGACCGGCAGACCCTCATGGGGAAAGCCCCCTATGGTGTACTGCTCCCGGCTCGCGAAAAAGGTATCCCGGTCGTAGTCTTGGGAGGAGCGGTCGAAGACCGCGATACCCTGCTCCAGGCCGGGTTCCGGGGCATCTTCTGCATACAGTCATCGGCCATGCCGCTCAAGAGAGCCCTGCAACCTCACATCGCTGCCGAAAACCTCAAGCAGACAACCGCACAAATTATTCGCCTGCTTTACCCGCAAGGATAAACTCTCCGCCTCTCCTTCAGAGACTCCCCTTCAACTCAATCTATTGATAAAATAAAAAATTGTTTATCAATAGATTAAATACAAAACTCACCTTAAATTTAAAACAAAAAAAGAGCTAACCCTCACCGAGGGATAGCCCCAATTCTTTTAGTCTTTGCTGTAAATTATTCAGCAACAGCAGCAGCTTCAACTACAGTGTCAGCAGCAGCAGAGTCAACAGCAGCAGAGTCAACAGTTTCAACTGCAACTTCTTCTACAACGGCAGTGCTATCAACAGCTTCAGTAGATTCAGCAGCTTTATTGCCGCAAGAAGCGAAAGACATTGCAAATGCAACAGCGAAGAACAAAACTAACTTTTTCATTTCCTTCAAATTAAAGATAAAACAATATTTTTTTGCTTCAAAAACGCTACAAAGGTATACATTCTTTTTATATGTTGTACTCCTAATCTTATTTTTTTTTCAGAATATTTTGATTTTTCTGGGAAAAATCAACCCAAAAAACTCAATTATCATATAAATAGCGTTTTATGCTTCGCTTCGGGGTCTTTTCAAACTCATTCGGATAGAGTTGGATACGGGTTATTTGCTCATAGGGAGCCAACATCTTGTTCAGGTTGCACCGCACCTCCTCCATGGTCATGGGCAAATCGTGATTCGAAACGCCGTAACTGTCCATCGCCTCGTAGTCGGGACAGACGAGAGCCACCAGTTTGCCATCACGTTCGACCACCAGGCTCTCCATCACGAAAGGCATGTTGTTCAACTTGGCCTCAATCTCCTCGGGATAGATGTTCTGGCCGTTCGAGGTGAGAATCATCGTCTTGCTGCGCCCCTTGATGTAGATGGTACCGTCGGGGGTCATGGTTCCCATGTCGCCGGTGTGCAGCCAACCCTCTTCGTCGAGCACGGCTTTGGTGGCCTCTTCGTTTTTGTAGTAACCCTTCATCACATGTTCGCCCCGCACACAGATTTCGCCCGGGATATTCTCGGGGTCGAGCGAGTCGATTTTGGTCTCGACATAGCCGAAGAGCGTGCGGCCGGCCGAACCGGGACGGAACTCACGGTGCGACGTGTAGCTCACCAGCGGAGCACACTCGGTCATGCCATAGCCCACGGTAAAGGGGAATTTGATTTTGTGCAGAAACTCCTCGACCTCTCGATTGATGGGAGCACCACCCACAATCACCTCTTCGAAGCGGCCGCCGAAGGCATCGATCAGTTTCTTGCGCACCTGCCCGTAGATACGGGTGTCGAGAATGGGAATATTCAAGGCCCAACGCATGGGCGTCTTGTTGAGCAAGGGTTGTATCTGTTTCTTGTAAATCTTCTCGAGAATCAGCGGCACGCAAATAATGAGATTGGGCCGCACCTCCTCGAGCGCCTTCAACAGGATTTTGGGCGAAGGAATCTTACCCAGCAGCGTGATGTGCGTACCCACGGCCAGCGGCGTGAGCAGGTCGAAGGCACACCCGTAGGCATGGGCCAACGGCAGGAACGAGATGCACTTACTCCCCTTGTAGTGCAGGTGCGAACGCACGCCGAACATCACATTGCCCGCCAGGTTGTTGCCCGTGAGCATCACCCCTTTGCTGAAACCCGTGGTTCCCGAGGTGTAGTTGATCAGTATCACCTTGTCGTTGTCGAGGTCGGCATAGCGGATGTCCGACCGGCTGAAGCCGTTGGGATAGGTATTTTTGAACCGGCGCTTCATGTCGCGCAGGCACCGGGCTATCTCTTCGCCGTCGCGCTGTACGAGGCACGAGAAGTCTTGCAGCGAAATGGCGGCACGCACCTCGGGCAACTTCTCCATCTCGATATTCTCCCAGATGTTTTCGCCCACAAAGAGCATCACCGAATCGGAGTGGTTGATAATGTGGTGTATATCGTGCGGATTGAACTCTTGCAGAATGGGTACCAGTATGGCACCATAGGTAACTGTAGCCATGAAGGCGATGCACCAGTTGGGGGTATTTTTCCCCACGAGAGCGATTTTGTCGCCCCGTCTGATTTGGCAATGGCGGAAGAGGATGTGCAACTTGGCAATCTCGCGTGCCATCTCCTGATAAGTATACGTGTGCTGCTCGTTATAGTCGGTCAACGCAGGCAAGTCCCAGTTTTCCCGAAAGCTCGACTCGTATATCTTGATGAAATTTTCAGAAATCATATCCCTAATTTAAATAGTTTGGTAGCAAATATACGACTTTGTTTGTAAAATCATTCATTCTTATACAACTATTAAAATCGAGGGGCTACACATTTTTAAATGAAATGAGTAACTTTGTCGCCTGTATTGGCATTCCGACCCACCGATTATGATAGACGTCAACACATTCCAGAATAAGACCGCAGCCTACTACACACTGGGCTGCAAACTCAACTTTGCCGAAACTTCCACCATCGGGAAGACCCTCGAGGCTCACGGCATTCGCAAGGCACGACCCGGCGAAAAGGCCGACATCTGCGTAATCAACACCTGCTCGGTGACCGAACTGGCCGACAAGAAATGCCGGCAGACCATCCGTCGCATCGCCCGGCAACACCCGCAGGCCTTTATCGTAGTGACCGGCTGCTATGCACAGCTCAAACCCGACGAGATTGCCCACATCCCCGACGTGGACCTGATTCTGGGTGCCGAACAGAAGCTCGACATCCTGCAATACCTGGGCGACCTGCACAAGCGGCAGGAGGTGGGCGAGGTGATTACCACCCCTACCCGCGACATCCGCAAGTTCTCGCCCTCGTGTTCGCGGGGCGACCGCACCCGCTACTTCCTCAAGGTACAGGACGGCTGCGACTACTTCTGCACCTACTGCACCATACCCTTTGCCCGGGGCCGGAGCCGCAGCGGCACCATCGAACAGCTCACCACACAGGCTCGCGAAGTGGCTGCCGCCGGGGGTAAGGAGATTGTCATCACGGGGGTGAACATCGGCGACTTCGGCAAACAGACGGGCGAGACCTTCCTCGACCTCATCCGCTCGCTCGACCAGGTCGAGGGCATCGCGCACTACCGCATCTCCTCGATTGAGCCCAACCTGCTCACCGACGAGATTATCGCCTTCGTAGCCCAGTCGCAGCGGTTTGCCCCACACTTCCACATACCCCTGCAATCGGGCAGCGACACGGTGCTGAAGCTGATGCACCGTCACTACGACACGGCTCTCTTCGCCCACAAGATAGAGACCATACGCCGTCTCATTCCCGACGCCTTCATCGGGGTCGACCTCATCACCGGCGTACGGGGCGAGACCGAAGAGCTGTTCGAGGAGAGCCGCCGGTTTGTCGAAGGGCTCGACATTTCGCAGCTGCACGTCTTCACCTACTCCGAGCGACCGGGTACCCAGGCCTTGAAGATAGAGCCGGTCGTGCCCATACCCGAGCGGCACGAGCGTTGCCGCCGCATGCTCGAGATTTCGGAGCGGAAACTGCACGATTTCTATACCCGGTTCCAGGGCACCACGCGCCCCGTACTGTTCGAGCAACCGCGCAAGGGTGCCCCCATGCACGGCTTCACCGACAACTACATACGGGTAGAGATGCCCTACCGCAAGGAGTGGGTCAACACCTGCCGACCCGTGCGGCTGGGCGATTTCAACGAGGCCGGCGACGCCCTCATCGCCACCGAGATTTAAACCGAGCGACATGAAAAAAGAGACTTTGCAAAATATCATCTACTCGCCGCTGTACCTCTGGTTCAAGCTGCACGCCCTGCTGCCCATGCGGGTGCTCTACCTGCTGGCCGACCTGCTCTACTACCCGCTCTACTATGTGGTGCACTACCGCCGCCGGCTGGTGCTGGAGAACATGCGCAACGCCTTCCCCGACAAGAGCGAACAGGAGCTGATACGGCTCGAGAAGAAATTCTACCGCCACTTCTGCGACTACATCGTAGAGACCATCAAGCTCCTGCACATCTCCGACGAGGAAATGCGCCGCCGCATGGTCTTCGAACAGACCGACATCATCGACCGCCTCTTCGACCAGAACCGCTCCATCATCATCCTGCTGGGCCACTTCGGCAACTGGGAGTGGGTACCCTCGGTCACGCTGTGGATACACCACCCCGAGGCCATCTCGGGCCAGATATACCGGCCGCTGAAAAACGAGTGGTTCGACCGCTTCTTCCTGAAGCTGCGCTCGCGTTTCGGCACCATCTGCATCGCCAAGAAAGAGTCGCTGCGGGCCATCTTGCAGATGAAGCGCTCGGGACGCCCCTCGATTACGGGGTTCATGTCGGACCAGACGCCGTCGCCGGCCAACATCCACCATTGGGCCCGGTTCCTTTCGCAAGACTCACCCGTGCTCACCGGCTACGAAAAGATTGCCCGCAAAACCGACTTTGCCGTGCTCTATTTCGATGTCGAAGTGGTAAAACGCGGGTACTACAAAGCGACCATCCGCGAGGTGGCCCTGCAACCCAACGAGCTGCCCGAGTTCGAAATCACCGACCGCTATACCGCCCTGATGGAGAAGACCATCCTGCGCAACCCCTGGGCCTGGCTGTGGACCCACAAACGCTGGAAATACAAACACGAAGATTTCCCCAATACCTGATATGAAAAAGAAAGTCGCCGTCGTCATACTCAACTGGAACGGGGCCGCCCTGCTGCAACGCTTCCTCCCCTCGGTGTGTGCCCACACGCCGGCCCATCTGGCCGACATCGTGGTGGCCGACAACGGCTCGACCGACAACTCGGTCGAACTCCTCACCCGCGAATTTCCCCAGGTGCTCCTGCTGCCCTTCCCCCGCAACTACGGTTTTGCCGAGGGGTACAACCGGGCACTCGACGAACTGGACTATGAATATGCGGTACTGCTCAACTCCGACGTGGAGGTGACGGCCCACTGGCTCGAGCCGCTGCTCGAGTTTGTCGAGAGTCACCCCGACGTGGCTGCCTGCCAGCCCAAAATACGGTCGCTGCGAGAACCCGAGAAATTCGAATATGCCGGAGCCGCCGGCGGATTCATCGACCGCTACGGCTACCCCTTCTGCCGCGGGCGCCTCTTCGGTACCCTCGAGACCGACTGCGGGCAGTACGACGACCCGCTCGACATCTTCTGGGCCAGCGGTGCCGCCCTCTTCGTGCGCACCGCCGTCTACCGCGAGGTGGGTGGTCTCGACCCCGGTTTCTTTGCCCACATGGAGGAGATAGACCTCTGCTGGCGCATCCACCTGGCGGGCTATCGCATAGCTGTCGTGCCGCAAAGCCGGGTGCACCACCAGGGCGGGGCCTCGCTCGATGCGGCCAATCCGCAGAAGACCTACCTCAACTTCCGCAACAACCTGCTCATGCTCCACAAGAACCTGCCCCGACAGGAGGGGAAAAAGGTGCTGTTCATCCGCCGGCTCTACGACACGCTGGCTTTCGCCCGGTTCGTTGCCCTGGGACAGATACCTCATGCCCGCGCCATTCTGAAAGCACACAACGACTTCCGCAAGATGCGCAAGCAATACACCCGTCACCCCCAGGAGAACCTGTTGAACACCTTCCCCGAAGCCCGGCGAAACATCACGATGGAGTACTTCCTGAAGGGCAAAAAAAAATTCTGAGGCAACCGTCGGCCGCCTCAGAATGCTGCTGTTATCAGTAAATATTTTCGTTATCGGAACATCTGGACTACCCGTTTCAAGGCGGCGATGAAGGCGTCGGCCTCGGCCTGGGTATTGTACACGGCAAACGACACCCGCACCGTGCCCTCGATACCGAGCGAGGTCATCAGCGGCTGGGCACAGTGGTGACCCGTGCGGACGGCCACACCCAGCTTGTCGAGCAACATGCCCATGTCGTAGTGGTGGATACCGTCGACCAGAAACGAGATGACCGAACTCTTGTGCGGCGAGGTGCCGAAGATACGCATTCCCTCGATCTGCTCCATCTGCGCGGTGGTGTAGCGCAACAACTCGTTTTCGTGAGCGGCGATAGCCTCCAGCCCGATGCTGTCGACATAGTCGAGCGCCGAGGCAAAAGCGGCCGTACCCACATAGTCGGGCGTACCGGCCTCGAACTTGAAGGGCAGTTCGCCGAAGGTCGTCCCCGAGAAGTCGACATGCGCAATCATCTCGCCACCTCCCTGATAGGGAGGTATGGCATCGAGCCACTTCTCCTTGCCATAGAGGATACCTATCCCCGTGGGACCATATACCTTATGAGCCGAGAAGGCGTAGAAATCGGCATCGAGCTCCTGCACGTTCACCCGCAGGTGAGGGATGGCCTGAGCCCCGTCGACCAACACCGGCACCCCTTGTGCATGGGCGTAGGCAATCATCTCGCGCACCGGGTTGATGGTGCCCAGCACATTGGAGACGTGAGCCACACACACCAACCGCGTGTGCTCGTTGAAGAGCTGCTTGTAGACCTCGAGTTCGAGTTCGCCCCGCTCATTGATGGGGACCACCTGCAACTTGATTTTGCGGCGGCGCTGCAAGAGCTGCCACGGCACAATATCGGCATGGTGCTCCATGACGGTGAGAATCACCTCGTCGCCGTCGTGCAGAAACTCGTCGCCAAACGACGAGGCCACCAGATTGATGGCTTCGGTCGTGCCCCGCGTAAAGACAATTTCGGCGGGCGAAGCGGCCCCGATAAACTGCTGCACCCGGCGGCGGGCTGCCTCGTGAGCATCGGTAGCCTCCTGGCTGAGGGTATGCACCCCACGATGCACGTTGGCATTCACCCGATAGTAGGTATCGGCAATATGGTCGACCACGCAGCGGGGGGTCTGCGAGGTGGCGGCGTTGTCCAGATAGATGAGCGGACGGCCCGACACCTCACGTTTCAGAATGGGAAAATCGGCTCTTATCTTCTCAATATCCAACATAGTGGAACTCCTTTCTTCTTTTCTTCATGTTAACGGCAGGCCTGACAACCCGAACATTTGGCCAGCTCGCCGCGGAACCGCTTCTCGACCAACTGGCGCAAGCGATCCTTGAGGGCGTCGAGACGCACCTGCTCGATGACATCGTTGGTAAAGGCAAACATCAGCAGCATGCGGGCCTCGGCCTCGGTGATACCGCGCGACCGCATGTAGAACAGGGCGTTCTGGTCGAGCTGCCCGATGGTGGCTCCGTGGCTGCACTTCACGTCGTCGGCATAAATCTCGAGTTGCGGCTTGGTGTACATCTTGGCCAGCGGCGAGGCACACAGGTTCTTGTTACCCTGATAGGCCTCGGTCTTCTGGGCTCCGTGGCGCACCAGAATACGGCCGCAGAACGACCCGCGGGCCGAGTCGTTAAGCACATATTTGAACAGCTCGTTGCTGTGGCAATGCGAAACGGCGTGGTCGATATAAGTATAAGTGTCGACCGACTGCTCCTTGTCGACGATGCCCATGCCGCAGAGCGACAGCTCGGCGTGCTCGCCGTCGAAGGTCGAGTAGTAGTTGCTGCGGGTTACCCCGTTGTGCAACACGATGCCGTTGACCAGCACGTTCGACCGGGCCCCCTGGCGCACAAACACCGAGGCCACCTTGGCCGTATTCTCCGACGACTCTTCCATGTCGTAGTAGTCGAACACGGCATCGTCGTCGACAAATATCTCGCACACCTGCGAGGCGAGGAAACGCACCGACGACTCGTCGGAGTGGTCGCACACCAGCAGTTTGGCCTGGGCACCCTTGCCTACGACAATGAGCAACCGGCGGTTGACCATGAAGTCGACGTTACCCCGCAGTATATTCACCAGCTGGATGGGCTTCTCGACCACCACCCCGTCGGGGATATAGAGGAAGAATCCGTCCTGGGCAAAGGCGGTGTTGAGCGCCACCGTGCCGTCGCGTTTCATGTCGGCGGCCTTCCCGTAGTAGCGGGCTACCAGTTGCGGGTATTGCCGGGCCATCTCGCACAAGCTGCCGGCCACGACCCCCTCGGGCAACTTGGCCGCAGCGGGCTGTGCCTGGGTGTAGAAGGTATCGTTCACGACAAAGTAGAGCAATGTGCTCAGGTTGGGCACATCGCAACGGAACACCTCGTAGGGATTGATTTCGATATTGACCCGGCCCAGGTTCAACCCGTAGTCGGGGGCATAGAGGGCCTCGATGTCGGTGCGGCGATACTCCTCGTCCTTGAGCGTGGGCAACCCCTTGCTCTCGAGCAGAGCCATCGCCTCGTCGCGCAAGGCATTCATCACCGGCAACGAATGGCCCGCAATCAAGTTCTTCTGCGAATGGTATAAATCTATATATTGCTGTACTGCACTCATAACGGTCTCTTAAATTTCGCCCAACTCTTTTTTAATCCAGTCATATCCGCGCTCCTCGAGCTCCAGAGCCAGTTCGGGCCCGCCCGACTTCACGATGCGGCCCTTGTAGAGCACGTGCACGAAATCGGGAGCGATGTAGTCGAGCAACCGTTGGTAGTGGGTGATGACGATGGTGGCATTCTTCTCGCTCTTGAGTTTGTTCACACCCCCGGCCACGATGCGCAGGGCATCGATGTCGAGACCGCTGTCGGTCTCGTCGAGAATCGAGAGGCGGGGCTCCAGCATGGCCATCTGGAAAATCTCGTTGCGTTTCTTCTCACCGCCCGAGAAACCCTCGTTGACCGAGCGGCTGGCCAGCTTGTTGTCGAGCTCGACAATCGCCCGTTTCTCGCGCATGAGTTTCAGGAAGTCGGTAGCCGAGAGGGGCTCGAGTCCGCGATACTTGCGCTGCTCGTTCACCGCCGTACGCATGAAGTTGACCATGCTCACACCCGGGATTTCGACCGGGTACTGGAAACTGAGGAAGAGCCCTTCGTGCGAACGGTCTTCGGGCGAGAGAGCCAACAGGTCCTTGCCGTAGAACTCGACCGAACCGCGAGTCACCTCATAGGCGGGATTTCCGGTCAGTACGGCCGAGAGCGTGCTCTTGCCCGAACCGTTGGGACCCATAATGGCATGCACCTCGCCCGGTTTCACCACGAGGTCGATGCCTTTCAATATCTCTTTGCCATTGATACTGGCATGCAAGTCTGTAATCTTCAACATAGATATCTGGTTTTATTTTTTTTTCTGTTTTACTATTCGGCCGCAGCCTGTCGCCGATGTGGGGTACGGCTGTTTATCCTACCGAACCCTCGAGCGAAATCTGCAGCAGTTTCTGAGCCTCTACGGCAAACTCCATGGGCAACTTGTTCATCACCTCCTTGGCATACCCGTTGACGATAAGGCCCACGGCATCTTCAGTAGGGATACCCCGCTGGTTGCAATAGAATATCTGGTCTTCGTTGATTTTCGAGGTGGTTGCCTCGTGCTCGACGATGGCCGTATCGTTCTGAATATCCATATAGGGGAAGGTGTGTGCCCCGCAATCGGAGCTGAGCAGCAGGCTGTCGCACTGGGTGAAGTTGCGGGCGTTCTCGGCACCGGGCAGCACCTTTACCAGACCGCGGTAGCTGTTCTGGCTGCGACCGGCCGAGATACCTTTCGAGACGATGGTACTGCGGGTATTCTTGCCGATGTGTATCATCTTGGTACCCGTGTCGGCCTGCTGGTAGTTGTTGGTCACGGCCACCGAGTAGAACTCGCCCACCGAGTGGTCGCCGGCCAGCACGCAGCTGGGGTACTTCCAGGTAATGGCCGAGCCGGTCTCGACCTGGGTCCACGACAGTTTCGAGTGGTCGCCCTTGCACATGCCGCGCTTGGTCACGAAATTGTAGATACCGCCTTTGCCCTCCTTGTCGCCTGGATACCAGTTCTGTACGGTCGAGTATTTCACCTCGGCCCGGTCGTGCACCACAATCTCGACGATGGCGGCGTGCAGTTGGTTCTCGTCGCGCATGGGGGCGGTACACCCTTCGAGGTAGCTCACATAGCTGTCGTCGTCGGCCACGATGAGCGTGCGCTCGAACTGGCCGGTGTTGGCCGCGTTGATGCGGAAGTAGGTCGAAAGCTCCATGGGACAGCGCACCCCCTTGGGGATGTAGACAAACGAACCGTCGCTAAAGACGGCCGAGTTGAGGGCGGCAAAGAAATTGTCGCGATACGACACGACCGACCCCAGGTAACGTTTCACCAGGTCGGGGTAGTCTTTCACCGCCTCGCTGAACGAGCAGAAGATGACACCCAGCTCGGCCAGCTTCTCACGGAAGGTGGTGCGCACCGACACACTGTCCATCACGGCATCGACGGCCACACCCGAGAGCTTCATCTGCTCTTCGAGCGAGATGCCCAGCTTGTCGAAGGTCTTGCGCAACTCGGGGTCCACCTCTTCGAGGCTCTTGGGAGCCGCCTTGGTCTTGGGCGCAGCGTAGTAGCTGATGGCCTGATAGTCGATTTCGGGAATCGTCAGGTGAGCCCAGTGGGGCATCTCGAGGGTTTTCCAGTAGGCATACGCCTTGAGACGGAAGTCGAGCAGCCACTCGGGTTCGCCCTTTTTCTGCGAGATGTGGCGAATGATCTCCTCGCTCAAACCTTTGGGGATAATATCGGTTTCGATGTCGGTCACGAAACCGTATTTATACTCATTTGCGGTAACGTCGCTTAATATTTCATTCGGATTATCCTGTTTCATTTTCAATCGGCTTTACAATTTTCACAACAGAGATAGGAGTCGTCGCATATCGTACAAGGTGTTAACAACCGGAGAGCGGGTTTGTTTTCGGCCGAGAGCTGCTCCTGAGCTATGGCAAAAAGAGCCGGAGCAATGCGCAAGGCATATCCGTAGAGATGCGAGGTGGATACCTCGCGGGCCGGGAGCATCCGCACTTTGGGATCGATGATATGGACGAGATTCAACAGTATACTAAAGATAACCAGGTATTTGAGGGCACCAAACAGAGCTCCGGCCAAGCGGTCGAGCCACCCCAGCGCCACCTGGTGGGAGATGTGGTGGATGAGCCGCATCAACTGCAGGCAGATGAGATAGACCAGCAGGAAGAGCAGCGAGTAGGCGGCTATGCGGCTTACACCGGCAGGCAAGTCGAACATCTGTTGCAGCAACGAGGCAAACGAACCGCCGAACAACCGCGAGACCAACACACCCGCTACGAAGCCCCCCAACGAACCCAATTGGCGGAACACCCCCTTGATGAGTCCGTACAAGGCACCTATAAGGACAATCAGCACTATGATAAAATCGATATAGTTCATCGCTTCGGCTCGCGTTTGGTTAATGGTGCAAAATTACTTTTTTTATTTTGAATAGCAGAGTTTTCGGTCTTATTATCCGTTAAAGAGGGATAACACACATGAAGCGGGAAAACAAAGGCTGCCCCGTCTCCCGGAGCAGCCTTGTCTATCTCATTTGCCCTGGGCCTGACGGCTTACAGGGTTTTCTTCACTTCTACCTCTTCGTAGGCTTCGACGAGGTCGCCCACTTTCACATCGTTGTAGTTGGCAATGTTCAAACCACACTCAAAGCCGGTAGTCACCTCTTTGACATCGTCCTTGAAGCGTTTCAACGAGCCCAGGTCGCCGCTGTAAATAACGATACCGTCGCGAATCAACCGTATCTTGCTCGAGCGTTTGATCTTGCCCTCCTTCACGATACAGCCGGCTACCGTGCCCACCTTGGTGATGTGGTAGGTCTCGAGAACCTCGGCCGTACCCAGAATCTCTTCTTTGATTTCGGGCGACAACATACCCTCCATGGCAGCCTTCACCTCTTCGATGGCATCGTAGATGATGGAGTAGAGACGGATGTCTACGCCCTCTTTCTCGGCCAACCGGCGGGCGGCTACCGAGGGACGCACCTGGAAGCCGATGATGATGGCGTTGGAGGCGGCGGCCAGCGTAATATCCGACTCGGAGATTTGACCCACGGCCTTGTGCAGCACGTTGATCTGAATCTCGGGGGTGGAGAGTTTGATGAGCGAGTCGCTCAGAGCCTCGACCGAACCGTCTACGTCGCCCTTCACAACCAGGTTCAACTCCTGGAAGTTGCCTACGGCAATACGACGGCCTATGTCGTCGAGCGTAAGCAGCTTGTGGGTACGCAGGCCCAGCTCGCGTTGCAGTTGCTCACGCTTGTTGGCAATCTCGCGAGCCTCTTGCTCGGTATCCATCACGTGGAAGGTATCACCGGCCTGCGGGGCTCCGTTCAAGCCCAGTATCTGTACCGGGGCCGACGGACCGGCCGACTCGATGCGGGCATTACGCTCGTTGAACATCGCCTTCACACGGCCGTGGTTGGTACCGGCCAGCACCACATCGCCCTTGTGCAGGGTTCCGTTCTGTACCAGCACGGTGGCTACATAGCCCCGGCCCTTGTCGAGGGTCGACTCGATAATCGTACCCGTGGCCTTGCGGTTGGGGTTGGCCTTCAGATCGAGCAGTTCGGCCTCGAGCAGCACCTTCTCCATGAGTTCGTGCACTCCGGTACCCTTCTTGGCCGAAATCTCCTGCGACTGATATTTGCCGCCCCAGTCTTCGACCAGATAGTTCATATTGGCCAGCTCCTCCTTGATTTTGTCGGGGTTGGCATTGGGTTTATCGATTTTGTTGATGGCAAAGACAATGGGCACACCGGCAGCCGAAGCGTGGTTGATGGCCTCGACCGTCTGCGGCATCACGTTGTCGTCGGCTGCCACGATGATGATGGCAATATCGGTCATCTGGGCACCGCGGGCACGCATGGCGGTGAAGGCTTCGTGACCCGGCGTATCGAGGAAGGTGATGCGACGGCCGTCGTCGAGCTTCACATTGTAGGCACCAATGTGCTGCGTGATACCACCGGCCTCGCCGGCAATCACGTTGGAGTTGCGGATGTAGTCGAGCAACGAAGTTTTACCGTGGTCTACGTGACCCATCACAGTAACTACCGGCGGACGCGACTGCAGGTCTTCCTCCTTGTCCTCCTCTTCGTGAATGGCTTCGACTACCTCGGCACTCACATACTCGGTCTTGAAACCAAACTCCTCGGCCACGATATTGATGGTCTCGGCATCGAGGCGCTGGTTGATCGACACCATCATGCCAATGCTCATGCAAGTAGCAATTACTTCGTTCACCGGCACATTCATCATCGAAGCCAGGTCGTTAGCCGTCACAAATTCGGTCAATTTCAATACCTTGCTTTCGGCCTCTTCCATTTCGGCGAGTTCGCGCTCGCGATTCGAGAAGGCCTCGCGTTTCTCCTTACGCCATTTGGCCGACTTCTTCTGCCCCTTGGTAGTCAGGCGGGCCAGCGTCTCCTTGATTTGTTTCTGAACGTCCTCTTCGCTCACTTCGGCTTTGATGGGACGTTGTTTCTGCTTATTCGGTTTGTTGCCGCCACCGTTGTTCTTACCGTTTCCGCCCCGGGCCGGCTGGTTGCCGCCCATCGACGAAATGCTCTTCGAGATGTCGACTTTCTCCTTGTTGATGCGTTGACGTTTACGACGTTCGCCGCCTTGCGAGTTGGCATCGTCGCCACCGCCGGCAGCAGCCTTGTGAGCTTCCTGACGCTGTTTCTCCTTGTTCTCACGCTCTTTGCGTTTCTCCTCCTTGCTCTTTTTCTTCGGGCGAGTCTGCTGGTTCAACGCATCGAGGTCGATACGGCCTACCACATTGATGCTCGAGGTGAAGGCAGGACGACCCAGCGTAAAGACTTCGTCGTCGCGCTTTTCGACCGTTTCGGGAGATTCCTGAGCAGGAGCAGCGGGAGATTCCTGGGGTTTTGCCGGCGCGGCCGGAGCTTCGGCAGCCGGTGCGGGCTCGGGCTTTTGGGGCTCGGCGGGAGCAGCAGGCTGCACCGGTTGAGCCGGTTGCACAGGCTGAGCGGGCTTCTCGACCTGAGGCTTGGGAACCTCGAGGGCAGGAGTTGCCTCGCTCTTCTTCTCTTCGACCGGTTTCTCGGCAGGCTTGGGCTCCTCTTTCTTCTCGACAGGCGTCTCCCGAGGCTTGCTGTGGTCGGCCGACTTGGGTCGATTGAGGGCATCGAGATCAACATGGCCCACCACTTTGGGACGCTGCGGCTCGGGGATAACCGTTTTCACCTCTTTCGGCTCCTCTTTGACCGGAGCCGTTTCGGGTTCGGCCGAAGCCGCGGCTTTCGCTCTCTCCTTATGCCGCTCAAGGCTGATACTTTCCGACTCGAGTTTCAGACTTTTATCCTTACTGAACTCCTTAACGAGCAGGGCATACTGTTCGTCGGTTATCTTGGCGTTGGGGTTGGCCTCTACCGTGAAACCTTTCTTTTGAAGGAATTCGACAGCCGTCTGAATTCCCACATTCAAATCTCTTGCTACTTTATTTAACCTTATCGACATACTCAGTTTTAGTTTATAAATAATGGAAGAATGAAAAGGAGCCTTTCGCCCCAGGGGCGCGAGGCCGCACACCATGGCGGCCCCGAAGCGGATTATTCTTCAAACTCCGCTTTCAGGATAGAGAGCACCTCGTCTACGGTGTTCTCTTCGAGGTCGGCTTTTTCGATCAAGGTCTCACGCGGCAAGGCCAGCACACTCTTGGCCGTGGCGCAACCGATACCCTTCAGGGCCTCGATTACCCAGTCGTCGATCTCGTCTCTGAACTCGTCGAGGTAGATATCCTCCTCTTCATCCTCGTCGATGTCGCGATATACATCGATGTTGTAGCCGGTAAGCATGCAGGCCAGCTTGATATTCAAACCGCCCTTACCGATGGCCAGCGAAACCTCCTCGGGCTTGAGGAATACCTCGGCCTTCTTCTCCTCCTCGTTCAAGCGGATGGACGAGATTTTGGCAGGGCTCAGGGCACGCTGGATAAACAGCGAGGGGTTGGAGGTGTAGTTGATCACGTCGATATTCTCGTTGCGCAGTTCGCGCACGATACCGTGGATACGCGACCCCTTCACACCCACGCAGGCTCCTACGGGGTCGATGCGGTCGTCGTACGACTCGACGGCTATCTTGGCACGCTCGCCCGGGATGCGGGCAATGGCGCGGATAATGATGAGCCCGTCGTGAATCTCGGGCACCTCGAGTTCGAACAACCGGCGCAAGAAGTCGTTCGACGTACGCGAAACGATAATCTTGGGATTGTTGTTCTTGTTATCGACGTCGAGCACCACAGCCCGCACGGTCTCGCCCTTCCGGTAGAAGTCCGACGGAATCTGCTCGGTCTTCGGCAGCAGCAACTCATTGTTGTCGTCGTCGATGAGCAACATCTCTTTTTTCCAGATCTGGTAAACTTCGGCGCTTACCAGCTCGCCGATTTTATCCTTGTATTTGTTGTAAATGGCATCTTTCTGCAAATCGAGAATCTTCGAAGCCAGCGTCTGACGCAGGTTCAGGATGGCACGACGGCCGAACTTCTCGAAGTGAACCTCGTCGGTCATCTCCTCGCCCACCTCGAAGTCGGGGTCGGTCTTGCGGGCCTCCGAGAGTGATACCTGCAGGTTGCTGTCGGTCACGGCACCATCCTCCACGATTTCGCGGTTGCGCCATATCTCAAAATCGCCCTTGGTGGGGTTCACGATTATATCGAAATTTTCGTCGGTCCCGAACATCTTTGCCAACACATTCCGGAAAGATTCTTCCAGCACACTGATCATCGTGGTTATCTCGATGTTCTTCAACTCTTTGAACTCAGCAAAGGTATCGACCATGCTTACGGGTTCCTCTTTTTTTGCCATATTATTTAAATCTGATTAGATATTTTGTATATTTTACTTCGTCGTATCCCAGAACGATGTCTTCCTCCACCTCGACTTTGCGTTTGCTGGTTTCGCTCTTCACCTTCCGGGTTACCGTCACGACAAACCGGTCGGCATCGGCGCTCTTCAATACGCCGGTCAGCTTGCGGCCGTCTTTGGTCAGCACCTCGACCTCGTTGCCTATATTCTTCTTGTACTGCCCCAAGACCTTGAAGGGCGAAGTGATTCCGGCCGAGCCTACCTCCAGTTCATAATCCTCGACATCGCGATCGAGTTTCGATTCCAAAAAACGGTGCAGGGCCACACAGCGGTCTATATCTACCCCCTCTTCGTTGTCAATCTCTACGGTCAATACGTTGTCGGGACTCACCTGTACATCGACCAGAAAACAGTCGGTACCGGCCAACCCCTCCTCGACCCATGTCGCTAACTCTTTTTTGTCTATCATAACGGTTATTGTAGTGAAAAAAACGAGGGGACATCATTGCCCCCTCTTCCATTCCTATCGCCACAAAGATAGTACAATATTATATAATACACAACTCTACCGGCCTGACAGCCCTCGAAATAGAATATTTCGCGCCTATAATTTAAATATTTTTTGCATTATATAATCTTATTTATTAGAACAAAAAGGTGAATGCCTGCAACTGTTTGCGCAGCGCAAGCTCTTCGCCGCCACAATATCGGTTGCACAGCGCGTGAAACTGTGGCCCGTGATTCATCTGTTGTAAATGAGCCAGTTCGTGACAAATGACATAGTCGATCAACGGCTCGGGCAGGAACATGAGACAATACGACAACTGTATCGACTTGCTGCGGGTGCAGTGCCCCAATTTACGCCGGCCCCGCCCGATGGTCACCTCTCTCGGCGAGGCGCCTACCCGACGGGCCACCTCGGCCAACCGACGGGGTAACACCTCCTGAGCCCGCCGGTACATGAGGCGGCAAACCCCGCGCGAGAGCTGCTGCCGCACCCGAGGCTCGTTCAGATCGGTACCCGGCGGGCAGAGCACCTGCAAGGTAGTACCCTCGTATCGGAAGAGAATACAGTCGGGCAACCGACCGGACAACAGCTCGATATGACCGCCGTAGCAGGGAATGCGGTCGCCCACCGTGAGCTGCCGCCGTTGCTGCACCACCTCGCCCCGGACCATCAGCCGCCGCAGCCGCTCCCGATTCTCGTCGACAATCGTCTGCACCCGCCCCAGCGAGTATCCGGTCGGACAGGTAATCTGCATCACCCCCTCCTTCACGCGGAATATCAGACGTCGGGCCCTGCTGTCGGGCCGAACCTGTACCGTACCGAACTCTTCGTCGTCAAATGTCTCCATCGGAACAAATCTCCTTTTCCCGACAAAGATAGTGCAACGGCTATACCCAAACAATACATAGGGCGTTGCAAAAATACGAATGCCGCCTCCACCCCAAACCATCCCCCAACCATGCCATAAGGCCCCGCACAGGTTCACCCCTCCTGCTACTTCTACCGACACACAATCCCAAACCGCACATAAACCGCCACAGAAATCCACCCCGGTCATACCCCTTACTCCCGGACCATTCGACCTCCAGCGGCACATGGGCCACTGCCACCACCGGCCTTCCCCGCCCACCCTACCTCACTCCGCTCCCAATCCTTCCATACCAAGCCGGCAAACACCCCTATACGTACTATTCAGTGTGTTAAAACATATTATTTTACAAGTACTATGTAATACAAGTTACCATACTATACCTATATTTGTGTCGTAAAAGGTACTAAGCATGAATACAGACAATGTAAAATCGCAGATGCGAAAAGGGATACTGGAATATTGCACGCTGCTCATCCTGCAAAAGCGAAGGGCCTACGTGTCGGATATTATCCAATCGCTCAAAGCCTCGAAGCTCATCGTGGTCGAAGGTACCCTCTACCCGCTGCTTACCCGGCTCAAGAACTCGGGGCTGCTCACCTACGTGTGGGAGGAGTCGACCCAGGGCCCTCCCCGCAAATACTACGAGCTTACCCCCGAAGGGGAACACTTCCTCCAGGAGCTCGACACCGCCTGGAACGAACTGAACCAGGTTGTCGCCCACATCAAAGAACAATAAAAACCAGACTGTCATATGAAAAAGACCGTAACCATCAATCTCGACAAGACCATCTTCAACATAGACGACGATGCCTACGAACTGCTCGAAGCCTATCTGCAATCGCTCAACGAGCACTTTGCCCACGAAGAGGGCGGACAGGAGATTCTGAACGACATCGAAAGCCGCATTGCCGAACTCTTCAAGGAGCGGCTGGGATTCGGCATGCAGGTGATTACCCGCCAGGAGGTGAACGAGGTAATTGCCATCATGGGGCGCCCCGACGAGATAGAGACTCCTCTCGAGAACGAAACTTCCGACGAAGGCGAAACCTCCGGGGAGGCCGCCTCGGCCTCGTCACCCGCCGATGAGAACAACGGCGGCAACACACCCGAACCCAATCGGCGCAGCCGCCGGCTCTACCGCGACCCCGACAACCGCGTACTGGGCGGTGTAGCCTCGGGTATCGCCTACTACATCGGGGTCGACGTAGTACTCGTGCGCGTCATTCTGGTTCTGCTGCTGCCTTTGTGGGCTTCGTCGATATGGATTTATCTGCTGTTGTGGATTTGCGTTCCCGAGGCCCGCACCACGGCTCAGAAGCTTGAGATGCGGGGCGAGACGCCCACCGTCGACAACATACGCCGTGCCGTCGAAGAGGAGCACACGAGCGGACAGTCGACCGGCAGCTCGCTGAGCAGCACGGCAGGCGAGATTTTCCGCAGCATATTCAAGATTTTCTTTATCGTCATCGGTGGCATCATTGCCCTCTCGATTATCGCGACACTGGTTGCCTACATCGTCAGTCTGCTGGGTATCTTCGTTCTGGGCACCACAACCATCACCACACCATTCATCTCGATTTTCCCCGGAAACATCGAAGCCCTCAACGGCCACTGGGAACTGGTGCTGTTCACCGTCTCGCTGCTGCTCACCTTCGGGATACCTCTCTACGCCATCCTGCGGCTGGTACTGGGCTCCATCTTCCACTGGCAACCGCAATCGTCGGCCCTCAACATCACGCTGCTGGTGCTGTGGCTGCTCTCGCTGGCCGGACTCTTCTTTGCCACCTTCGTCGCCTTCCCCGAACACGCTTTGCTCGTCATATAACAATAGCTTCCTAAACACCCGAACGCCCCGGCAACCGGATTCAAACCGGCCGCTGGGGCGTTCGCTATTTCATTCGGTCGAAGATAATAAAGCGCAACGACTCACTCGCGCTTGTCGACCCCCCACATCAGCTTGGCCCGCAACGTCTCGGCAAAGCTGTGGCCCAGCCGCTTCACCACCCGGATGGGGAAAGGAGCCTTGCGCAGCACCACCTGCGTATCGGTATCGAGCATGATGGAGCGGCCGTCGAGACTCAGCAGATAGCTGTGGTTGCGGCTGTCGACCCGCAGGGTAATGCAGGCGTCGTCGTTCACCACCAATGGCCGCACGGTGAGGCTGTGAGGGGCTACCGGCGAAATAACCCAGTTGGCCGCCTGCGGCATGAGAATGGGGCCGCCCACACTCATCGAGTAGGCCGTAGAGCCTGTGGGGGTAGCCACGATAAGGCCGTCGGCCTGATAGGTATTGAGATAGCTCTCGCCCACCGTCGTATGAATCGAAATCATCGACGAAGTATCCTGCTTGAGCACCGCCACCTCGTTGAGGGCATAGGGCCAAAAGCCTTCGGGCAATCCCGACAGCTCGACCTGCAGCAGCGAGCGCTCCTCGATTTTGTACCGACCGGCCACAATCTCGTTCATGACCCGCTCGGTCTCTTCGGCCGGTACATCGGCCAGAAAACCCAGACGACCGATATTGACCCCCAATACCGGGATACCCCGGTCGCCTATCTTTTCGGCAGCCCGCAAAAAGGTGCCGTCACCCCCGATACTCAAGGCCATGTCGGCCGGGTAGTCGCGGCAACAGTCAATCGGCTCGATACCCCGGCACACGTCGGGAAGCTCGCGCGAAAGAAGTTCGTAAAAATCGCGATGCGCCGCCAACGAAGCCTCGGTGCGCGACAAGACCTGCAACACCCGGTGTACCTGTGCCAGGCGGGCTCCCTGGTAGTTATGGCCAAACAACAATATCTTCATCATCCCTCCTACATTTCCAGATAATACATCAACTCCTTGATACGCTGTTCGATGCGGTCGTCCATAGCACTGTGCAACTGGTAGCAACTCAGCACCCGGTAGTCGAACCGTTCGAGCGAGCGAAGCACCGGCGTGGCATCCTCGCGGTCGATACGCAGGCAAGCCCGCCACATGCCCGACTCCTCGTCGGGACGTATCATCAAATTCATCACCCGACAATCATTGTCCTCGACCAGGCGGGTAAGTTCGGTAGCCGAATAGTCGGCCCGCGGAATCTCCAGCTCGATGATGGCTCCCGGCGACGACGTCTGGCACAACCGGGCCACAGCCACCATAACCGCATGGATGGGGATAGCCCCCACGTAGCGGCGATGCTGATTGACCACGGGGAGCACATCGTCGGTGTATTGGGCAAACTGATTCACCACATCGAGCAGGTGCGTCTCCTCACGCACGGCCGGACGTCGCCAGTTCTCCCGCCCCACGGTCTCTTCGCCGTTCACATCGGCCAACTCCCCGGCCTGAAGAATGCCCACATACTCGCCCGCGTCGACCACCGGCAGGCTCGACCAGGCCGAGCTTTCCAGCGCCGCACGCGCCTCGTTCACCGACATCGTGGCCAGCAAGACGGGTATTTCGGGCAATATCATATCTTTTGCTTTCATTTATTGCGCATATTTCTGTAATTCGTATTATTTTTGCACGAAAGTTATACAAAGATAGCTATTTTTTTCGGTTGATACTGCAGTCCGTTTCTTTTCATTGAAACCGAGCGACAAAGTGCCACACCGGAAAAAGCGATTAGGGTAAAAAGAGAAAATGACCAAGTTAAGTGTTAATGTCAACAAAATAGCTACCTTGCGCAACGCACGAGGCGGCAATATTCCGAATGTATTGAAAGTCACGCTCGATTGCGAATCCTTTGGAGCCGAGGGCATCACCGTGCACCCGCGCCCCGACGAGCGGCACATTCGCTATGCCGACGTGTACGAGCTGAGGCCGGCCGTCAGCACCGAGTTCAATATCGAGGGATATCCCTCCGAAAAATTTCTCGACCTGGTACTCAAGGTGAAGCCCGACCAGGTGACGCTGGTGCCCGATGCCGAGAATGTCATCACCTCGAATGCCGGGTGGGACACGCGGGCACACTTCGACTTCCTCTCCAAGATTATCGACCGCTGCAAGGCGGCCAACATTCGCACCTCGATTTTTGTCGAGCCCGACCTCGAGATGGTCGAGTATGCCGCCAAGACCGGCACCGACCGAATAGAGCTCTACACCGAACCCTATGCCGCGCACTACGCACAAGACCGCGAAGCTGCCGTGGCTCCCTTTGTCAAGGCAGCCGAACATGCCCGCAGCCTGGGGCTGGGCGTGAATGCCGGCCACGACCTCAACCTCGAGAACTTGCGCTTCCTTCACGAACGCATCCCCTTCCTGAGCGAGGTCTCCATAGGCCACTGCCTCATCTGCGACGCCCTCTACCTGGGGTTGAAAGAGACTATCAGACAATACAAAGAGTGCTTGAAATAACCGATTAAACGCTATATCATGAATCTGCTTACGTTGCTTCTGCAAACTACCGACACAATCGTGACGCCTCCCGTACTTACCCCGGTCGAGGCCGCCAACGACTTGAACCTCTGGGACCTTGCCTGCAAGGGAGGAATCATCATGATACCCCTGTTGCTCCTCTCCCTGCTCTCGATCTATATCTTCGTCGAGCGACTGCAAGTCATCCGACGTGCCGCCCGCGAAGACAACTCGTTCATGGAACGCATCAAAGACTACATCCACGAAGGGAACATCGACAGTGCCCTGAAGCTCTGCAAGAAGACCAACACCCCCTACTCGCGCCTCATTGCCAAAGGTATCTCGCGACTGGGTCGCCCCATGAACGACGTACTGGTAGCCATCGAAAACGTGGGCAACATCGAGATTGCCAAACTCGAAAAGGGTTTCCCCTGGCTCGCCACCACCGCAGCCGGTGCTCCCATGATCGGATTCCTCGGTACCGTAACCGGTATGGTACGGGCCTTCTACAACATGGCTTCGGCCGGTAACAACGCCGACATCTCCACCCTCTCGGGCGGTATCTACGAGGCTCTGGTCACCACCGTAGCCGGCCTTATCGTGGGCATCATCGCCCTCTTTGCCTACAACTACCTGGTGTCGCGCGTCGACGGCGTGATGAACCAGCTCGAGTCCAAGACAATGGAATTTATGGACCTGCTCAACGAGCCGGCCGAATAACCCGAGGGAGACACGACCATGGCACTGAAACGAAGACACAAGATAGAGGCCACATTCAGCATGGCATCGATGACCGATGTCATCTTTCTGTTGCTCATCTTCTTTATGATTACCTCGACGATTGTCTTTCCCAACTCCATCAAGGTGAACCTGCCGCAAAGCAACCAGCAGGCGGCAGCCAAGCCCCTCACCCGGGTAGTAATCGACGAGCACAACGACTACTACATCGCTTTCGGCAACGAGGCCCCGCAGCCCGTTACCTACGATCAGCTGGTACAACGGCTCGCCGAAACGCCCCAGCAGGATAGCGAGCGCTACATAGCCCTCTATGCCGACGAGACGGTACCCTATCGCGAGATTGTCAAGATACTCAATGTCGCCAACGACAACCACCTGAAGATGGTACTGGCCACCAAACCGGTGCGTAACCCGTAAACCGAACACCACCTCAAAAACAGAATCGAACACCCCACCCATGGAACCACAGAAAAGAGATAAGATACAAGCCATTGCCGCTACCGTTGCCGTGCATCTGGTAGTGCTGCTCGTCTTGTGGTTTACCCTGCTGGGACCCGAGCCCATGGGGTCGGGCAGCGGCGTGCTGGTACAAGTGGGACTGGTCGACGAAGCCTCGGGCATGTTCGAGTCGAACGCCACCGAGCCGCAGCGGCCACAGGCCGAGCAACCGCGCGAAAACGACGACGAGCTGATAACCCAGACCGACGAGGAGAGCATCCAAATCGAGAAGAAGAAAGAGGAGGATAAAAAGAAAAAAGCCGTTCAGGAAAACAAAAAGGACGACCGCATTGCCAACCAGGTGAAGAATGCCTTTGGCAAAGGGGTATCGAACGACGGCAGCCGCGGCGACAGCGACAAGGGCAGCGGCACACAGGGCAACCCCTTCGGCAACGCATCGACCGGCGAACTCACCGGCGTGGGCGGCTACGGCGGCTACAACCTGGGCGGCCGCGGGCTGGTTGGCTCCCTGCCCTATCCCCAATACGACAACAGCAACGACGCCGGCACCATAGCCATTTCGATTACAGTCAACCCCCAGGGACAGGTCATCAGCGCCATCGCCACCGTCAAAGGCAGCGAAGGCACCGCCTTCTCCAACCCCAAACTGCGGGCCTCGGCCGAAGCGGCCGCCCGCCGCTCGCGATTCGAACGCAGCAACCGCTCGTCGAACCAGACAGGGGTTATCGTCTATATCTTCAAACAGAACTGACCCGGCACAAAAAAAGGGCCCGAATCCAATCCTTCGAGCCCTCTATCTTTCCATAAATACTTGCTTGCCTAATACCCCAGAGCGATATTGTCGATCCAGAGGGTACTGCCCAAGCCGCCCACATAGGCGGTACCGCAGGTGGCCGAAGCCATCACGAGCATGTGCGTAACCGGCTCGTCGGGCTTGCCCCAACCCACCTCGATTACGGGCACCATCTTGCCCTTGCTGTTGCGGCAATAGTACGAACTCTCTTCGGGAATAAGCCCCATGTACGATTTGTAGAAGGGCTTGTCGGTGATGTCGCCATAGTGAATGGTAAGGCTATGGCCGTTCACCCAACCGGCAGTACTCTTGCCGTAGCGCTCACGCCCGGTACCTACCCGGTGAGCGTACACATTGCCGTCGGCATCTTCCCAACGGTGCTGCAACAGAATATAGACCTCGCCATTGTCGCGACCGGGCAACTGCTTGCGCGAGCTGAAACCGGTCGACTGGGTACGGAAGTTGTCGGGCGAAGCCTGATACTTGTAATCGAAAATCAATCGGGTGGGTCGCTTGGTAAAGGGGATACCCATCTCCATCTTGCTGTACGGACTGTTGGTCGAGCGGATAGGCTCGTCGACCTCGCCCAGGAAGATACTGCCGCTCACCAGCACGTGCAGATTCATCATGCCCAGCACGCAGCAATCCTCAATCACGGTCTCCATGCGGGCACAGGTGCCTCCCCCCTCGCGTTTCTCGGGGCGGACGGTATTACTGGTCTTCACCACCCCCATCACGTTGGCCATTACATTCGACGAAGCCCAGGGCGAACCGCCCATGTTCCGATAGGCTTTGTTTCCCTTGATGTGTTGGGTAGGAGCTATGGCATAGACTGTCTTGGTCTTGCCTCCCAACAGGGCCGACTCTTTGATTTCGCGGGTTAGCCAATGTTCAAAATCGGCAAAAGGCAGCGGCTCTACACGCTGGGCATAGGCACTGCTCACCGACAACAGGCTGCACAGAGCCATCCACAGTGTTGTTTTTTGCATCTTCTTCATATCCATTTTCACAAATTCAGATGGTGCAAAATTAAACGCTCCGTCGATTTATTCGGGGCAATTATCTATTTTTAAATATTTATCCGCCCGTTTCGAATGCAAAACCCTCTCTCTCCGCTTATAATAAGCGGGGAAATGTTTCTTTATGTAAAAATACAGAGCTTTTAAGAAAAGTATTTAAATGCAAACGTATCTCCCCGATTTTCACTATCTTTGTTACTCAAAGACAAGATGGGGGTTCGACATGGTCAAATGTTGAAAACTTGGTTTTCCAGTTGTCTCTGCCCTTACCTTTTACTATCTTTGTTACACGAAGATAGGATGCGGTTCGGCATAGCCAAACTTGAAAAACAAGTTTTCCCGTTTGTCTCTGCTCTCTCCTTTTACTATCTTTGTCTATTGATAACCATATAATAATCAATTCATTTTTCAACCGCCCATGGAAACCGCCACATTCAATATCTTTCTGATTGTGATGGCCGTCACGGCTCTCATCGTGTTCATCGCCCTCCACTTCGTAAGTGCCGGCTACGGCATGCTCTTCGACCGCAAGTGGGGAATCTCCCTCTCCAACCGCATCGGGTGGGTGGTGATGGAGGCACCGGTATTCGTCGCCATGCTCGTGTTGTGGCTGCTGGCTCCGGCCGAATACCGCTACGACCCGGTGCGCATCGTCTTTCTGGTGCTGTTCGAGTTGCACTATTTCCAACGCTCGTTCATCTTCCCCTTCCTCATCAAGGGCAACAGCCGCATGCCGCTCAGCATCGTGAGCATGGGCATCGTCTTCAACCTGCTCAACGCCTTCATGCAAGGCGGCTGGATTTTCTACATCTCGCCGCTCGACTACTATACCCCGGCCTGGTTCACCTCGCCTCAGTTTATCATCGGTGTCATCGCCTTTGCGGCCGGCATGTTCATCAACATCCAGTCCGACTCCATCATACGCCATCTGCGCAAACCGGGCGACCGCAAGCACTACATACCGCGGGGCGGCATGTTCCGCTGGGTATCGTCGGCCAACTACTTCGGCGAGTTTCTCGAGTGGGTAGGCTTCGCCATCTTCACCTGGTCGTGGGCCGGAGCCGTCTTTGCCTGGTGGACCTTTGCCAACCTGGCTCCCCGTTCGGCATCGCTCTACAAACGCTATACCCAGGAGTTCGGCGAAGAATTTACCCGCGAAAAACGTAAAAAGATAATCCCTTTCATCTATTGAAATCATGAACAACGATACTGCTCCCAAAGAGTCCATACTCTTTACACCGGCCTCGATAGGGCCCGTCACCCTGCGCAACCGCACCATACGGTCGGCCGCCTTCGAAGGGATGTGCGACAACAACGCCCCTACGCAAAAACTGTATGACTACCACCGCAGCGTGGCTGCCGGCGGCATAGGCATGACCACGCTCGCCTACGCCTCGGTTACCCGCAACGGGCTCTCGTTCAAACACCAGTTGTGGATGCGCCCCGAAATCGTGAAACCGTTGCGCCGCATCACCGACGCCATTCATGCCGAGGGAGCCAAAGCCTCCATCCAGCTGGGACACTGCGGCAACATGTCGCACCGCAGCACGGCCGGGCAGATACCCATCTCGGCCTCGACCGGATTCAACCTCTACTCGCCCACCTTCGTACGAGGCATGCACAAGGACGAAATCGAGGCGATGGCCCGTGCCTTCGGCGAGGCGGTCAACAACGCCCGCGATGCCGGATTCGATGCCGTAGAGATTCACGCCGGACACGGCTACCTCATCAGCCAGTTCCTCTCGCCCTATACCAACCACCGTCGCGACGAGTACGGCGGTTCGCTCGACAACCGCATGCGCTTCATGCGCATGTGCATGGAGCAGGTGATGAAGGCGGCCGGTAACGACATGGCTGTCATCGTCAAGACCAACATGCGCGACGGATTCAAAGGAGGCATCGAAATCGACGAAGGCATCCTCATCGCCCGCGAGCTCGAGCAACTGGGGGCCCATGCCCTGGTATTGAGCGGCGGTTTCGTGAGCAAGGCCCCCATGTATGTGATGCGGGGCGAGATGCCCATCACCACCCTCACCTACTACATGAAGACGTGGTGGCTCAAATACGGCGTGAAGCTGGCCGGACGGTTCATGATTCCGACTGTTCCCTTCCGCGAAGCCTACTTCCTCGACGATGCCCTCAAGTTCCGCGAAGCGCTCAAGCTCCCCCTCATCTACGTGGGCGGTCTGGTATCGCGACCCACCATCGACAAGGTGCTCAACCACGGATTCGAGTTTGTACAGATGGGGCGTGCCCTCATCAACGAGCCCGACTTTGTCAACCGCATGAAAAACGAAGAGGAGGTGCGCTGCGGATGCGACCACACCAACTACTGCATAGCCCGCATGTACTCCATCGAGATGGCCTGTCACAAACACCTCGAAGGGCAGCTGCCCCCCTGTATCGTCAAAGAGATAGAAAGGATACACCGCCATGATGCGAAATAGAGATCTTGCACCGGGCACGGCCCTCGTGACCGGCGCCAGCTCGGGCATCGGCCTCGAGTTTGCCCGGCAACTGGCAGCCTGGGGAGCCGCCCTCGTGATGGTGAGCATCGACCGCGACGACCTCGAGCGCGAAGCGGCCCGCATTGCCAACGACTATCGGGTGCCGGTCGAGACCCTCTGCATGGACCTGGCCCGCCCCGAAGCAGCCAACGAACTCTATCGCTATTGCTGGGAGAAGGAGCTGACCATCGACATTCTCATCAACAACGCCGGCATCTTCTCCTTCCGCGAGGTTGCCCGCACCGACCCGGCCAAAATCGAGACCATGCTGCAGCTGCACATCGGCACCGTCACCCGGCTGTCGCGACTGTTTGCCGCCGACATGTGCGCCCGTCGCCGCGGCTATCTGCTCAACATGTCGTCGCTCTCGTGCTGGACACCCTATCCCGGCATCGCCCTCTACACGGCTACCAAAGCCTACATACGGGTATTCACCCGGGCCCTGGCCTGCGAACTGCACGACTATGGCGTGCATGCCACCGTCGTATGTCCCGGCGGAGTAGCCACCGGGCTGTACGGCCTGCCGCCCCGGCTGTTGAAACTGGGGGTACGGCTCGGGGTACTCATGACTCCCGAACGCCTCGTGCGAAAAGCTCTCAACGCCCTCTTCCGAGGGAAAAAACAACTCATCCCGGGCCTGTTCAACCGCCTGCTCATCCCGCTGGCGGCCGTCATGCCCACCCGGGTACGTCTCATAGTCAAACACCGCATGCTCGATGAATAAAGAGTATTACATCATCACCGGAGCCAACGGCAGCATAGGGCAGGCTCTCACCGAGGCCATCGCTGCACAAGGGCAGCCCGTAATCATGGCCTGCCGCAATCTGGCCAAATCGCAACCCGTGCAACAGCGCATCATCGAAAAGACGGGCAATACCGACATCACCCTGCTGCCGCTCGACCTCGCCTCGTTTGCCTCGATTATCAGTTTTGCCGAACACCTGTCGCAAGAGTCCATCTCGATACAGGCGCTACTCAACAATGCCGGCGTCATGAACCAGCATTACAGCCAAACGGCCGACGGCTTCGAGTCGACCATCGGGGTCAACTACATAGGCACCGTACTGCTCACCCGCATGCTGCTCCCCCTCATGCACCCCGGCAGCCGCATCGTCACCACCACCTCGCTCACCCGCTACATCGGCAAAATCGACGATACCTTCTTCGGGGCACCGCCGCACAAGTACAAACGGTTCGAGGCATACAGCAAGTCGAAACTCGCCCTCACCCTCTATACCGCACGCCTGGCTCAGGAGCTTCGCCCGCGGGGCATCTGGGTCAATGCCGCCGACCCGGGGGTAGTCGACACCGACATGATCACCATGCACTCGTGGGTCGACCCGCTGGCCAACCGGTTCTTCCGCCCCTTCATCAGCACCCCGCAAGAGGGAGCGTCAGGAGCCCTCTATGCCGCCACCGCCCCCGAAGCCTATGGCGTCACCGGCGAAATATTCAAAAAGCGGAAACACACCCCCATTCCTCCCCGGGTCGTTCATCTGCCCAAGGCCCTGTGGCTATACGAGGAGACCGGGAAAAGAATCACCGAAGTCCTCGCCAAGCAGCCTACAAGCGCTCCCAAAACATAAAATTACAAAACACTTGTATTTTCTTATTAACGCAGACAAGCGATTATACCGATTCCATCGGGCCGATAACGCCCGCGATAAGGGAGTGACAATTATTTAGATACACCTCTCCCGGTTGGGGTGAATCCTCCGTAAAAGGCCGTCCCGACGAGGAAAGAAAAAATTTTTATTCATGCACAGAATCCAAATATAATTTTGTTTTATCATTTGAAAATACTACCTTTGTCTCGGATTCAAAATCGCGATACTCCCTTTCAATAAAAGGAAAGAGCGAAAAAAGATGCGAAATATTTTTTACTGAATATCTATACAGTTCTGCCGGAAAAAACAACGATGTGAATCGTTATACTATCAGTCCCCTTTTTTTATGATATCGAGATTCCGGCAGAACTTTTTTTTAAATCCTCACACACTCCCCGACCCAAGCAATCTCTCATTCTTGCCCAACAGACGAGACATGTGCCGATGTCATCAGACCTACCGCAACTCTGGCCTCTTGCCCCTAAGTGAAAAAAAAACCGCCGATCTCCCTGACGGAAATCGGCGGCCTTTATAAAGCCTATTCGAACTATCGATTAGAGTTTGCCGGCGCTACCCAATACATTCTCGATTTTGTGAATGTAGAGTTTCTTCATGTTTTCACGAGCCGGACCCAGGTATTTACGAGGATCGAACTCGGCGGGTTTCGTAGCGAATACCTCGCGGATAGCAGCGGTCATGGCCAGACGGCTGTCGGAGTCGATGTTGATTTTGCAAACGGCCGATTTGGCAGCTTTACGCAGCTCCTCTTCGGGGATACCGATAGCAGCTTCGAGTTTGCCTCCGTATTTGTTGATGGTGTCGACCTCTTCTTGGGGAACCGACGAAGAGCCGTGCAGTACGATGGGGAAGCCCGGGAGTTTCTCCATAACGGCGTCGAGAACGTCGAATGCCAAGGGAGGAGGTACCAGACGACCCGTAGCAGGGTCTACGTGGCATTGCTCGGGTTTGAACTTGTAGGCACCGTGCGAAGTACCGATCGAGATAGCCAGCGAGTCGCAACCCGTGCGGTGTGCGAAGTCGATAACCTCTTCGGGGTTGGTGTAGGTGTGGTGTTCGGCCGAAACCTCATCCTCAACACCGGCGAGAACGCCCAGCTCACCTTCAACGGTTACATCGAACTGGTGTGCATAATCAACTACTTTTTTCGTGAGGGCTACATTCTCTTCGTAAGGCAGGTGAGAACCGTCGATCATCACCGAAGAGAAACCTGTGTCGATACACGATTTGCACAATTCGAACGAATCGCCGTGGTCGAGGTGCAACACGATTTGAGGATGTTCGCAACCCAACTCTTTGGCGTATTCTACGGCGCCTTGTGCCATATAACGGAGCAACGTCTGGTTGGCATAATTACGAGCGCCTTTCGATACTTGCAGAATCACAGGCGATTTCGTTTCTACGGCTGCTTGGATAATTGCCTGCATCTGTTCCATGTTGTTGAAGTTGAAAGCAGGGATAGCATATCCGCCTTTGATAGCCTTGGCAAACATCTCTCTGGTGTTTACCAATCCTAATTCTTTGTAGCTTACCATCTTATTATAAATTATTGGTTAGTAAATTCTACCGCAAAGATAAACATTTTTAGCGACTACCTCTATCTACAAACTTAAAAAACATATACACGGCTCACTTTTTTATTAAAATTTAGCCGCTATTTTAATACAACTACCCAAAGGATACTCGACTTCCAGGTGTTACACCTTGATAAATATCTCTTTTTTCAGCAGCACACAGGCCAGTAATCCGTTGAAAGCCACATACACCAGTGCATAGATGAGCGACGCCAACTGAGGCACGACGGCCCACCCGGCTATCCACATGTACACCTGATCCTTAACCGACAAGCCGCCGCAGGGAATCGTCTCCAGCACAATGGCCAGGAAACTGGCAAAGACATAGATAAACAACGGATTGCACCCGAATGCCCGGAACGGATAGGTCCAGCGTTGCATCTTGCGCACATCGATAATCCACATCAGCAAGATGAGGGTGAGCATGGCAAAACCACAGGTAACCAGTACATACGACGGGCTCCACACCTTTTTGTTGATCGGGCAACCATACCCCAGCAAGAACCCGACGATGAGCAGTGCGGCACACGCCACGGCCAGGTCGGCCATCTTCTCGTTCAAGGATTTCGAGCTCAACAAAAGACGTCCGCAAAAGAATCCTATCAACACATGCGCAATACCCGGCAACGTGCTGACAAGCCCCTCGGGGTCGAACCTGATGCGCCCCCCGTCGGGCAGCCACTCGAGATACATGTGACTCTCGCCTACCAATGTACGGTCGACGACGGCTATCACATTGGCCGTAGACAATTCAAATCCATGCCCCCAGGCCAAGACCAGCCCATAGAGCAGCAAAATACCGGCTACGACACAGCCCAGCACCCGCCTGTTACGCACCGTAACCACCAGCAGGGAAGCAAAAAAGTAAGAGAGTGCCAGGCGTTGCAATACGCCCCAGACGCGCACCTGCTCGAAGGGGAAAAGTATCTGGCTCCACGACATCGTTCCCTCGGGCGACATCCATCGCGACAGCACGAGCGAAACCCACGAAAGAGCTACACCCAGAAGGAACAGAATGGCCGTACGCTTAACCAGCTTGACCACAAACTCCCGAGTAGGCCGGTAATCGAATTTCCGGAACGAAAAGCACATGGAGACTCCCATTACAAACATAAAAAACGGGAACACCAGGTCGGTGGGCGTAAGCCCGTTCCACTCGGCATGTTTCAGCGGGGCATAGATATGCCCCCAATCGCCGGGGTTATTGACCAGAATCATACCGGCCACCGTGATACCCCGTAACACATCTAACGACATTAACCGTTCGGTTTTCATCATCTCTCTTTTTTTAACGGGTCATTCATTCTATTTGATAAAGCCGGGAGTTCTGTAATGCAATCCGTTTCGGGTGAGCCATTGCAAGTGCCACGGCAAGTTTTTCGTGAACCGGCTCCAATCGCGCTTGCTTCCCCAAGCCACTTCGCTGAATGCCTGACATGCCGGGAAGACGTGTTGTCCGAACTTGCGCTCGTTGGGTATCATTTCGGTCCACACACAAGCCTGGAAACCCTGGACCTGCGACTGTACAATGCCGGGGAACTGAGGCTCGAAGGTAAACTCGTAGAGCGACTTCAACGACTCGTCAGAGGAGTTCCCGCTCAAATAGAAACGGCCCCACTCCATAAATATCAGCGGATGTCCGCTCTGGGTAATATCGGCCGGCTGCTGCGACTCCCAGTCGCGCCAGTAGGTATAGAGCAAGTCCAGCGGCCTGTTCTTGTAAAAGGCGTCGTCCCAAGCCATCACCTTGCGCCCCTTGCTCTTGACATAATCCGACATCTGTTCTACAAAATAGTTCTGCAACTCGGTCTCATTCATCAGCCCCTTGTCGCGAATCATCTGCTGGCAATAAGGGCAACTCTTCCAGTTATCTTTCTCCACCTCGTCGGCTCCGATGTGGATATATTCGCTCGGGAATACACTCAGCACCTCGTCCAGAATATTCTTCAAAAATTCATAGGTCTCGGGCTTCCCTACACAGATGGGATATGAAAATTCGGTCCCCCAGCCGGCCTCGTTGGTACAGGAGAGACTGGGAAACGCCCGAATAGCCGCCGAGAAATGGCCCGGCATATCGATTTCGGGAATAATCTCGATACCGCGCTCCGAAGCGTATGCGACCAACTGCGACAGCTCCTCCTGGGTATAATAGCCCCCATATTCGCTGTTGTTGCGAATGAAGCGGGTGTCGATTACAAACGAGGCGTCGGTCTGGGCCAGCTCCTGACAACGCTTGTCGTACTCGTCGAACTCGCGCCAGGCGCCTATTGTCGTCAGTTCGGGGTATCGCTTAATCTCCATGCGCCAACCCTGGTCGTCGGTCAAGTGCATCTGCAACTTGTTGATTTTGTAGAACGAAAGCATATCGATTACCTTCTTCAGATAGTCGATGGTAAAAGCATGACGAGCTACGTCGATATGGAATCCCCGCCAACTCTTTTCGGGTTTATCGGATAACGTGAGCAACGGTAACACACGCCCGCCACCTTCATAAGCCGAACTCTGGAGCAAGATTTGACGCAGGGTCTGGACACCCCACAACAGTCCTCGTGACGACGCATACTCAAGGGTAATGCCGTCGAGCGTTGTCTTTATCTTATACTCCTCGTCTTGTAGCGAAGCATTGGCCACAAGCCGAATAAAGGCCTGGCCGCCAGACTGCCGAACCAATTCGCCCCCCAACGAGGTTACGGTCGACTCCAACAAGGCATAGGGCCCGCCGGTCAACTCGTCGCTTACCGATACCGACGAAGGCACAACCATACCACCCCCGTCGTAGATGACCGATTGCGGTTGCGGAATAAACGCTATCGAAGCAGCGTTTACCGGCCGGGAGAGATCATTTTGCGACTCGGAACATGAAGAGGCCACGGAGCCCCAACTCAGTACACTAATCACACACAAACACACTATGTATCTTTTCATAACCTTTTCTTTTTTATTTATCCGACTTCGTATCGGTCGGGAACAAAACAGTTGTTACACTCTCTTTTCCTAAATAGTACAGCCGAGCCTTGACCACACGGCCCGCAGGATAGACTACCGGGCCCCGCCACACGGTCGATTGAGTGCCGGGCTCGCTGCCGTCGGTAGTATAGCGAATCACGGCCGACGACAACGGACTGTTGGCGTAGAGACGGCCGTCGATTACACACAACCCTACGTGAGGCAACCGCACATTTACCCCGGAATGAATCAGGTAGGGATATTCCTGCATATCCAACTGCCGGTAGAAACGAGACACATCTTGGCAGAAGGCTTGCTGCTCGACCTCGCCCCGTAAGCTCTCCCAACGCGGATGCGCATTCCACCCGCGCTCTACCAGACCGAGAATCTTGGGGAAGATATAGTACTCGGCCCATTGAGGTCCACGCACCGTCTCGGAGAACAACTGAGCCTGCACACCCACGATTTTCGACAGACTGTCCAACCGGGTTTTCCCCTCGTCGGCCCGGTCCAAATCGACCGGATTGTCGTGCAGGTCGCATCGAGCCGAACGGTATATCGAGAAAGGCAACATCGAGAACGACTTCACCTCGTCGACATACCCGGCCCAGGAGTGTCCCCGCTCTTCGTAGTGAGAGCTATAAGCCAGGTCCATATAGAAATTGTTTACGTTGCACAGCACTACGGGATACCCCTTATTGGCTATCCGATAGGGAATCTCGTCGCCACCCCATTCGGGCACCGTGTTCCAGCAATAGATGTTGCTGGCCACCTGTTTCAACCGACTGTCGGTCGTCGCCCGGTTGTGCAGGGCAGCCTCTTGCCAGGCCGCCAGCTTCACGCCTTGCGCCTCTACCAGGCCGGCCATGCGGCTGTAAAAGTATTCAAACAGGTCGTGAGGGCCCTCCATCCGATTGTCGCGCATGAGTTTGGCACAAGCTACCGAACCCAACCAGGCCCCCTCGGGAACTTCGTCGCCACCCAGGTGTATCGTATGCAACGCTACACCAGCCTCGGCATACATGGCCGCGATTTCGGTCACCACCTTCTCCATAAAGGCATAGGTCGACGGCAAAGCCACGTTGATAACATTGTCGGTATAAGACTGGGCCGACACGTATTTCGACGTATCGCCCGGCTCGCTCAACAGGTATTCTCGAGCTTTCGCTTCGTCGGTACCGGCATACTTGCGATAACGGGCTTTCATAGCCACAATAGCTGCACGAGCATGGCCCGGAGCCTCGACTTCGGGGACTATCGTCACATGCCGGCGTGCTGCATAACGCAACAAGTCGACAAACTCGTCGCGAGTATAATAGCCGTTACCCGTACCCTCCGTAACCGAATAGGAGCCGTCGTAACCCGGGTATAGGCAGGTCGACTCGTCGGTCGTATGACCCCGATGGCCACCGACCGCAGTCAGCTCTTCCAAACCGGGAATCTCGATACGCCAACCTTCATCGTCGGTCAAATGCAGATGCAGCACATCGATCTTGTAAGACGACAGAATATCGATCCAGCGTTTCACATCGGCAGCCGGAATAAAGTTGCGCGACACATCGAGCATGAAGCCGCGATAGGACAAATCGGGATAATCGATAATCGTTTGCCGGTCGAGAGTATGGCTATTTCCCCTCAGCAAGGCCAGGAGAGTCTGTATACCGTTGAATACGCCGTGCGGCGTATCCCCCACGACAGCAATCTGGCGATTGTCTATGTCCAGCCTATACTGTTCGGGGTTGCATGTATGGCCAGCGGCTGCCAGGTCAAGCTCGATGTGCATCGAAGCACCCTCGGTGACAGCTATTCCATACTCCTGCTCCAGCTTCTCTTGCAACAGACGTGCCTCATCGACCAACTCTTGATTATACAGCAGTGATACCTCGGCAGGGACCGATACCCGGCCCCCCTTCGCAACCGCCTGCTTGACCGATGGCAACACGGCCGGAGCCGTCGAATCAAACGGGCAGGCATAACTGGCATTGCGACGATAAATAGCCTCAGCCGAGAGATCGCCCATACGTTCCCGATCGGAGAACGGAACGATTGCCAACTCGACCGGGAGCGGAGTATTCTGCCCCTTTGCTACCCAGTAGCATCCCTCGGGTTGCCGCGACAGGTTGACAGCCCGGCTATCGGCATAATAGACGACCACCAGCGAATCGTGCGGCGGGATATTCCGGTACCGGTCGGTCGGAGCCATTTTATAATAGTTGGCATTCACGGCCGTAATACAAACCGGTGATGTCGAATCGTTGGCGACACGTACCGGCAACTGGGAATAAAAGATTTCCCAATCGCCCGCCAGTTCCCGGTCGGTCTTATTTCTGACAACAAACCGATGACGATACATCTGGGTCGAAGCATCGTATACCCCGTTTTCCCAGACCAGTGCAACCGGAGCCTCGCCCTTGTGAGAAGTAGTGCACGAACACCACAGCGAAACGGTTGCGACCGAATATAAAATCCATTTTTTCATAATCATAAGCATTTAATGAACCTTTTACCCGCCCGGCAGAGCAGGAGCTAAACAGAGAGATAGAGACGAATGCACCGGGAAAGGATACATTCGTCTCGTCTCTCCTCATCTAAAATTTACCTATTCAGCACGTAATATTTTCGAGCCGATCTCAATCGGACAATCGCTCTACATTCATCTTTTCGTTACCAACTCCGCCCGAGGTATCGAAGGTCAGGCGGTAATAGCCCGGCACAAAGTCGGCCGTGTTGGTAAAGCCGTTGGACATCGAGACGGCAAATCCCGTGGCATCGCCCGTAATAGAGCCCTCTTTCAGCTCCATACCCAGCGTTTTGTTCCACAACCGGTCGCTGTAAATCTCGATTTCGAACGACTCCCATTCGTGGGTATTGCTCAGATAGAGAGTCGTTTGGTAGGTATTATCGGCAATCTTGACCACATAGCCCAGACGCGACACATCCTCGGTATCCCAACCGCCCGTATTGTAGTCGTCGTTCCAAACCGGAGCCGATGTAAAGCCATGACCTACCAGCCAGTAGGCTACAGGAGCCTCATCGTCGAGACGCATTACCCACATGTAGTTATACTTGCTCGAGTAGTATACCTCCCACTTGCCGCTCTCGCGCAAGAAGGTGAGTTTGCCGGTCTCGGCATTGTACTCGAAGAAGTCGCGGTTGTAGGCATTGGCGAGATCCTCAAAGCCGGTTACTTCGACCTCGGCACCCTGAGTAAACTGGATAGCCGCCCGATAATAGCCCGCACTGGCTTCGAGCTCTACGCCGTCGATTGTAAACACCTGATACTCACCGATAGCGCCCACCTTGAAAGTCATGACATCGAAAGTAATCTGTTCGATTTCCCAGCCTTGATAGTCAAAGGTGAAGCCTACCCCCGTCGCACTCGACAACTCGGCATAGTTGGCCGTTTCGGAGTAGCCCCATATCAGCTCCGAATCTTCGAGCGACTCACTCGTCGATACTTTGCCGGTAAACTGGGTGATGTAGCTGCCCGTCTCCGTAGCATACAAATAGGGATTATCGGCCTGACGTTTCATGGGAATCACCTGCTCCTCGATGTGCAGATACATGGTTTCGGGCAATTCGGGACGCCGAATCTTGAGATCGAAGTTCCGGGAAACTTCGCTACCCTCTACGTTGATAGCCGTGAGGGTAAGCCGGGCCTCCTTGTTGTCTTCCAGACCGGCGGTAAAGGGGATAAAGATTCCATGATTCTGAATCGATGCCGACATGCCCTTGGTACGTATCGACTCGGTAAAAATCGACTCTTCGCCCGAAGTCAGCGAAACCTCGAGGGTCGAAAGCGGGGTCTGCTCATCCTTAATATCGACCGAGAAATAGAGAGTATCGTTGGCCATGACATATTCGGTAGACGACAGGTCGACCTCCGACATCTCGGGGCAGGAATAGGGATAGACCACACGGCCCGTGCCATCTTCGCATGCTGTCAGGAGGACAGATGCACAGCACAAGAATGTAAATATATGATTGCTAAATTTCATAATCGTACTATTATCAAAACATTAAACAATAGGTTAATACCCTTCATTTTGCGTAAGGTTGTTGTTCTTGTCGATTTCCTCCTGCGGCACAGGCCACTTCTCTCTGAACGATTGCAGGTCGCTGAAGATATACTGACCTTTCTCGTCCTTATGCTTGCGCATGACATCGAGCATACGGTCGTTTCTCAACAAGTCGTACCACCGCTGAGCCTCCATATAGAGCTCGAGCTGGCGCTCGTTCTCCACAGCCAGACGGGCATCGGCCTGCGACATGTTTACATCCAATGACGAGGGGCCGAAACCGGCACGCTCGCGAATGCGATTGACGATGACAATAGCGTCGGAAACCTGGTTCAGCTCGACCAAAGCCTCGGCCTTCATCAACAGAATATCGGCCAGACGCATCAGGATAATATCGGAGTTCTTCTCGCGAATCTTGTAGGAGAAGGGATAGTTGTCGGCCGGGAAATAGGTGTCGTACGGAGCCTCTTTCCACAGAATGCTCGAGGTGTAGCGTACATCCTTCTCGGTGTCGAACTTGGCCAGCAGGTCGTGCGTAGGGGTACAGTAGCGACGCCAGGTTACCGAGCCGTCGTCCTCCTTCAACAGACACCAGTAGGCCCAGTTGGGCGAATCGGCGGTATAGTAAACCTCGAAGATACTCTCGGTAGTAAACTTGTTGTCGGGGTTCCACAAGTCGTCAAAGTTGCTTACCAGTTGATACCCCTCGGCGATAGTCTTGTCGGCATACTCCACTACCTTGTTGTAGTCGCGGCTCTCTTTGGGACCCATGGTAGCCCACACCTTCGACAACAAACCATAGGCAGCACCTTTGGTGGCCTGGAATGCACCCACGCTCTTGCTGTCGAGATACTGTATGGTACCCTCTTCGTCGAGGTCTTCCAATATCTGTTTATATACCTCATCTTCGGTACTGCGTGCCGGATACATCACCGGGTACCAGGTGTCGAGGTTATCGGCCGTAATGGTGGGTATCAACTGCAGGACCATAGGCAATCCGCCCCACAGGCGCACCATATCGAAGTAGGCCCAGGCTCGGATAAACTTGGCTTCGGCCATCACCTTGTTTTTCTCGGCTTCGGTAGCCGACTCGGGAGTCATCAGCTTCACGTTCTCGATTACATTCGTAGCAGAACCGGCCATGGCCAGATATTGCGACCATACCAGCGAAACCTTGTAGTTGGTAGCCGTGATTTTGAGCAGGTCTTCTTCTATATCGTACACACCGTCGCTACCGGCATAGCAGTTGTCGGACTGAATGTCGTTGATCGTATAGTTCTCGAGCTGATAAATGTCGTTCTTGAAACTGTTGTAAGCGCCCTGCAACTCGGCTTGCGCATCTGAAATGGAGAGATACTCCGATACCAGCGCCCCGGCCTCGCTACCCTCCTGGGTAAAGTCGGACTGAGGTCTTTCGTCCAGAAAATCGTTACATGCACTGAATCCCAACCAGGGCAATGTAAAGCATATCGTTCTTATTATTAACTTTTTCATTTTCGTTCATCATTTAAAATTCAACATTCAGACCAAAGATCACAGCTTTCGATTGAGGATAAGTTCCGTAGTCTACACCCAGAGCTACCGCATCGGCACCATAGGCATTTACTTCGGGGTCGTATCCGCTGTAATTGGTGAAGGTCAACAGATTTTGCCCGGTTACATAGAACTGCAGTTTGGAGAGGTGCATCTTGCGCAGCAGCTTCCGGTCGAAGTCATACGACAGAGTCAAAGTCTTCAACCGCAGATACGAACCGTCTTCGACAAAGCGAGTCGAGTTGTGGCTGTTGTCGATAGAGCCGGCACGGGGTATATCGGTAATCATACCCGGACGTTTCCAGCGGTCGAGCACGGCCTTCGACTGGTTGCGGAAGTCGAACATACCCTCGGTATCGATACGCGAGGCATTGAAGATGTCGTTGCCTTGGCTTCCCTGCAAGAAAATCGAGAGGCCTATCCCTTTGTACGAAAAGGTATTGGTCATGCCATAAATAAAATCGGGTTGTGCGCAACCGATAGTCGTACGGTCGCCCGGGTCGAACACACCGTTGTTGTTCAGGTCTTTGTAGATGATATTTCCCGTTTCGGGGTCGACACCCTCCGATACATAGCCGAAGAAGGTACCCAGAGGCAAGCCCTCTTTCAAGATGATGGCATTCTCTTTGGTCTCATACATCTCGGCATAGTAGTACACCTTGTTCAGGCCCAGCTTGGTCAGCTTATTTTTGTTGAACGAAATATTGAAATCGGTATTCCATTGAAACTCGCCTCTGAAGTTTTGAGAAGAGAGGTTCAACTCAATACCTTTGTTGGTCATCTCACCATCGTTGCGGGTAATACCGCCGGGGAGGTTCACGTTGTCGGGCAGGCTCACGGTGAGCAGCAGGTCGGTCGTGCGCTTGTAGTAGGCATCGACCGACAGGGTCAGGCGCGAATCAAAGGCCGAGAAGTCGATACCGGCATTCCACTGCATGGTCTTCTCCCAGGTAAGCTCGGTATTGGCGGCCGAATAGGGCGTGATGGCCAATCCCGGATAGAGATTGTCGGTCGTGGGGGCTACCTTGCTGGCAGTCATACCGGCCAGATAGGCGTAGTTGCCTATCCCGCTCTGGTTACCGTTCATACCCCAGCCCACACGTATTTTCAAATCGTCGACCACGTCGGCAAGCGACTCCATGAACGATTCGCTCGACATGCGCCATCCGGCCGAAACCGAAGGGAAGTAACCCCAACGATGACCCGGAGCAAAGCGCGAAGAACCATCGGCACGGAAGTTCATGGTCAACAGGTAGCGGCTGTCGTAGTTGTAGGCAACACGACCCAAAAACGAAGCCAACGTCCAGGCCGAAGCCGAAGAGCCAGTGGCATCCTTGTCTATCTGGTTGGCGGCAGCTATCGAATGAAGGTCGGGGTAAGAGTCGGGAAGGTCGAATCCGGCCAGCCAGGCTCCATTGTATTGGGCGCGTTGTTGGGTAGCACCACCCATCAACGAGAGGTTGTGTTTGTTGATCGAGCAATCATAGGTGAGAATGTTTTCGAACAGCCATTCGAAATTACGCGAGTAGCTCTCTTCGACACGACCTTTGGTCGAACGTCCGTCGGAGGTAGAGCGGGGATCCAGATAAAAATCCCAACGGGTATTGGTCAGGTCGATACCAAACATAGTTTTGAATTTCAACCCTTTGTACAGGTCGATAGTAAGAGCCAGCGACCCTTTCAGATAATCGGTCGAAGTCACGTTGTCGGCAGCATTGGCAGCCAGCGGGTTCAGGATGCGGGAACCATAGGCCGACTCGTCGTATTGACCGGGATTCTCGGGGTCCCACTCCTGCATGAACGGCGGGGTATTGATGACCGAAAGAATAGAACCCGCACGCATGGAGCTGCGGCTCTCGTAAACCTCGCGCCCCTCGGTATTGGAGTAGGCCAGGTTGAGGGCGATATTCAACCAATTGGTCTGTTGGCTGTCGATATTGCTACGGAAATTGTAGCGTTTGAAATAGGCTTTATTCACGATACCTTTCTCGTCGGTATATCCGCCCGAAATGAAATATTTCAGTTTGTCGGTTCCGTTCGAGACCGATAATTGATAGTTCTGATTGATACCGGTTTTGAAAAACATGTCGGTCCAGTCGACATAGCGGTGCTCATCCTCGGGAATCGTAGGGGCTACGTTGGAATATTTCTTCAACTCCTTCATCAAATCCTTATACTCCTCGGTATTGAGGGCGTCGATCTTTTTCCCCAGCCGGGAGATACCGGCATAGGCACTGAGTTTGACCTGAGGTTTGCCTATCTCGCCCCGCTTGGTGGTAATCAATACGACACCGTTGGCGGCCCGGGCTCCGTAAATGGCAGCCGACGAAGCATCTTTCAGTACCTGCATGCTCTCGATGTCGCCCGGGTTCAGACCCGATATATCGTCGCTGGGCATACCGTCGACAATATACAATGGTTCGTTCGAAGCCTGTACCGACGTAGCACCACGCACACGAATGCTCATGCCCGAACCGGGAGCACCCGAAGGTTGCACTACCTGAATACCGGCCGCTTTACCCTGGAGAGCCTGTGCTGCGTCGACAATGGGGCGCTCGTCAATATCGGAAGTCGATACGACCGATACGGCCGTGGTAATATCTTTCCGTTTCATCGAACCGTAACCAATCACCACCACTTCGTCGAGCAGTTGGTTGTCTTCGCTCATCGATACGGTATAGACATCTTTGCTGCCGACTCTCAACGTGTGGGTGTTATAGCCGATGTACGAAAAGGTCAAGAGGCTGCCCTCGGGGGCCTCGAGTTTCCAGTTTCCGTCTACATCGGACATGGTTCCACGCGTACCGTTGTCGACGGCAATCGAAACCCCAATCAAGGGGTTACCCTCCGTGTCGACAATCTTTCCGCTTACAGACTTGTTTGATTTTGCTTTTTTCAAAGTCGACTGCAGGGAGAGCACGACCTGTTTGTCGCCTTCGATTTTATAAACGATATTCGTACCTTTGAACAGGGTTCTCAATACATTTTCTATATTCTCGTCGTGAAACGACAAGTTGACCTTACGATTCAAATCCGACAGCTCATCGGAGTAGAAAAAGCTGTAATCGGCTTTTTCCTCAATCATCTCGATTACCTCTTTGATAGACTTATTCGAGGCATTAAATGTGATTTGGGCTTTTACATTCATTACCGATACGAGGGTAATGAAACTCAATAAGCATATTCGTAATGCCCAGTTGGTGTGTTTCAACATTACTAATTAAAATTTCGATATTAGACATAGGATAACAATACACTCTATCCACAAAAAGCATTTGTGATGGTTTTAACCGACTGCCTGGCAAACGGTTATCGCCCCCAATCGGGGGAATGATTCCAATACATATTCATGGTAAAACAGTATAAAAGATTATTCGTCAAACAATTATATGGTAACATAAATGCTCGAACAGGGTCACTGCTTCAGTCCTATCTTCACGACATCGCGATCGATTTCGTAGGTGAGCGGATAGGTGAGGCTGATGATGTAGAAGGCATTCGTGAGACTGTTGTTGCGAATGCTTCCCGAGAAGGAGATGTTTTTCAATTCGTCCGACTCGAACTCTACCGAGACTCCGTAGAGTCGTTCCATGGTCTTGGCTATCTCGGCCAGCGTAGCCGAGCGGAAGTAGAGGATATTCCGGCGCCAGAAATCGACTTGCCGGCTATCCTCGATTTTCGATTTGGCAAACACCAACTTCGTTTTGTCAAACGATGCCTCCTCGCTCGGAGCAAGCAATACCGACTGATTTTGGTGCGAAACCCGCACCGAACCTTCGATCAGCGAGGTCGACACCATAGCGTCATCGTCATAGCCCTTCACGTCGAAAGTGGTACCCAGGGCCTCGACCTCCACCCCCTGGCATGCGACTACAAATTTCTTATCGGGATTCTTGGCCACCTCGAAGTAGGCCTCGCCGGTCAGGAATACCCGCCGATCGTCCCGATTGTACGAAGGATAATAGCTCAGTTTGCTGGCCGAGTTGAGCCACACTTTGGTCCCGTCGGGAAGAGTCATGCTGGCCTTTTGTCCCGAATCGACGACAAACGAGAAGGGTGTGGTATCGCTCTTGGCCTGTCCGCCCTCGTAATAGGCGACCACGGCAAGAAATACGGCTACGGGCAACAATACGACCGACGCAATCTTACAAATTGTTTTCATCACCTGCCGACGGCCTATCGCACGCTCCTCCCGGATATGTTGCGACAGGTTCTGCCACATCTCGCTGCGGGTATCGCTATCGAGTTCGGGCGAAACCGAGTGCCACAAATCGGTATACTTCCCGTCCAGAGCACGCTGCATCCGAGACGTCCCGATCCATTGCGACAGTTCGACCTTCTCTTCGTCTGTCGCCTCGTGGCGAAGGTATCGCTCCATCATTTCGATAAACCGCTCCGAGTCCATATTTTCCATTCTCTTCATACTTAAAAAACTCTATCTAACACTTCAAAAAACGTATCACACACTACACTCATCAGCAACAACCCCAAGGCTACATAACGCATCTTCGACCGTAAGAACTGCAACGAGCGTTGTACCTGAGTAGCCACCGTTTTCTCCGAAATCGACAACTGCCTGGCAATCTCCATATAGTTGAGCTCCTCTTTCCAGTACATCATGAAAATGCGGCGGCGCGACTCGGGCAACTCACTGATCAATTTCAAAATATACTCTTCGAGCAACAGATTGTCCAATTCGTGATCGGCATCGTCTTTCTCCTCGAGCAACTGCTCCTTGGCCTCGGCCTCGAAGTATTGCTGAATCCACATCTCCCGCTTGATGTAATGATACACCCTATTGCGGGCAATAGTGAAGATATAGGAATCGAAATTCCCGTCGCAGAGTATGCCTCTGCGTTTATCCCAGATTTGCATAAACACGTCTTGAGTCAAATCTTTAGAGAGAATACGATCTTTTACTATGGAGTTGATGAAATTATACACCCTCCCCGAATAGTATTGATATATCGATTCAAAAGAGGAAATCTTACCCTCCTTCAATCCTTTTAAAGTCTCACTATCCACTTCCTTTTTCATAGAACCTTCTCTTACCAATCAAAGACTAAGGTCAAAACGTGTATGCTCGATAAAGAATCTTCTTTGTTGTTGTATAGCCTCAAGGGGTCCGAAAAGACTACAACAAATTTTAGAAATAACACATTTTAACACATTAGTCTCGTCTTGAACCTATCGAAACTTTTCTCTTTTTCCAAACCTTTCGACCACTCCTCCCGGAAGGAGACGGAGGGGGGCCGACACACCACTTATATTATATATATGCAAAAACAGGCATATTACCCGAAATTCCCGACAAGTATACAAAAAAACCTTATCACCGGGAACAATGTACGCCCTTTTCCATTTTCTCTATTCAATTATTATCCGTATTTTTGCTCACTGTATGTTTTTTATAATACCTTTTATTCAACCTGTTTATAAGAAATGAGAAAATGGCGTATTGAGGACTCTGCCGAACTGTACAACATCAACGGTTGGGGCCTGAAATATTTTTCAATCAACGAAAAGGGTCACGTGGCTGTAACGCCCCGCGAGGGTTATGCCTCGGTCGACCTGAAGGAGCTGATGGACGAGTTGCAGGTGCGCGACGTAACGGCACCCGTTCTGCTGCGTTTCCCCGATATTCTCGACAACCGTATCGAGAAAATCTCGAAATGCTTCAAACAGGCGGCCGACGAGTATGGCTACACGGCCCAGAACTTTATCATCTATCCCATCAAGGTGAACCAGATGAGACCGGTGGTCGAGGAGATCGTGAGCCACGGCAAGAAATTCAACATCGGGCTGGAGGCCGGTTCGAAACCCGAGCTCCACGCCGTGCTGGCCATCAATACCGACAAAAACTCGCTCATCATCTGCAACGGCTACAAGGACGAAAACTACATCGAGCTGGCCCTGCTGGCCCAGAAGATGGGACGCCGCATCTTCCTCGTGGTCGAGAAGATGAACGAACTGAAACTCATCGCCGACATTTCGAAACGGCTGAAGATTCGCCCCAACATCGGCATCCGCATCAAGCTGGCCAGCTCGGGCAGCGGCAAGTGGGAAGAGAGCGGCGGCGACGGCAGCAAGTTTGGCCTCAACTCCAGCGAACTGCTCGACGCTCTCGATTTCCTCGAAAGAACCAAGATGACCGACTGCCTCAAGCTGATCCACTTCCACATCGGTAGCCAGATAACCAAAATACGTCGCATCAAGAATGCCCTGAAAGAGGCTTCGCAGTTCTACGTACAGCTCCAGAACATGGGCTTCCACGTCGAGTTTGTCGACATAGGCGGCGGTCTGGGGGTCGACTACGACGGCACCCGCTCTTCGTCGAGCGAGAGCAGCATGAACTACTCGATACAGGAGTATGTGAACGACTCGGTTTCGGCGCTGGTCGATGCCTGTGTCAAGAACGACCTGCCGCAACCCAACATCATCACCGAGTCGGGCCGCTCGCTCACCGCACACCACTCGGTGCTGGTATTCGAGGTGCTCGAGACTACCTCGCTCCCCATCTGGGACGAGAAGGAGGAACTGGGCGAAAACCCGCACGAACTGGTAGATGAACTCTATAAAATCTGGGACAACATGAACCAGCCGCGCCTGCTCGAGTCGTGGCACGATGCCTTGCAGATTCGCGAGGAGGCACTCGACCTCTTCGGCCTGGGACTGCTCGACCTGCGCACCCGGGCCCAAATCGAACAGCTCTTCTGGTCGGTAGCCCGCGAGGTAAGCGAAATCGCCTCGGACATGAAGCATGCCCCCGAAGAGTTGCGCAAGATTTCGAAGCTGTTGCCCGACAAATACTTCTGCAACTTCTCGCTCTTCCAGTCGTTGCCCGACTCGTGGTCGATCGACCAGCTGTTCCCCATCATGCCCATCAGCCGGCTCGACGAACGTCCCGACCGCACGGCTACCATACAAGATATTACCTGCGACTCCGACGGCAAGATCAACAACTTCATCTCGCCCCACGGCTCCAACTCGCATCTGGCCGTGCATGCCCTTAACAACAAGGAACCCTATTATATAGGTGTATTCCTGGTAGGTGCCTATCAGGAGATTCTGGGCGACATGCACAACCTCTTCGGCGACACCAACGCCGTGCATGTGAGCGTGTACAAGGACCGCTACGAAATCGATCAGGTAATCGACGGCGAGACCGTGGCCGAGGTGCTCGACTACGTACAGTTCTCGCCCAAGAAACTGGTGCGCAGCGTAGAGACATGGGTTACCTCGTCGATGAAGGCGGGAGTCATCACCCCCGAAGAGGGTCGTGAGTTCCTCTCGAACTACCGCTCGGGCCTCTACGGATATACCTATCTCGAAAACGATTAAACTCAACCCGATGGATTATCGGCCGGGGAGGGGCCACAGAGCAAGGGGAGACACTCCTCATGCTGTCACTCTCGAACCCCGCCCGATAATCCATCTCTATTTTTTTAGACCTTCATGCCACGCTACTTCATCTACCTATCGTTCAACGGTGCCCGCTACCACGGCTGGCAGATACAGCCCAACGGAATCACCGTACAGGCCGAGCTCGAAAAGGCGTTGGCTACCCTGCTGCGGCGCGAGACGCCGGTCACCGGGGCGGGCCGTACCGATGCCGGAGTCAACGCCCGGCTCATGGTGGCTCACTTCGACACCCCGGCTCCGCTCGACAATCCCGCCGAGACAGCCGACCGCCTGAACCGGGTGCTCCCCCCCGACATGGCCGTGTACGACATACGGCCTGTTACCGACGAGGCTCACAGCCGTTTCGACGCCCTCAGCCGCACCTACAAATACTACCTCATCGACCACAAGTCGCCCTTTCTCGAGGCGTTTGCCTGCCGCTACCGCGGCACGCTCGACTTCGACCGGATGAACGAGGCGGCCGAGCAACTCTACCGATACACCGATTTTACCAGCTTCAGCAAGCTGCACACCGACGTAAAGACCAACAACTGCCGGGTGACCTTCGCCCGCTGGGAGCGCGAGGGGGAACAACAGGTATTCACCATCACGGCCGACCGATTCCTGCGTAACATGGTGCGCGCCATCGTAGGCACCCTGCTCGACGTGGGGCGCGGCAAACTCACCGTCGAGGGGTTCTGCCGCATCATCGAACAGAAAGACCGCTGCGCCGCCGGCACCTCGGTACCGGGCAAGGCGCTGTTCCTGCACGACATCACCTACCCCGACAACCTGTTTCTGCCCCGATAAAGAACCGACTCGTGGAAATCAGACACATAACAAACCGGAAGAAAGATTTTCTCGACCTGCTGCTGTTGGCCGACGAAAGCGAAATGATGATCGAGCGCTACCTCGACCGGGGCGAAATGTTTGCCTTGTACGACGAGGGGTTGAAGAGTATCTGCGTCGTCACACAAGAGGGGCAAGGACTTTACGAAATCAAGAACCTGGCTACCTGTCCCCCGTTCCAGCGTCGAGGTTATGCCCGCAAACTTATCGAATATGTGGAAAGCCTCTATCCCCGCGGAGCGACCTTGCAAGTTGGCACAGGCGATTCACCCCTCACCATACCCTTTTACGAGCGATGCGGATTCCGTTATTCGCACCGGGTACCCGGATTCTTTACCGACCACTATCCTCACCCCATCTTCGAGGGGGGCCGACAGCTCGTCGACATGATTTATCTGAAGAAAGAGATTTAGCGACTATTTCGAGGATTTTCTCTGTCCCGGTTGCGACAATCGGCCACCAGCGGGATTATTCCACCGCGTAATCACGAAGTAGAGCCCCAGCACCACAAACGGGATGCTCAACACCTGACCCATGTCGATAGGCATGGCGCTTTCGAAATCGACCTGGCGCTCCTTGAGGAACTCGATGAAAAAGCGGAAGAGGAAGATGAGCGTGATGCAGAGCCCGAAATAGAAGCCCCGACCGCAACGGTCGCGCCGGAGCCAGGCCACCCACACCATCACTCCGAAGAAGATGAAATAGGCCAGCGCCTCGTAAAGCTGTGCCGGATGACGAGGCAACATATCCACCCGTTCGAAGACAAAAGCCCAGGGCACATCGGCCGGCATGCCTATGATTTCGGAGTTCATCAGGTTGGCCAGCCGGATAAAGCCGGCAGCCACCGGTGCGGCTACACCCATCATGTCGAGAATATCGAGGTAGTGTATCTTGGTCTTGCGGCAGAAGAGGGCCAGAGCGATAATCAACCCCAGCGTGCCCCCGTGACTGGCCAACCCCGCATAGCCCGTGAAGCGCCACCCGCCATCGGGCAGAGCGCGTATGGGCAGAATGATTTCGAGCGGATGGCTCAGGTAATAATCGGGTTCGTAAAAGAGACAATGCCCCAGCCGGGCACCGATGAAAATACCCAGAAAACTGTACATGAACAGGGTCTGAAACGTATCCATCGGGAGCCCCTTCAGCTTATACAGTTTGTAGACCACCTGGCAACCCGCCCAAATGGCGATGAGCCAGAAGATACTGTACCAACGTATAGCGATGCCCGCTACCGAAAAGAGCACCGGGTCGGGATTCCAATGAATGTAAAGCAGCTCCATAATTCTATTCTCTATCGTGGCATCGTTGCCACACGCGATGCAAAGATAACACAAATCTAGGTTTACAGAGATGATACAGAGAAAAGAATAGCTACCTTTGCACTCGCAAACCGCCCCCCGGTGGTGGCAGAAAGGCGGTCCCCGACCATCCCCGCCCAGGCGGAGAGGCATCGAAGGGTCCAACGTCAATAGACTTAAAAGGTAAAAAAAGATGTGGTTATCGCTTGCTTTTCTCTCGGCCTTTCTGTTGGGCTGCTACGAGGTATGTAAAAAAACGTCGCTCAACGGCAACGCCGTCATTCCCGTGTTGTTTCTCAACACCCTTTTCTGCAGCCTGCTGTTCCTCCCGCTCATCATCCTCTCCTACGGATTTCCCGATCTGATGCGCGACTCGATGTTCTACGTGCCCCCTTCGACCCTGCGCGAGCATCTCTACATCATCGGCAAGGCAGCGCTGGTGCTCACCTCGTGGACCTGTGCCTACTTTGCCACCAAGCACCTGCCCATCACCATAGCCGGCCCCATCAAGGCATCACAGCCGATACTCACCCTCATCGGGGCGTTGCTCATCTTCGGCGAACGGCTCAACTTCTACCAGTGGATAGGTGTGCTGCTGGCCATCGTCTCGTTCATCATGCTCTCCTTCTCGGGAAAGAAAGAGGGCATCAACTTCCGCCACAACCTGTGGATACTCTTCATCGTGCTGGCCACCATCACGGGAGCCGCCAGCGGACTGTACGACAAATACCTCATGTCGCACGGCTTCGACCGCATGACCGTGCAGGTGTGGTACTCGTACTACCAGATGGCCATGATGGCCATCGTACTGCTGGTGCTGTGGTATCCGCAGCGCAAGCACACGACCCCGTTTGTGTGGCGTCCCTCGATATTCTTCATCTCGCTCTTTCTCGTCTGTGCCGACTTTGTCTACTTCTACGCCCTCAGCTACCCCGACTCGATGATTTCAATCGTCTCGATGGTGCGTCGCAGCAGCGTGGTGGTGAGCTTCATTGCCGGTGCCTTCCTCTTCAAGGAGAAGAATATCCGCAGCAAATCGTTCGACCTGATACTGGTGCTGCTGGGTATGTTCTTCCTCTATCTGGGTACAAAATAGCCCTCGGGGGGCTTGCTCTTCAAAATGAAATAGCTACCTTTGTAGAAGAGAGGATAGGGCTCGGCAAAAAGTGCAAGTAAACTTGACCTTCTGCGCTCTCCTTTCACTACCCTTGTTCAAACCCTTGTTATGAAACTAAGAAGACTGTTTTTCCTCTCGGCCGTAGCTACGGCGCTGATGTCGCAGGCTGTTGAACCGGCGGCACAACTTTTTGCGGCCATGCCCGACTCGCTGATACCCTCGCTCGAAGTCAATCGACGCAAAGACCTCATCGACCTCTTCCACGCCGGGCAGTCGGCCCAAGTCACCACCAAACTCGGCGGCCAGGCTCAGATGACCCAGTTGCAGGAGCAGAGCCTCGTCATCGACCTCTCGGAGCAGAGCCGAATGGCCCTGCACCTCTACACGACTACCGGCAACGACTCTGTCGTTGCCCTGGTCAACACGGTCTATGCCCCGGCCGGCGACAGCCGCATCCGGTTCTTCGACAGCGCCTGGCGTGAGCTTCCCGCCTCGAAATATATCGAGCAGCCCACCCGCGACGATTTCTTTCTCTTCCCCGACAGCCTCTCGAAAACCCAACGCGAGGAGCTGATGCGACCAGTCGACATCTGCCTGGTAGAGTATACCTTCGAGTCCGATGGCTCGATATGCGCCAGCCAGTCGTGGGAGAAGTATCTCGACCGCGAAACCTACAACCGCCTCAAGCCCTACCTGCGCGAGTCGATTACCCTACGCTGGAACGGGAGACAGTTTGAATAGCAACAAAAATATATTTATAACCAACATAATAGATAAATAGACAAACAGAAACAGAAAAAGAAAGAATGCCATAAAATAACAAAAATAACATAAGCGTTAGCTTCGTTCTCTGCCAATAGAAACTTCGCAACTTTCACACAAGCATCGAGAACATGTAGCGAGCGTCCATGTAGATATATCTACGTGGGCTTGTTCGTGTTTGTATGCTTGGGCAATGCGAAGGCCTCTATTGGACAAACTCTGGGCAGGACCACGTAGTTTATTTAACTCCTACCCTATCCTCTCGAGAGCCGGCCAATGCTTACATTTCGCCGAACGACATGAGGAACATACACATTGGTCATATCATTCACGAACGCTTTAAGGAGAGCGGACTCTCGATTGCAGAGTTTGCCGCCCGTATCAACCGCACCCGCGGTACCGTCTACGACATATTCTCACGTAAGAGTATTGATACCGACCTCCTCGTTGCCATTTCGGAAGTGCTGCATTATGACTTCTTCCAAGAATACTATACCCCTGAAATACAAACTCATACACCTCCAGTTCCAATCTACCAAATCAGTCTTCAAGTCGAGGGCATTGTCGATGCACAACTCCTGTGCCAGCACCTGTCGCAATATAAAAAGAAGCGATAGCAGCCTTGTTTATGTTCAACTATTTCGACATATCCGTACAATTATCTCGACATTCATCAAAAGAAATTTTCGCTCTATTTTGGTTTCTTTGTGCTAATAATCCTTAATCAAGATTTCCAATACCTAAAGATATCGGAATCATCATCGCAAGTCTCTTCGTCATTGCCCCATCTCGCAATGTACCCAGACTATGAGTAACCATCTCTTCACACCAAGAGAATAGCAGACCGGTCGATGACCTTTTTTAAGGAAGCTCTAAAACAACATTGACAATACAAACACACTTAAACCATGTTCATAATGAATAGAAAAACGACACTTTTCGGCTGGGGGCTCTTGTGCATCTGGCTATTTTCACAATGTACAACCACTCAAATCATCTACTCCAACGTATCAGTTCCCGAAGAAGGAGGTATCCGTTTCGAGAAACTTACCGACGAAAATCGAGACATCGTCAACGGTATATCTACCCGCAACGAATACGGCAAATTCGAATGGTGGGTCAATCCGTGTGTAGCCATCTCACCCGATGGTCTCAAAATAGCCTATCTCTCCTATAAAAACAAACAGACCAATATCATGGTAGCCAGCACCGAACGAGGCGGAAGCGGTGCCACGCAACGCACCTTCCGCAACTGGGTGACCGACCTCTCCTGGTCGCCCGACGGCAAGTATATCTATTTCTCGGAACAACGCAACAACACCAGTTCGATATACAGCATCAATGCCGAAGCCGGAAGCGTGCTCAACCAACTCACCTTCGGCAGCACCTACGATGCGGCCCCCAAAGCCTCGGCCAATAATCCCAACATCGTATTCTTCTCCCGACAAGAATACGGACACTCCAGCATCTGGAGCTACAATCGCGAGAATAACCTCTTTACCAATTACTCCAACGGCTGTACTCCCGAACCGATAAAGAACGAACCCGACGCCTTCCTTTGCACCCGATTCAACGATAAGGGGATAGGCGAAATCTGGAAGATAAACTACCAGACCGGCATCGAAACCCTTATCCTCTCCCGTCAGGATCAAAGTTTCACCACGCCTCGCATCTCGCCCGACGGACAATGGATTGTGTGCATGGGCAACAGCTTCAACCCCAACAACAAGCGCATACAAAATCTCGACATTTTTGTAATCCGCATCGATGGAAGCCAATTCACCCAACTGACCTTCCACCCCGGTAACGATGGTTGTCCCGTGTGGTCGCCCGACGGTCGCAACATCTATTTCCTCTCGCAACGCGGCACGGCCAAAGGTCTGTTCAACGTATGGCGTATGAACTTCAATCTTTAAAAAATAAGCTCATTCAACATCAGCTTAGGTCTGAACTTCAATATCAAGGTCAGGAGGAAATAAGAGACTTATAGAGGCTGAACATAATCTGGAATACATACATCAACACTAAAACACACTCATTCATGAAAAAATCGATTCTTATTATCATGATACTCCTCATCGGCTCACTGTCGGCATCGGCCCAATGGAGCAGCGCGGGAAACGATACAGGAAACAGCCCTTCCCACGACAACAGTAGCAAACCCGCCGGAGGATTCATACGGGTAGGAGGAGCCATCTCGTTCAACACACTCGGCGGCTCATATTTCGAAAATCAGAGCAACGTCTCAGGAAAAACGACCGGCATCATTTCGCTTTGTCAAGCAGGAGCCTATTTCGGGAAAAACAAGAACTTCTATGCAGGTTTAGGCATGGAACTCCCCTTCAAAGGATGGAAAGAAGAGGTAGAAATAAACGGGAGAACAGTAACAACCTCTTACAATACCATGGGGTATCGTATCCCGGTTTTTATCGGATACACCTATCGATTTACTCCGAAAATCAGTCTGTATGTGCAGACTGGTATCAATTTCGATTTCGATTTCGCCGGGTATTGGGGTACCATCGAATACAATGGAGAGAAAAAAGATTTGAAAGATACTCTAAACGATGACTACTTCAATATCTTCAACAGCTCTTGGGCCGTACAAGCCGGTATCGTGCTCCACAAAATTCATTTGGGATTGAACTACACATTGCCCTATACCGACATATTCAACCATAAATATGTGGACGATGACATAAACGGCAACTTGGGAGCTGTCAATCTTTACATAGGTCTGGCATTTGACCTCAAATAAGGTCACGCACGGGAGGAGAAAATCGAATAACCGCATCTCACCGTCACGTGTATACAATCCTTGATATTCTATCGAGTAATCTAAAGACCAATATATAGAGAAAACCATTATCAACATGACCAAACAGCAGAGCCGCTCCGGGAATCTCCCCGAAGCGGCTCTCTTGTTTCTATGGTCTTGCGTTGTGCAGGCCCCAACTTAGAACTCGGCGTTCTTCGGCGTACGGGGGAAGGGTATCACATCGCGGATATTGGTCATGCCGGTAACGAAGAGTACCAGACGCTCGAACCCGAGGCCGAAGCCCGAGTGGGGTGCGGTACCGAAACGACGGGTATCGAGGTACCACCACATATCTTTCATGGGGATATGCAGCTCTTCGATACGCGAGAGCAGTTTCTCGTAGTTCTCCTCACGTTGCGAACCACCGATGATTTCGCCGATGCGGGGGAAGAGCACATCCATGGCGCGTACGGTCTTGCCGTCGTCGTTGAGTTTCATATAGAAGGCCTTGATCTCCTTGGGATAGTCGGTGAGGATAACCGGTTTCTTGAAGTGCTCCTCGACGAGGAAGCGCTCGTGCTCGCTCTGCAGGTCGGCACCCCAGTAGACGGGATACTCGAACTTGTGGCCCGACTCTTCGAGAATCTTCACACCCTCGGTGTAGGGCAGGCGCACGAAGTCGTTTTCGACGACAAACTTCAGACGCTCGATCAGCTCCGAGTCGTACATCTGGCTGAGGAACTCGAGGTCGTCCTGGCAGTTGTCGAGAGCGTAGCGGATAAGGTATTTGAGGAAGTCCTCGGCCAGGTCCATGTTCTCTTCGATTTCGTTGAAGGCCACCTCGGGCTCTACCATCCAGAACTCGGCCAGGTGACGCGGCGTGTTGGAGTTTTCGGCGCGGAAGGTGGGACCGAAGGTGTAGATGGCACCGAGCGACATGGCACCGAGCTCACCCTCGAGCTGACCCGACACGGTGAGGCTGGTGGGTTTGCCGAAGAAGTCGGCGCTGTAATCTACGGCACCATCTTCGGTGCGGGGCACGTTGTTGAGGTCGAGCGTCGTTACCTGAAACATGGCACCGGCTCCCTCGCAGTCGCTGGCCGTGATGAGCGGCGTGTTCAGATAGAAGAAACCGCGGTCGTTGAAATATTTGTGAATGGCGTAGGCCAAGTGGTGACGGATGCGGAACACGGCACCGAAGGTGTTGGTGCGGGGACGCAGGTGGGCGATTTCGCGCAGGAACTCGAGGGTGTGTCCCTTTTTCTGCAAGGGATATACATCGGGGTCGGCACCGCCGTAGAGCTCGATGCTCTCGGCCTGAATCTCGGCCTGCTGACCTTTGCCCTGCGACTCTACCAACGTGCCTATCACACTGATGCAGGCACCGGTCGTGATGGGTTTCATCTCGGCCTCGGTAAACTTCGAGAGGTCGACTACAACCTGTATATTCTTAATGGTAGAACCATCGTTGAGTGCAATAAAGTTGACATGCTTATTGCCCCGGCGCGTACGCACCCAGCCTTTCACATTGATCTTCGTCCCGTAAAGAGATGCGTCGAAGGCATCGACGACTTTGGTCCTTTTCATTGTTTCCATACTCTTTCAATCTATTAGTTTAAGCACCACCGCCCCGAACGGTTTTCCCGAGCGGGGCGTGCGGCTATTTCGGTTATATTACTTATTCAAACGAACCCATCTGCAGCATGTTCACCTCTTGTTGCGTGAGGTAACGCCAGCGGCCGCGTTGCAGGTTCTTCTTCGTGAGACCGGCAAAATAGACCCGGTCGAGTTTGACTACCCGGTAACCCAGCGCCTCGAATATACGACGCACGATGCGGTTGCGGCCCGAGTGTATCTCGATGCCCACCTGGTTCTTGTCGGTATCATTGGCATAGCTCACAGCATCGGGTTGTATGGGGCCATCCTCCAACTCTATACCGTCGGCGATACGTTGCATGTCCTCTTCGTTCACGTCGCGGTCGAGCCATACGTGATAGATTTTCTTCTTGATGAACTTGGGGTGCGTGAGCTTCGAGGCCAGGTCGCCGTCGTTGGTGAGCAGCAGCACACCCGTGGTGTTGCGGTCGAGACGGCCTACAGGGTAGATGCGCTCGGTACAGGCGTTGCGCACGATGTCCATCACGGTGAGGCGGCCCTGCGGGTCGTCCGATGTGGTGACGCAGTCCTTGGGTTTGTTCAACAGCACATAGATTTTGCGCTCGAGCGTAACCACCTTGCCACGGAAGGTCACCGTGTCGTTGCGGGTAATCTTCGTACCCAGCTCGGTCACCGGCTCACCGTTTACCAGCACCTCGCCGGCCTGGATATACTCGTCGGCTTCACGACGCGAGCAGATACCGGCATTGGCCATGTACTTGTTGAGACGAATCGGTTCGTTGGGATCTACCTCGGGCAACTCATACTCGATGCGTTGCGGACGGCTGTTGTAGTTCTTGTTGCGGCGTTGTTGCGGCCGGTTCTGGTTGTAACGGTTGTTGCCATATCCGCCCTGACGGTTCTGATTGTAGCCGCCCTGGCGATTCTGTTTGGGATAGTAGGGGCGCTCGTTGTCGCCGTAAGAGCGCGGTTGATAGCCCTCACCCCCTTCGTTGTTGCGATTGTAATCCTGGTTGTACCGCGGCCCGTTGTTGTAGGTATTGCGGCGATTGTTGCCATATCCGCCCTGACGGTTCTGATTGTAACCACCCTGACGATTCTGGCCATAGCCTCCCTGACGGTTCCCATAATTGTTGGGACGGTCGTTGGTATAGGAGCGATTGCCTCCTTCACCATAGTTGTTACGGGAGTAATGAGGTCTTTCGGTATTGGCACCATACGAGGTGTGACCCTCTTCTCCACCTCTTTTGTACTCTACTTTCTCATATCGTTCGGTCATGCCTTCACGGTTCGATACCCCGATACGAGGGCGCTTAGCTCTTTTTTCGCTTTCCATAGGAATTGTTTGTAATTAAAAAATACAAGCCTCTCGGCCTAACTAAAAAAATTCTATTTTCTTATCGATTGTTTTTTACCTTATTTGCCGGCAAAGATACAAATGATTTTTCATTTCATCTCTTTCACAATCAAATAAGTTATCGTTTTCTTCTTAAAAAAAACAAAAGCCCGGGGCGTTTGTTCGCCCGCCCTTGCCCCAACGGTCCAAAACGACGATTCTTCGGCTCCGCTCACCGGGTAACGATAAACGGGGAAGCCGAAGAATCGGGAATATTTCGGGGTATTTTCAAGTCCGCCTCGGCAAAGCCTGCAAGGAGTGCCGGCCGGCGGTACCTGTTAGAACCCGGTGTAGGTGTGTGGCGTGATGCGGCGCAGCTCCTCCTTGACCGACTCCGACACGTTGAGGGTATCGATAAACTCGCGTATCGACTCGGCATTGACTACCGAGTTGGTGCGGGTGAGGGCCTTCAACGTCTCGTAGGGGTGCGGATAGCCTTCGCGGCGCAGAATCGTCTGGATACCCTCGGCCACCACGTTCCACATCTGGTCGAGGTCGCGGTAGATGGCCGTCTCGTTGAGCAACAGCTTGTTCAACCCCTTGATGGTGCTGTGGAAGGCGATGAGCGTATGAGCCAAGGGCACACCCACGTTGCGCAGCACGGTCGAGTCGGTGAGGTCGCGTTGCAGACGCGAGATGGGCAATTTCTTGGCCAGGTGCTCGAAAATGGCATTGGCCAGACCCAGGTTACCCTCGGAGTTCTCGTAGTCGATGGGGTTCACCTTGTGAGGCATGGCCGACGAACCTACCTCGCCCTCTTTGATTTTCTGTTTGAAATACTCCATCGAGATGTATTGCCAGAAGTCGCGGTCGAGATCGATGACTATCGTATTGATGCGGCGCAGGGCGTCGAAGAGGGCGGCCAGATTGTCATAGTTCGAAATCTGGGTGGTCCAGGCTTCGCGCTCGATACCGAGGCGTTCTTTCAGGAAACGGTTGCCGAAGGCAGGCCAGTCGATGTCGGGGTAGGCAAAGTGGTGGGCGTTGAAGTTACCCGTGGCACCGCCGAACTTTCCGCTCACGGGCACAGCCTTGAGCAGCTCGATCTGTTTCTCGAGACGGTATCCGAAAACCCGTATCTCCTTGCCCAGGCGGGTAGGCGATGCCGGTTGACCGTGCGTCTTGGCCAGCATGGGAATATCTTTCCACTCCTCGGCATAGTGGTTGATGAGCGACAGCATCTCGTCGAGTACCGGCATGTAGCAGTCGTGCAACGCCTCTTTTATCAACAGGGGCACCGACGTGTTGTTAATATCTTGCGAGGTGAGGCCGAAGTGGATGAACTCCTTGTAGGCCTCGAGGTGCAACTCGTCGAACTTCTCCTTCAAGAAATATTCGACCGCTTTCACGTCGTGGTTGGTGACCGACTCAATCGACTTTACCCGGGCGGCATCGGCCTCGGTAAAGTTTTGATAGATGGCCCGCAAAGCCGGGAAGAGGTTGTGGTCTACCCCCTTGAGCTGAGGCAGAGGCAACTCGCACAACGCGATGAAATACTCGATTTCGACCCGTACCCGGTACCGGATAAGAGCCCACTCCGAAAAATAAAGCGACAAATTTTCCACCTTGTTGCGGTAGCGGCCATCGATAGGCGATATAGCCGTGAGTGATGATAATTCCATAATCCTGTGATTTGAATGAAACAGAGCACAAAAATACGATTTCCTGCGTAATTTTATCGAATAATTTTCGTTTTTGTTTTGCAAATAAAAAAATTGTATTACCTTTGCATCGCTTTTCGGAAAATAATCCGGGCGTTTAGCTCAGCTGGTTTAGAGCATCTGCCTTACAAGCAGAGGGTCGGCGGTTCGAATCCGTCAACGCCCACTAAGGCCGGACAACCGATAGACAAAAATCGCTTGACGGTCGGAGAAAATCCCTGACAGCGGTCACAAGCCGCAACAAACAGGGGCGTTTAGCTCAGCTGGTTTAGAGCATCTGCCTTACAAGCAGAGGGTCGGCGGTTCGAATCCGTCAACGCCCACCACCAAGGCCGGACAACCGAGAGACAAAAAAATCGTTTGACGGTCGGAGATAATCCCTGCGTGGCGGTCACAAGCCGCAACAAAACAGGGGCGTTTAGCTCAGCTGGTTTAGAGCATCTGCCTTACAAGCAGAGGGTCGGCGGTTCGAATCCGTCAACGCCCACCACTCACCAAAAACAACATATAAGTCCGCACTTGTAAGCAATCGGCTTGCAGGTGTTTTTTTATTTTCGGCCCTCCCGGTCGCGATAGGTCACCTCCTTCCCGACCAGCCGCTTGCCCTTGAACCGTACCGACCGGTTGCAGCACGAGCAACGGTAGTAGGAATAGTAGTGCTCGACAACCGAGGTCTCGCGCGTCACAAACTCGTCGACCGTATCGGAGACGACCAGCTTGTCGCCCTGCCGCTCGACCTTGCGCGAGAGCAGCCGGCTGTCGTCGTACTCATCGACCGTAACGACCCGTTTCAAATCGCCCCGCCCCAGGAACTTCAACCCCTTGACCGTATGGCAGTAGGGACAACGGCCATTGACATCGGCACTCCAGAACATCGCCGAGAGAATCAAGGCTACGTAAACGAAAAACATGTTGACCGACACCATCGAGAAATAGAAGAGGTAGAGGTGATAGACCACCAGAATGCACAACACGCCCACCACCTTGAGCCACCGGTTGGAGAGCGGGCGCAGATAGATGACCGTGTGACGCAGCCCCCACGACACCACGAAGGCCAACAGCAGCAACAACGCGGCATCAGCCAACCCCACGACACCCCGCGCGGCCCACAATGGCAGCAGCCGACTCCCCACCCCTTCGCCCAGTGGATAGGCGGCATAATAACCGGCCCGCACATAGTTGGGGTTGTAGCGAATGTGCGAATTGATCAGGTGCGAGAAGAAGGGCAACGACCGGGTCGACTGCCCCGAGATATGGTAATCGGCCAACGTATCATTCTCGAAGACGAGCATCAGTGTACGGTACAGCAGCGAGTCGTTCTGCAACACATCGACACTGGGCAGGAAGGCATACTTGCGGCTCCCCTTCACCACCACGCTCTGCGCCGGTTCGTACAACGCCTCGATAGCTGCCAGACTGTCACCCTTCAGCCGGTTCAGGTCCCGGTCGAAGACCGCCAGCCGGTCGACAATGAGATACTCCTTGTCGGGACTGCGCCAGGTATAGACGGGCATCTGCCCGCGAATGGGCCAGTAGAGGGGCTCGAAAGCCAGCTCCTCGCCGCTGTCGAGCACATAGAGGTAGGGATAGTCGCTCCGTTTCGTCTCCGACTTCATGGGATTCTCGGCCAACCGCTCCACCCGCACGACCCGGCGAGGCTCCAGCCGACCGTCGACCTCGACCTTCACCTCCAGCCCGGTAGCCGTCTCGGGCACCACAGCCAGCCCCCGCGTTCCGTCGCGCAACTCTATCTGATACTCGGCCCACGGCTTGTAACTGAGCAGCACCCGCTCGTCGGGCAGGTCGTAGCAGATAGCCAACACCCGCACCGGCGTACCGGCCGGCAAACGCTGCACCTGCTCCTGGCCGTCGGCATCCACAACCCGCAAGTCGGTGCTCCAGCGCAAGGTCACCTCGTGCGACCGCTCCCGCACCTGCCCGACCTTCATCGACGAGTAGTCGATCAGGTTCCACAACCCGAAGTTGCACCACGGCAAAATGCAAATCAAAATCAAATAGATGACAAACGCACGCACCATGCGATAGACATCGGTGGCCTTATCTTGTGCCAGGTAATAGCTTCTGTCCATATATCCCCTTTTATCAACCGGTATTAAAAAGAGCCCTATCACCCCAAGCAGGGATGCTGTCGGGGAAGAGGTTCAGCCTCTTCGCTCTGAACAAAAATAGACATTTTTTCTATTTTTACAAATTCCGGCTTAGAGGCGTGGTCGACAAAACGCCCAAGATTTTCCACTGCCGCTCCCCTTTTCCGCGGAGAGCCCCGAGCGCAAAAGGCATAAAAAAAGCGCCTGCATCGTGATGCAAGCGCCGTTGTCTGTGACCCCGGAGGGGCTCGAACCCTCGACCCAATGATTAAGAGTCATTTGCTCTACCAACTGAGCTACGGAGTCATTCCATAAGGAACGGGTGCAAAGGTAAGGCTTTTCGAGAAACCTGCAAAGGATTCTTCAAAAAATTTTTCGGCAATGTGCAAAATTCGTAAAAAAAGAGCAGCATCTACTCCTGCCCGTCGGGCTCCTCGAAGGTATAGAGCGCCGAGGGGTGGTTGCGGGTAAGCGCCACCAGCTCCACATCCTTGCCTACGCGGATACCCTCCTCGTACAGCCGGTTCTCGATGGTCTTGTAAGCCAGCTCGGGATGGTTGTTGTCGCCGCTGAGGTGGCACAGGAAAATGTTGCGCAACGCCGGGGTATAGATACGGGCCAGATAGTCGGCCGTGCGGGCATTGTCCATGTGGCCGTTGTCGGCCAGGATGCGCCGCTTGAGGTGAGGCGGATAGGTGCCGTGTTGCAGCATGGCCTCGTCGTAGTTCGACTCGATGACCAGGTAGTTGGCCTGACGCAGATACTTGTCGGCCGTCGGGGTGATGGTACCCAGGTCGGTAGCAAAGGCAAAATGCAGATTGCCGTACGTAACAAGGAAGCCCACGTTGTCGCTCCCGTCGTGGGGCACCTCGAAGGCGGTGATGGTAAAGTCTCTGATTTTGAAGGGTACCTCCTTGATGATGGCGCGGTGCGCGCTGTATACCTTGTCGACCATGCAGTAGTTGCGGTTCATGCCGTTCTTGATGGTCTCGGTGGTATAGATGGGGATTCCGAATTTCTCGCCCAAGGTTCCGGCCGCCTTGATGTGGTCGGCGTGGTCGTGGGTGATGCACAAGGCCACGATTTTTTCAAACGGTATGCCATACTCCCTCAAAACCTTCTTGATGGTGCGTACACCTTTGCCGGCATCGATCAGTATGCCATAATCTTCCGTTCCCAAATAATAACAGTTGCCACTGCTTCCGCTGGCCAAGCTCAGAAATTGCAAGCTCATATCCTTTTTTCTCCTTGGGGTACAAAGATAGTTTTTTAGCCGCACAATAGAAAATTATCGGCCACAAAGATATTGCCGCGATTCCGACAATTTTTTCCCGAAGCCCGGCAGGCACTCCGCCCTATTTGTAGAGCAGGAAGATGGCCGGGGTCTTCTGGTAGTTGTACGAGGTCTTGGCCCACTCGCTCAGCGAGAGGGTGCGGATGTTCTCGTCGGGGCAGGTGATGTTGGCCGCCACACACAGGCGGGTGTGCGGGCGACAGGTGCGCACGAGGTCCTCGATCATCTTGTGGTTGCGGTAGGGAGTCTCGATGAATATCTGGGTCTGGTCTTCGGCATAGACCCGCTGCTCGAGCTGCTTGATGCGCTTGGCCCGCTCGCCGGCCTCGATGGGCAGATAGCCCTGGAAGGCAAAGCTCTGGCCGTTGAAGCCCGAGGCCATGAGCGACATCAGTATCGACGACGGGCCCACCAACGGCACCACCGGCAGATGCTCGCGCTGGGCAATCGCCGCCACATCGGCTCCCGGGTCGGCCACGGCCGGGCATCCCGCTTCGGAGATAACCCCAACGGGCTGGCCCTGACGCAACGGATTGAGGTAGCTGCTCACCTCGGTGGCCGGGGTGTGACGGTTCAACTCGTAGAAGGTGAGGGCATCGATGCAAATATCGGGGTTCGACTTCTTGAGAAAACGACGGGCCGAACGCACATTCTCCACGACGAAATGGCTGATTCCGGCTATCACTTCGCGGTTATAGGCGGGCAGTACCCGGTCGATGGGAGTATCGCCCAGCGGTACGGGTATGAGGTATAAAGCGGCTTTGAGCATAACGACTTTTTTGAGGGCTACAAAATCTATCGGCAAAAATACCTATCTTTGTCGAATCGTGAAAATTTCCTCGACCCGATTATGACAGAACTGCCCTCTTCGTTTATCGACCGCACCCGCCGCCTGCTGGGCGACGACTACCCCCGCTTTGAACAGGCGCTCGCTACCGAGTCGCCGGTGAGCATCCGGCTCAACCCGGCCAAATGCCGGCCGGGCAGACCGTTGGGCGAAGCGGTACCCTGGTCGCAAGAGGGCTACTATCTGCCCGAACGGCCGGCCTTCACCTTCGACCCCTGCTTCCATGCCGGGGCCTACTATGTGCAGGAGGCAGCCTCGATGTTCCTGCATCGGGTCATCGACCAGTACATACACACCCCGGTGCGCTACCTCGACCTTTGCGCCGCACCCGGCGGAAAATCGACCGATGCCATAGCCTCGCTCCCGGCCGGCAGTCTGGTGGTGAGCAACGAGGTGGTGCCCAACCGCACCTATATCCTGGCCGAGAACCTGACGAAATGGGGCTCGCCCTTCTCGGTGGTGACCCGCAACGAGGCGGCCGACTTTGCCCGTCTCGAGAGCTACTTCGACATGGTGGCTACCGATGTGCCCTGCTCGGGCGAGGGGATGTTTCGCAAAGACCCCGACGCCATTGCCGAGTGGTCGCCTGCCGGGGTGGACCGCTGCGCCGAACGCCAGCGGCAAATCCTCACCGACGTGTGGCCGGCCCTCAAGCCGGGCGGAGTGCTCATTTACAGCACCTGCACCTACAACCTCGAGGAGAACGAAGAGATGGTGCTCTACCTGATGAAAGAGCTGGGAGCCACCCCGCTCACGGTCGATACCGACCCGGCCTGGGGCATCGCTTCGGCTCTCGTACCGGGTGTGACGGCCTACCGCTTCATGCCGCATCTCACACGGGGCGAAGGGCTCTTCATGGCGGTGTTGCGGAAACCCGGCGAACCCGACGACTCGCACTCCCGGCTGCTTGACGAACCGGCCGGCAAACGCAACAAGAAGGGGAAGAAGACCACCCCGGCGACTCCCGTGCCCGACGAATGGTGCCAACGGCTGGCTCGTCCCGACGATTTCGACTTTGTGTCGCGCGGCGACAGTTTCCTGGCCATCCCCCGCGAATACCGGGCCGACTACCAGTTGCTCGACCGGCACCTCACCCTGCTGCAGGCCGGTGTCACTCTGGCTACCGTCAAGGGTCGCGACTACATTCCTCACCCCTCGCTGGCTCTCTCGACGGCTCTCGACCCCGAAAAGACACCCCGCTTCGAAGCCGACCTCGCTACGGCCCTGGCCTACCTGCGCCGCGAGAGCATCGTGCTGCCACCCGACCAGCCGCGCGGATACCTCATCGTCGCCTACCGCGGTTTCCCCCTCGGGTGGGTCAAGAATCTGGGCAACCGGGCCAACAACCTCTATCCGCAGGAGTGGCGCATCCGCAGCGGCTACACCCCCGACCTCCTGCCCGACCTGCCTGTCGAACACGTATAAGCACGAGGTATTCGTCTCGACTACCCGATACCCCCCCGAAACGGAAACGAGGGTACGGCCTTCGCCATACCCTCGCCCTGTACCTGTTCACGATTCACCCGCTACAACTTGGGAGCCGACACCCGGCTCATATCCCGGGGCAACTCCACCTTGCGGCAGCCGGGAAAACCATCTTTTATCAAGGCATTGAGCTCTGTCACCTCATCGGCATAGCTACCCCGCTTGCCACACACGTAGAGTTCGGTGAGCGGGTAGCGCTCCAGAATACGAGCCTCGAGCTGCTGCACGGTAGGCGTCTGCTCCAGAGCACTGTACTCCTCATAGGTATAGTCGAGGAAAGCCACGTGCTCGTTGATACCGCGGTTGTCGAGCCAATAGCCGTCGGCCAGTGCGGTGGGCTTGGCCAGGCGGCCCTGATAATAGAGATCGGAGGGAGCCGGATAGGCCACGATATGCTCGTGCCGGGCATCGAGTGTCACCGGCACATGGTCGCTGAAGTCGCGGGTCGTCTTATACACGATAGCCGACGGGAGAGCCTGGGCAGGCTTCGCCCCCGTGAGCACCTGCCCCGAGGTCGTCTTTTCGGGAGCCTGGGCAACCGGTTTGGAACTTTTGCATCCTGCACTGAGAATCAACATGGCCGAACAAAGAAAAATAATCGGTTTCATAAGGTTTCTATTTCTTGATAAATTGGGTTGTCTTCACTTCTTGAGCCGTGCGTACCCGCAACAGATAGGTGCCGGCCTGCAAATCGGCCACGGGCACCTGCAGCTCTTCGCCCGGTACGGGCATCAGGCGCAACAGTTCGCGACCCGAGAGGTCGTAGACCGCCAGGTCGATTACCTCGCCAGCCTGGCGTACATGGAGCGTCTCCTGCACCGGATTGGGATAGACCGCCAGGTCTCCGGCTGTCCCGTCGACCTCATCCAAGCCGGTAGGCGTACTCAGGGTAAAATAGACAAAACTGTTTTCATACGGTGTAAACTGTATCCAGTCACTGCCATTATAATAATAGAGCACAGCCACATAAGAACCATCGTCCAGCGTGAGAGCTGCGTCGATGTTCACGTCGACCTCCTCGTCGGCATCGATAATCAGCTGCTGGTAACCTATATACGATATATAGGTGTCTCCCGACTCGGAGAAAATAAAGGCGACTATATCGTTGGCGAAATAGGCTCCCCGATTGGCGACGCGGGCACTCATGCGAATATCGGCCCGATTCACGGAGCCACCGTCACCTTCCAGCGTCAACGGCGAAACCAGTTGCAAATCGGGGGTTCCCTCGGCAGGAGTTTCGTAGACCGTAACCCGTCGGGGCTCACCCAAAACCGACACATACGAAAAGGCTCCGTTGGCACTGTTCCCTTCATCGTAACAGAGATAGAGATTATACTCCCCGGGTGCTGTGGTTATATACTCCGACACCTCAAAGGTCTGCGTCTCGCCGGGAGCCATGGAGACAGGATTGAAAGTACCCCACTGTGCTACACTACCGTCGGTCGCCGACTCCAATACCAAAACCAAACTCGACACATATTCGCAGCCTCGGTTGGTTACCGTGTAGGTGAACCGGCCATTTCGATTCTGATAGAGATTACCCGAGAGTTCCAAGGCATCCAACTGCAAGTCGACATCAAACCCGGCCGCATCGGCAAACGTCACCCGACCGCCGCTCACCGTCACTTGCAGATAGTTGGATGTGCCTGCAGGAGCGCGCATGACGTGATAGTCGGACGAACCCTCAGCCTGATAGACCAGATGAAGCCGATAGCTGCCATCGGGCACCGTGCCGGGTATCGTTTGTTCGCCAAACGAAAGTGAATACCAACCATAGGAACGCTCGAGACGCGTAGTCATCAACTCCAGCGGGCAAACCACGTGGCCCGAATCGTCGCACAGTGCGGGCCCGATATTCCCTTCGAAGGTATTGCAACCCAGATTCCAAAGGCCATTGACCCACACCTCGAACGATTCGTTGCGCCCGATTTCCGTGCGGGAGACCATCAGAGTCGTATCCATGCAGAGCTGATACAAGCCGTCATCGGGCAGAGTTTCCGATTGTATGCCGGTGATGATTGCCTGTCCCCAGTTGAATCCGCCGTTGCTGCCACCGGTACCCTGAGCCGTCGGAGTCAGATTGGAAAGCGTGAAATAACCGTTCGACATACCGCTCCAACCCCAGTTGATATGGAACAGACCGTTGGTATCGTAGCCATCGCACACAAAAGCATGGCCACCCTGCGCACTGGAACCGCTGTAATAAACGGGGCGCTTTTCGTCCAACTCGTGGCGGATGATGGAATCCCATTCGGTCTTGGTATAGTAAATTCGGTTCAGTAGTTTCATATTCTTGTTGTAGCCGAAATAGGTAGCCAGCGCCTCGGGTACATCGTCCGAGAAGGCACCGCTCTCGTAACCGTAGTCCATACCCACCGAGATTCCGCAATGATACATCAGGGTAGCCACGGCATTTCGCTCCTCGTCGGTACTCTCGCTGGTATAGATGGGCGTCATATGGTCCCAATCGTAATAGGTATTCTCGATATTCTCTTCGTCAATCACCAAACCCTGGCTTCGCGTGGTATACCCCGGTATCGTTCCGGTTCCCTTCTCGGGCCACTGGTGGTACCCCATAATCTGAGCCATGGCCGTAGCCACACAGCCCACCACAGACCTGCCGCCATCGCTCATCACCGGGCATTGCAGATTGTAGGGATCGCCCTGGTCCCACAGGATACTGCCCAACAACGGAGCCACCGACTTGCCCGTGGCCTGTGTGGAGCGCTCTACCTTTTTCGCGGAGAAGGCGACGGCCTCGGGTGCAGCAGCAAGCGACTCGAGTTCGGTGGCATAGGAGTTCAACAAATACCGGAAGTTGTCGGGCAGGCTGTCAATGTCGAACGGACCGGCATCGGAATACCCCAGAATCTCGGGAGCCCGGTCGTCGGCCGACACGATAACAAAACCCTCCCCCCGGTTAAAGACATAGAACAACGGCTGCGAATCCCCGCTGCGGGTATAGGCGAGCCGCGTCGAGGTCCCCATCGTCTTTTTAAGATTGCCGGCACTGCCTGCAAATTCGCTGGCTATCTGTTGTGCCTGCTGCACGGTGCGCGGCCGGGCATACAGCGATGCAGCCAACGACACACACAAAGCCACTATAAAAAATGGTTTCACTCGATTGTTTTTCATTTTAGACATCTCTACTACTGTTTCTGTAATATGGCTCGCCATATCCCTTTCTTATGGCGACTATAATATTATATGTGTGGTACAAAAATAGTGAAAGGTGAGCGGAGAATAAAATATCGAAACTTGTTTCAGATATTTTTTATCCCGAACCGCATCCTATCTTATCTAAAGATTGTGAAAGGTGAGCGAAGAATAAAATATCGAAACTTGTTTCAGTATTTTTTATCCCGAACCGCATCCTATCTCCCAGGGAAAAATCGGGCAAAAACTTTTTCACATTCCCTTCACAATGTTTCCGCTCCAAAAGTTTCATATATCGGTTTTTTTATTACTTTTGCATGTAGGAATAGGACGAAAGTCGACTGGGATTCAGGTACGGAAATTCCTCTCTACCAAGCCCGGCAATCGGCCTGTTTCAACCGGCAGGGAGGCGCCATCAATGCGCTCCTGCAGTCATGTCGTTCTTCCTTAAAAACAGCCCTATGAAAACTCTGAAACTGATAAAAAACGATCCTTGGCTGGCCCCTTATAAACAGGCAATCGAAGGCCGTCATAACCGTGCCTTAGAAAAAATGGCCGAACTGACCAACGGCAGCGGCAACCTCTCGGAATTTGCCGACGGATACCTCTACTTCGGCCTTCACAAAGAAAAAGGTCATTGGGTATTCCGCGAATGGGCTCCCAACGCCAACGCCATCTACCTGATTGGTACCTTCTCGGACTGGAAAGAACAACCTCAATACAAACTGCTGGCTATCGGGAACGGCGTGTGGGAAATCAAGCTTCCCCTCAAGACACTGCATCACCTCGACCTCTACAAGCTGTCGGTCCACTGGAACGGCGGGCAGGGCGAACGCATACCCGCCTGGGCTACCCGCGTGGTGCAAGACCCCGAGACCTATATCTTCTCGGCTCAGATCTGGGACCCCAGACAGCCCTTTACCTTCACCAAGACCAACTTCAAACCCAAGACTTCGCCCCTGCTCATCTACGAATGCCACATCGGTATGGCCCAGCAGGAGGAGAAGGTGGGCACCTATAACGAATTTCGCGAGAAGATTCTGCCTCGCATCGATGCCGACGGCTACAACGCCATACAGATTATGGCCATACAGGAGCACCCCTATTACGGCTCGTTCGGCTACCACGTGTCGAGCTTCTTTGCCCCCTCGTCGCGATTCGGTACCCCCGACGACCTGAAGGCCCTCATCGACGACGCTCACCGGCGCGGCATCGCCGTCATCATGGACATCGTGCACTCGCACGCCGTGAAGAACGAGGTCGAGGGTCTGGGCCGCTTCGACGGCTCCTACGACCAATATTTCTACGGCGACAACCGGCGGGAGCACCCGGCGTGGGACTCGCTCTGCTTCGACTACGGCAAGAACGAAGTGATTCACTTCCTGCTCTCCAACTGCAAATACTGGCTCGACGAGTTCCACTTCGACGGGTTCCGCTTCGACGGCGTCACCTCGATGCTCTACTACAACCACGGGCTGGGGCAGGCCTTCTGCTCGTACGACGACTACTACAACGGCGGGCAGGACGACAACGCCATCGTCTACCTCACTCTGGCCAACGAACTCATCCACCAGGTAAACCCGCGCGCCATCACCATTGCCGAAGAGATGAGCGGCATGCCGGGCCTGGCAGCCAAATTCAAGGACGGTGGCATCGGCTTCGACTACCGCATGGCCATGGGTATCCCCGACTTCTGGATAAAGACCATCAAGGAGAAGAAGGACGAGGACTGGAAACCTACCGCCATATTCTGGGAACTGACCAACCGGCGGGCCGACGAAAAGACCATCAACTATGCCGAGAGCCACGACCAGGCTCTCGTGGGCGACAAGACCATCATATTCCGCCTCATCGACGACGTGATGTACTGGCACATGAGCAAGGGCGACACCAACTTTGTCGTAGACCGGGGCATGGCCCTGCACAAGATGATACGGCTCGTTACCCTCTCGACCATCAACGGCGGGTACCTCAACTTCATGGGCAACGAGTTCGGTCACCCCGAGTGGATCGATTTCCCCCGCCAGGGCAACGGCTGGTCCTACAAATATGCCCGCCGCCAGTGGGACCTCGTTGACCGCGAAGACCTCAAGTACCAGTACCTCGGAGCCTTCGACCAGGCCATGATTCATCTGGTAAGCCAGAAGAAGAAGTTCGAGCAGACCCCCATCGTCAAACTGTGCGAAAACGATGGCGACCAGGTGCTCGCCTTCATGCGCGACGACCTGCTCTTCGTCTTCAACTTCCACCCCTGCAAGTCGTTCAACGGCTACGGCATTCTGGCCCCCGCCGGCGAATACACCACCCTGCTCAGCAGCGACGATACCGAATTCGGTGGATATGGACTCGTAGACAAGAGCGTTCCCCACTTTACACGGCGCGACCCGCTCTTCGAGAAAGAGAAGAAGGAGTGGCTGCTGCTCTACCTGCCGGCCCGTTCGGCTCAAATTCTTCGCTGGAAGAGACCCGAAGAGATAGGCAACACCCCCGAAGCGACCGAAAAAAGCTCGACTCGGAAAACCGCCCAAACTGCCCAAAAACCGAAGACGGAAAGAAAAGCGACTGCCCGCTCGACCAAAACCACAAAAGCGAAAAAGCAATAATCGGTAGAACAACCGAACACCATCCAATCGAGGGCTTCCCACACGGGGATGCCCTCGACTTGCATATACCTCACCCGGAAGAACGCTCCACCGCCCCCTCGCTCCCCACAACTCATCACCCCACCCGACCGACCAGGGCTTCTTGCCTCTCTAAGAAAACAGGAAAAGGCTACACCTCACCCCGTTGCACCTTACATTTCGCCGAAACGAAATAAGATAGATATACGTTTGTAACGATTCTGTAACATGAAAATCGTTCCTTTGCGATGCCAAAAAACATGCAAATTGGAGATTATGGAAACATTCTATCTGATTATCGTCATCTTTATTTTCTTCATCGCCGTCTTTGACCTGTCGGTCGGCGTGAGCAACGATGCCGTCAACTTCCTCAACTCGGCCATCGGGTCGAAAGCCGCTTCGTTCAAAATGATTATGGCCATAGCTGCCGTAGGTATTTTTGTGGGAGCCTCCATGTCGAACGGCATGATGGATATTGCCCGACACGGCATATACCAGCCACAGTACTTCTACCTGAACGAAATCATGTGTATATCGCTGGCGGTCATGCTCACCGATGTGGTGCTGCTCGATGTCTTCAACACCATGGGTCTACCCACCTCGACCACGGTTTCGATGGTATTCGAGTTGCTGGGCGGTACCTTTGCGCTGGCCATCATCAAAACGATAAACAGCAACGGACTGCTGCAGATGGGCGACCTCATCAACACCGACAAGGCGCTGCAAGTGATTGTCGCCATATTCGTGTCGGTAGCCATCGCCTTCTTCTTCGGTGTTATCGTACAGTATATTGCCCGACTGATTTTCAAGTTCAACTATCGGCGGCAACTTAAATATTTCGGTGCGCTGTTCGGCGGTTTTGCAGCCACGACGATTATCTATTTCATCCTTTTCAAAGGGTTGAAAGAGTCGACCCTGATGACCGCCGATACCCGGCAATGGATTCACGAAAATACCACGATGCTGCTGGGCTGCTGCTTCGTGGCCACTACGGTGCTGATGCAGATACTCACATGGTGCCGCGTGAATGTGCTGAAAGTGGTTGTGCTGCTGGGTACCTTTGCCCTGGCTCTGGCCTTCGCCGGCAACGACCTGGTGAACTTCATCGGTGTGCCTCTGGCCGGCTTCTCGGCCTACACCGACTATGTGGCCAATGGCGGCGGCGCAGCCCCCGACCAATACCTGATGACCTCGCTGCTCGACTCGGCCAAGACACCGCCGGTATTCCTCATCGGTTCGGGTATCATCATGGTTATCGCCCTGTTCACCTCGAAAAAGGCACAGAACGTCATCAAGACTTCGGTCGACCTCTCGCGTCAGGAGACCGGCGAAGAGAACTTCGGTACCTCGCCTATCGCCCGTAAACTGGTGCGCATGACCACCAACACCTCGTCGTACATCATCAACAGCATACCGCCCAAAGCCCGGGCCTGGCTCAACAGCCGGTTCGACAAGGACGAAGTGATACTCGAGCACGGCGCCGCCTTCGACCTGGTGCGGGCCTCGGTCAACCTGGTGCTGGCCAGTCTGCTCATCGCCCTGGGTACTTCGCTGAAATTGCCCCTCTCGACCACCTACGTTACCTTCATGGTGGCCATGGGTACCTCGCTCGCCGACCGGGCCTGGGGACGCGACAGCGCCGTATACCGCATTACGGGTGTCATCTCGGTAGTGGGCGGATGGTTCATCACGGCTGGTGCAGCCTTCCTCATCTGCTTCATCGTTACGATGATTGTCTACTACGGTGGTACCATCGCCATCATCCTGCTGAGCGCCCTCGCCGCCTATATGCTTATCCACAGCCAAATTACCTATAACAAGAAACTGAAACAAGAGAAAAAGAGCTCGCTAGCCCAACAGCTGGTGGCCAACAAAGACAAGGAAGAGGCGCTGGTGCTGCTGCGCCAGTTCAGCCGCGAAGAGTACACCAAAGTGCTGGAGTGGAGCGCCGACCTCTACAACCGGGTAACTACGGGATTTCTGCACGAGAGCTACCGCACCTTGCGTAAGGCCATGGGCGACATCGAGACCGAGCGCAGCTACTTCAAACAGGTGAAACGGTTGGGGACCATAGGCGTATCGCACCTGAACGATCAGGTTGGTCTGGAAAAGGGTCTCTACTACTTCCAGGGCAACGACTTCTCCTACGACATTATCCACGCCATCAAGCGCATGTGTGAGCCGTGTCTGGAGCACACCGACAACAACTTCAACCCGCTTGACAAGAGCCAGAAGGAGAACTTCGGTGCCATTGCTCTCGAGATTGTCGGCTTCCTGGAGAAGAGTCGGGAGCTTGTCGAAGAGAACAACTCAAGCCAGTTCTCCACACTCTACAACCGGGGCAACCAGCTCATCAACCAGCTGGGTGTGCTCAAGCGGGAGGAGATTCGCAACATGCGTGAACAGGTGTCTTACATCAAGGTGGGCATCGTCTACCTCACCGTCATCCAAGAGTCGCAGAACGTGGTGGCCTACACCATCAACCTGCTGAAGATGAACCAAAAATTCCAGGAAGAGAATCAATAATATACAAGTCTCAATTTGCATCTTTTAATTTTTGAGAACTCGGGCCGCCTCTTGCGAGAGCAAAGGGCGGCCTATCCCTTTTTGAATCCGGTTCAAAAAGAGTATGCCACTACATGCGAGAGAGGTGTGCCTGCCGGAGAACCGGTCGACACACCTCTCTGGTGGTATTTGTACAACCTCGTGGTGACGAGGCTGTTCGAGTTTACAATCAGGGTTTATGCGGGGCAATGCGGATACCTATGTCGGAGATGCCGCGGATGCGGTCGTCGCGCATGGCCTGCTGGATAGTCACTACCTGGTCGCGACCGAAACGGAAACGATTGTCGAGCAACAGCTCCTGCTGGTAGTACGAGCCCCAGCCACCACCCGACCAGCGACCGAACTCATCGGCCAGTTCGCAGTTGACGGTATCGGTCTTCTGCCGGCCGTCGGCCCCGGTATAGGAAACGAAGAGCCACAGGTTGCGGTAGGCATAGTCGCCATTATGGCGCAGCGTGAGGAAGAGGTCGTAACGCCCCGTCGAGTCGGGCGACTCGGGGGTGAACCGCTGTACGTCGCGTTTGAACCAACCGTTCTTGGGCAGCGTATTGAACTCGTTGTAGACATCGTTCTGTCCACACGAAAGCAAGCTCGCCAGCCACAGCGCGGCACATCCTATATACAACCCGTTTCGTTTCATCGTTTGCCTCGGTCTTACTCTTTTTTCTCTTCGCGCTTTTCGGGAGCGGCCGGTTTGGGTGCCGGCCGCTTGGGCGCCCCTTGCTGTTTGGGTGCTCCCTGTTGCTTGGGTGCGGCATTCTCGCCCCCCTCTTTACGGGGTTGCTGGCCGTTGGGCTGCTGAGCGTTGGACTCTTTGCCTCCGCCCCCCTTCTTGCCGTTGCGCGGAGGCTTGTTCTGCCCGCGGTTGCCGCCGTTGTTATTGCCGTTGCCCGACTTGTTGCGCGGCTCACCGCCACCCTGCTGACGACGTCCGTTGTTGTTGCCGCCGCCATTGTTGCCGTTGTTTCCGCCGCCGTTGCCTTTTTTCTTCTTCTTGGCCTTGTCGAAGCGGGTAAGGCTGTCCTGTCCTACCACATCTTCGAAGTCGCGGCGTTCGGGAGCACGAGCTCCGGCCTCGGCCTCGAGGGTATCGGGTTTGATGCCCCGCTTGTTGAGGGCGATGATTTCGAACACCCGCTCGGCACTCACGGTCACCAGATTGGCCGCCATCGACTTGTCGGTCGAGTAGGACATCTCGCGTTTGAAAATATCGGTCTTGAAATGGTAGTAGGTGTTGAGTTTCGTCTCGAGCGGAATCTCGCGCGAGGGGAGCCGCTTCTGCGCCTCTACGTAGGCATCGGCCTCGTAATTGAGGCAGCACTTCAGTTTGGCACACTGCCCGGCCAGTTTCTGCGGATTGAGGGCAATGTCCTGATAGCGGGCGGCACTGGTGGCTACCGACACGAAATTGGTCATCCAGCCCGAGCAGCACAACTGACGGCCGCAGGGACCCAGACCGCCAATGCGTCCGGCCTCCTGACGGGCACCGATCTGCTTCATCTCGATACGCACCCTGAAGACCTCGGCCAGCACCTTGATGAGCTGGCGGAAGTCGACCCGTTCGTCGGCGATGTAGTAGAAGATGGCCTTGTTGCCATCGCCCTGATACTCGACGTCGCCGATTTTCATGTCGAGGTGCAGGTCCTCGGCAATCTTGCGGGCCCTGATCATGGTATCGTGCTCCTTGGCCTTGGCCTCTTCGAACTTCTCGAGGTCGTTGGGCTTGGCCTTGCGGTAGACCCGCTTGAGCTCGGGATTGTCGATCTTGACGTTGTTCTTCTTCATCTGCAGCAACACCAGCCGGCCGGTAAGGGTCACCTCGCCGATGTCGTGCCCCGGCGAAGCCTCGACGGCTACCAGATCGCCCGGCACGAGCCGGATGTGAGTCGTGTTGCGGTAGTACCCTTTGCGGGTATTCTTGAACCGCACCTCGACCAGGTCGGTGTCGTCGTGCGACTCGGGAATGTCGGCCAGCCAGTCGTAGACCTCGAGCTTCGCCCCCTTGCGGCGGCAGTTGGCCGAGGTAAGCTGCGGCTTCTCCGACGGGTTTGTAGTATGATTGTCGTTTGTATGGTCCATGTTGAGTAAATCGTTAACACCGACAAGGCCCCAGACCGTACTCGAAACAGCGGTTCGGGTAACGCCCTACGGCCTCGTCGTTGGTTGATAAATGGGGGAATGGAGCGGTATGGCGTCGCCCGGCTTATTTGGCGAAGCTTACGGCCCGCGTCTCGCGGATGACGGTAATCTTCACCTGTCCGGGATAGGTCATCTCGTCCTGAATACGTTTGGCGATTTCGGTCGACAGATTTTCGGTTTCGGCATCGTCGATCTTGTCGGCACCCACAATCACGCGCAACTCGCGGCCGGCCTGTATGGCGTAGGTCTTCAATACGCCGGGATACGAGAGGGCCAGTTGCTCAAGGTCGTTCAACCGCTTGATGTAGGCCTCGACGATTTCGCGACGGGCGCCGGGACGTGCACCCGAAATGGCATCGCACACCTGTACGATGGGAGCCAGCAGGCTGGTCATTTCGGTCTCGTCGTGGTGAGCGCCGATGGCGTTGCAGATATCGGGTTTCTCCTTGTACTTCTCGGCCAGTTTCATACCCAGCAGGGCGTGCGGCAATTCGGGCTCCTCGTCGGGCACCTTGCCTATATCGTGCAGCAGACCGGCGCGACGGGCTTTCTTGGGATTGAGACCCAGCTCCGAAGCCATGACGGCACAGAGGTTGGCCGTCTCGCGCGAGTGTTGCAGCAGGTTCTGACCGTAAGACGAGCGGTATTTCATCTTGCCCACCAGGCGGATAAGCTCGGGGTGCAGACCGTGTATACCCAGGTCGATGGCGGTACGTTTACCGGTCTCGATTATCTCCTCTTCAATCTGTTTGCGCACCTTGGCTACCACCTCTTCGATACGGGCAGGGTGGATGCGGCCGTCGGTTACCAGCTGGTGCAGGGCCAGACGGGCAATCTCGCGACGCACGGGGTCAAAGGCCGAGAGCACGATGGCCTCGGGGGTATCGTCGACGATAATCTCGACCCCGGTAGCAGCCTCGAGGGCACGGATGTTGCGGCCTTCGCGACCGATGATGCGGCCTTTGATTTCGTCCGATTCGATATGGAATACCGTTACCGAGTTTTCGATAGCGGTTTCGGTGGCTACCCGTTGGATACTTTGTATCACGATGCGCTTGGCCTCTTTGTTGGCGGTCATCTTGGCATCGTCCATGATGTCGTTGATATACGAGGCAGCCTGCGTTTTGGCCTCCTCCTTGAGCGACTCGACGAGACGCTCCTTAGCCTCTTCGGCCGAGATACCCGAGAGGTGCTCCAGACGCTCTACTTCCGACTTGTGGAGTTTCTCGAGCTCCTGTTTCCTCTTCTCTACCAGTTCGAGCTGGCTGTCGAGGTTGGCACGCACGGCCTCGGTCTCGCTTTTCTTGCGTTGCAACTCCTGTTGTTGCTGCGAGAGCTGCATTTCGCGTTGCTTGAGTTTCGACTCGGCCGACTGTATCTTGGCATTGCGGGCATTGGCCTGCTTCTCCATTTCGGCCTTCATGTGGATAAACTTCTCTTTCACCTCGAGCAGTTTGTTTTTCTTGATGACCTCGGCCTCTTTCTCGGCCTCTTCGAGGATGGTCTTGGAGCGAGCCGCCAACAGGTAGCGGTTCACCAGAAATACAACGAGACCGCCTATCACGAGACCGCCTACGCTTGCGGAGATTAGTAGTATGTAATTCATCGTTTCTAAATTATAATTATAAAAAAAGCACTACCAGCCGCCCACCTCCGGAGCTGCTGCAGTGCAGGAATTATCTCTCTTTTCGATACCGCTATTCTATACGGTATGCTCGTTTAATATCTGTTCCGCCTCGACTTCGAGTCTCTTCAAATCGGCCAGCAGGTTCTTGCGATCTTGTACCATCTCGCAGTAGAGTCGAGCTATCTCGACGGCGACCATCGCCATTACCGATTCCGAATCCATCAGTCCATCTTTGTACTTGTCCCGGTAAAAAGCCCATCGCTTGTTGAACAAGTCGGCGGCATCTCTCCAATATTTTTCGTCCGCACCGTAATCGACCCGCAAGGCTAACGGGTTTTTCAGGTCGGCAATTCTCAGAGTTATCTTTAATTTATCATCGTTCATAGCATCCTATTCGTTCAAGAGTGAGATGCACTTATCGATTTCCCGCACCAACCTGGCAAATCTGGCCTTTGTTTCGGCGACACTCGACCCCTCTTGTGCCGTAATCGATCGCGAGAGTTTCAGATTGTTATACCTCTTCTCCAGCTCGTCGTATCGTTGCTGCAATGCCTGCATATCTTGCCCGCATTGCGCCAAGCGGTCTTTGAGTGACCCGTTCTCCTCTTCGAGAGACTTACATAAATCGCTAATAGCGTGAAACTTAGCGATAAGCGATTCTATTATGTCTTTCGAATTTCCGGCCATTATCTCACCAAATTCTATACAAATATAGATAATTCCCGACAAAAGCGGCAAAAACAGGGGGAATATTTCTTATTTTCTCAAAATTATCACAATTTTTAAGTTTATTTGACAAGCCATCTCTTCTGATATTTCTTGCGAAAAATTTTCGGACCCGCGTATCGACTTGCCTCTGCTCTCGCCTTTTGCCATCTTTTCAGAAGACAGGAGGCGGCTCGGCATGGTCAAATTTGAAAACAAGTTTTCATTTGCCTCTGCTCTCGCCTTTCACTATCTTTGCATTATGCGGAAAATCATACACATCGACATGGATGCCTTCTATGCCTCGGTCGAGCAGCGCGACAACCCGGTCTATCGGGGCAAGCCTATCGCCGTGGGGCATAGCGGCCCGCGGGGCGTAGTGGCTACGGCCAGCTACGAGGCTCGTCCTTATGGCGTGCACTCGGCTCTCTCGTCGGCTCAGGCCCGGAGGCTCTGCCCTCAGCTTATCTTCGTGGAACCGCGGCACGAGGTCTACAAGGCGGTGTCGATGCAGATACGCAGCATCTTTGCCGACTATACCGACCTGATTGAGCCGCTGTCGCTCGACGAAGCTTTTCTCGACGTGTCGCACGAGCGGTCGGCTACGCTGGTAGCCCGCGAAATCAAACGCCGCATTCTGGCCGAGACGCAACTCACGGCATCGGCCGGGGTGTCGGTCAACAAGATGCTGGCCAAAATCGCCTCGGACTACCGCAAGCCCAACGGGCTCTTTACCATCGCTCCTGCTCAAATCGAGGCGTTTGTCGCCACCCTGCCCATCAAACGGTTCTTCGGTATCGGCGAAGTGACGGCCCAGAAGATGCACGCGCTGGGTATCCTCACCGGGGCCGACCTGCGGCAGTGGGACCGCGCCTCGCTCATGCGCCAGTTTGGCAAGGCGGGACTTCTCTACTACGGCTATGCCCGCGGCATCGACGACCGCGAGGTGGTGCCCAACCGCATACGCAAATCGATCAGCGCCGAGACCACCTTTATCGAAGATACCGACGACCGCGCCCGGCTGGCTGCCGACCTGGGCGAGGTGTGCGACGAGGTATGGGGACGGCTTCAACGCCACCGTTTCAAGGGGAAGACGGTGGTGCTGAAACTCAAATTCGACAATTTCAAACAGATCACCCGCTCGAAGACGCTACCGACCCCGGTCGACTCGTTGGCCACACTCTACCGCGTGGCGCAGGAGCTGCTCACGGCCTGCGACTTCGGGGGACACAAAATCAGACTTATCGGCGCAGGCGTAGGCAACTCGCTCGAGGCAGGTCTTGACGGCGTACAACTGCGGCTCCCTTTCGACGACCTGCCTTAACCGCCACCCCGAGACCGTCACCACACCACCGACTGCCCCCGCGCAATGGCCACGATGGCCCACGACAACCGCCGCCACACGGGTGTGTGAATTATTGACTAAGCTATTGTACATTAGAAAATAATATCGTATCTTTGCCCCGCTTTTTGAAAATTCCGTGTGATGGGAAATTAAGGAGCAAGAGAAATCACTTAATTTTGAGTAACACAAAACAACAAAACAATGAAAACATTTCAACTGAATGGTACGGCCCGTACCGATCTGGGCAAGAAAGCTGTAAAAGGCCTGCGTAAACAAAACCTGATTCCTGCCGTTCTCAACGGTGGCGAACTGGTAGACCTGCCTTACACCGGCACCCTGAAACCCTGCGAAAAACTGGTAGAACTCACGGGTGGTAAAAAAGGTATTATCGTTACCGATTTCACTGTAACCAAAGACGCTGTTCGCAAACTGGTTTACACTCCCGATATCTTTGCCGTAGAACTGAACATCGACGGTGAGAAGAAAATGGCCATCTTGAAAGACCTGCAATTCCACCCCGTAACCGACGCTATTCTGCACATGGACTTCCTCGAAGTTACCGACAAGAAACCGGTGGTTATGGAAGTTCCCGTTCAACTCGAAGGTCACTCCGAAGGTGTACGTGCCGGTGGTAAACTGAGCCTCTCGATGAGAAAACTCAAAGTGAAAGCCATCTACACCAACATCCCCGAACGTCTGGTTATCAACATCGACAACCTGGGTCTGGGCAAGACGCTGCAAGTAGGCGAGCTCCACTTCGAGGGTCTGGAACTGATGAACGCCAAGAATGCTGTGGTTTGCGCCGTTAACCTGACGCGTGCCGCTCGTGGTGCTCAAGCTAAACAAGACTAATCAAACACCATCTTTTTGTAGATGAAATATCTGATTGTAGGGCTGGGGAATATCGGTTACGAATACGAGAATACCCGGCATAACATAGGATTCAGAGTATTGGACGCCTTGGCTAAGGCGTCCAATCTCGTTTTTACCGACGGCCGTTACGGAGCTACCTGCGAGCTGCGCATCAAGGGACGTACCCTCGTGCTGCTCAAGCCCTCGACCTATATGAACCTGAGCGGGAACGCCGTGCGCTACTGGTTGCAGAAGGAGAATATCCCCGTAGAAAATCTGCTCGTCGTGGTCGACGATTTGGCTCTCCCCTTCGGCACCTTGCGGCTGAAACCCAAAGGCAGCGATGCCGGTCACAACGGACTGAAGCACATTTGCGAGACATTGGGCACGCAGGTCTATTCGAGGTTGCGGTTCGGCATCGGCAACGACTTTCCGCGTGGCGGGCAGATCGATTTCGTGCTGGGGGCCTTCCCCCCGGAACAAGAGGCACAACTGCCCGAGAAGCTGGAACGGGCCGGCGAAATTATCAAGAGTTTCTGTCTGGCCGGTGTACAGCAGACCATGAACCAGTATAACAACAAGTAGCAACTATGGCAAAAGAAGAGGTACGAATCGACAAGTTCATGTGGGCCACCCGCATCTTCAAAACCCGCACCATCGCTACCGAGGCCTGCAAAAAGGGCCGGGTGATGGTCGACGGCGTAGGGGTGAAGCCCTCGCGCACGGTCAAGGTGGGCGACACGATACAGGTGCGCAAGCCGCCCGTGACCTACTCGTTCAAGATTCTGGCTCTGGCCGAGAACCGCATGGGGGCCAAACTGGTGCCGGGCTACCTCGAGAATGTCACCCCACCCGAGCAATACGAACTGCTCGACATGGTGCGCATCAGCGGCTTTGTCAACCGGCAGAAGGGGCTGGGACGCCCCACGAAACGCGACGGCCGACAGATGGCACAGTTCCTCGAGTCGCAGTATGCCGACGACGGATTCGATTTTGACTTCGATTTCGACGACGACTTGGACGAGGAATAATATTAAATAAATTTAAAACTCGATTGAAACTGCAGGGGTAATATCCCGTTCCCGGGGATTGTGCCTTACCTTTGCCGTTGCAAATCTATCTTTTATGTGGGCTAAGAAGCTGAAAATAGTATGTCTGTTGCTGGCCGGTTGCCTGGGAGTGCTCTCTACGACACTTCCGCATCATCACCACGCCAACGGCATGATATGCCTCGAGTTCAACCTGCTCGGCAGCGACGACTCCCACGCCAAAAGCGCCGAAGAAGAGACCGACGATTGCACCGGCTGCAACTGGTTTGCCTACAAGATACCGGTCGATCTGGCATCGTTGCATCAGCACCTAACCCTTCGGTTTGCCCCGGTCAAGATATTGCTGGGTACCTGGGCCGTATTGGCCGACTGGGTCGTCGACATCCCCGACGAGTCGCCCACGTATGGCATCTATGTCGAACGGCTGCATACGGCCGTCTTTCTCCAGACCCTCGCTCTGAGGGCCCCTCCCGTAGCATAGGTATATAGTTTTGAAATCGTGTTGTCTCGCAGAGCATCATGCACTGCCGAGCCATGCGTACGTGCGGCCACCGACATGGCCGTAACGATTGAAACATCTGTTTATTCAATATTAAAGCAATACCTATGAAACGAAACATATTATTGACAATCACAATCTTATCGTATATTCTGTGGAGCTGCTCGGGCTCGTCGCACACCGATGGCGAAGCCCACGAACACAGCGACCACATCGAAGAGCACGACCATGAGCACAGCGAGCACGAAGGTCACGACCACGAAGCCGAAGGCCATGGCGACGAAATCATCCTGAAAAAAGCCGAGGCCGAAGCCATCGGCCTGACCACCAAAACCATAAAGCCCGAGAAGTTTCACAGCGTGATTCCCTGCTCGGGTACTCTCTCGGCCGCCCAGGGCGACGAGATGACGGTCGTAGCCCCCGTGTCGGGCGTGGTCTCGCTGGCCGGACGGCATATCACCGACGGCAGTCAAGTATCGAAAGGGAGCGTGCTGCTGCGCCTCTCGGCCCAAAAGCTGGCCGCAGGCGACCCGGCACAACGCGCCCATATCGACTACGAGACGGCTCGCAAGGCCTACGACCGGGCCAGCGAACTGGTGAAAGACCAGATTATCTCGCGCCAGGAGTACGAACGGATAGCCAAGGATTACGAGACCGCCCGGCTGGCCTACGAGGCTATCGGCGGAAACGGGACGGGCAGTGCCGTGCAGGCTCCCATGAGCGGCTACCTGAAAAACATTCTGGTGAACGACGGCGACTTCGTGGAGATGGGACAACCGCTGATGACCCTCTCGCAAAACCGCCGGTTGCGGTTGCGGGCCGAGGTGCCGCAACGCTACTACAAGGCACTGCCTACCATCGCATCGGCCCACTTCAAGACCTCGTATGACGACCAGGTATACAGCCTCGACCAACTGAACGGCAAGCTGCTGAGCTACGGCCGCGGCTCCCTGGCCGGCGGTGCCTACGTGCCGGTGGTCTTCGAACTCGACAACCGGGGCGATGTAGTGCCCGGTGCCTGTGTCGAGGTCTATCTGCTCTCTACGCCGGTCGACAATGCCCTGGTGGTACCCGTCTCGGCCCTCACCGAGGAGCAGGGACTCTACTTCGTCTACCTGCGTCTCGACGAAGAGGGATATAAGAAGCAAGAGGTCACGCTGGGTGATACCGACGGGGCCAACGTGCGCATCCTCTCGGGTCTGCACGAGGGCGACCGGGTGGTTACCCGCGGTGTCTATCAGGTGAAACTGGCCGCACACAGCGGTGTCATTCCCGAAGGTCATTCCCACAACCACTAATCCGCCGCAGCCATGTTGAACAAGATTATCCGATATTCGCTGAACAATCGGCTGCTCGTGCTGGTTGCTTCGATACTGTTGATGTTTGCAGGCATCTATACGTCGCTCAAGATGGATGTCGACGTATTCCCCGACCTGAACGCCCCCACCGTCGTGGTGATGACCGAGGCTCCGGGCATGGCTCCCGAAGAGGTGGAGCGCCTGGTTACCTTCCCGGTAGAGACGGCCCTCAACGGTGCCACCGACGTGCGTCGGGTGCGCTCGTCGTCGACCACCGGCTTCTCGGTCGTGTGGGTCGAGTTTGACTGGGGTACCGATATTTATCGGGCCCGCCAGATAACCTCCGAAAAACTGGCCGTCGTGGGCGAGAGCCTGCCCCAGGGGGTAGGCACCCCTACGCTGGGCCCGCAGTCGTCCATTCTGGGCGAGATGATGATTATCGGCCTCACGGCCGACTCGACCTCGATGCGCGACTTGCGCACGCTGGCCGACTGGACCATCCGTCCCCGCCTCCTCTCCATCGGTGGGGTGGCACAGGTTACCGTCATCGGCGGCGAGATGAAGGAGTACCAGATTCTGCTCGACCTGCCCCGCATGAAACAATACGGGGTTTCGCTCGACGAGGTGCTGACCGCTGCCCGCCAGATGAACCGCAATGCCAACGGCGGCATCCTCTATGAATATGGCAACGAATACATCATACGCGGTGCCGTGGCTACGACCGATGTCGACGCCATTGCCAAGGGTGTGGTGAAACGCGTCGACGGTGTCCCCATCCTGATGGGCGACATCGCCGAGGTGAAGATTGGCGACAAGGCGCCCAAGCTGGGGTGCGCTTCGGTCGAGGCTCATCCGGCCGTGCTGCTCACCGTCACCAAGCAGCCCAACACCAGCACGCTCGACTTGACCGACAAGCTGCTGGAGTCGGTCGACGAGCTGAAAAAGAACATGCCGGCCGACGTGACCGTATCGACCGACATCTTCCGCCAGTCGCACTTCATCGAGAGCTCTATCGACAACGTGAAGAAGTCGCTCTACGAAGGGGCCTTCTTCGTGGTCATCGTGCTCTTCTTCTTCCTGATGAACGTGCGCACCACCATCATCTCGCTGGTTGCCCTGCCGTTCTCGCTGCTCTTCTCGATATTGGCCCTGCACTTCATGGGCTTCACCATCAACACCATGAGTCTGGGCGGTATGGCCATCGCCATCGGGTCGCTGGTCGACGATGCCATTGTCGACGTGGAAAATGTCTACAAACACCTGCGCGAAAACCGCAAGCTGCCGCCCGGCGAGCGCAAGCGGGTTATCGACGTGGTGTTCGAGGCTTCGCGCGAGGTGCGTATGCCTATCCTCAACTCGACGCTCATCATTATCGTCACCTTCATCCCCCTCTTCTTCCTCACCGGTATGGAGGGGCGCATGCTGGTACCGCTGGGTATCGCCTTCATCGTGGCGCTGTTTGCCTCGACCATCGTGGCCCTCACCCTCACGCCGGTACTCTGCAGCTACCTGTTGGGTAAGGGTGACGACGACAAGATGAGCCGCGAACCCATCGTGGCCCGCACCCTCAAGAAGTATTACCAGCGGGCCCTCGAGTGGTCGCTGCGCCACCGCCGCGAGGTACTGGGCGGCACCATCGTGCTCTTTGTAGCGGCACTGATTACCTTCTTTACCCTGGGCCGCAGTTTCCTGCCGTCGTTCAATGAAGGGTCGTTCACCATCAACGTGAGCACCCTGCCGGGCATCTCGCTCGAGGAGTCGGACAACATCGGCCGCCGGGCCGAGCAACTGCTGCTCGAGGTGCCCGAAATCAAGACCGTGGCCCGCAAGACGGGACGTGCCGAGCTCGATGAACATGCGCTGGGTGTGAACACCTCGGAAATCGAAGCCCCCTTCGAACTGAAAGACCGCTCGCATGCCGAGGTGGTAGCCGATGTGCGCAAGAAACTCTCGATTCTGCCCGGTGTCAACATCGAAATCGGGCAGCCCATCTCGCACCGCATCGACGCCATGCTCTCGGGTACACAGGCCCGCATCGCCATCAAGCTCTTCGGCGACGACCTCAACCGCATGTTCATGCTGGGCAACCAGATCAAGAAAAACATCTCGACCATCGACGGCGTGGTAGACCTGAATGTCGAGCAGCAAATCGAACGGCCGCAACTGAAGATTACGCCGCGGCGCGAGATGCTGGCCCGCTACGGGGTAACGCTGTCCGAGTTCTCGGAGTTTATCGACGTGGCCCTGGCCGGCGAGGTAGTCTCGCAGGTCTACGAGGGTAGCCGTACCTTCGACCTCACGGTCAAGGTGAAAGACGACGAACGGGCCACCGCCTCCCGCATCGGCGACCTGATGATCGACACGCAGATGGGCAAAGTGCCGTTGAGCACACTGGCCGAGATTGAGTCGGCTACCGGTCCCAACACCATCAACCGCGAGAATGTGAAACGTAAAATCGTCATCTCGGCCAACGTGAGCGACCGCGACCTGCGTAGCGTAGTCGACGACATCCGGGAACGCATCGACGAGACCATCACCCTGCCCGAGGGTTACTTCATCGAGTATGGCGGACAGTTCGAGAGCGAAGCCGCCGCCTCGCGCACCCTCTCGATTGTGTCGCTCTTCTCGCTGCTGGTGGTATTCCTGCTGTTGTACAACCAGTTCCGCAGCGCGTCGCAGTCGGCCGTCATCCTGCTCAACCTGCCGCTGGCCCTCATCGGCGGCGTCTTTATCCTGCGCTTCACCACGGGCGAAATCAGTATCCCCGCCATCATCGGCTTCATCTCGCTCTTCGGTATCGCCACCCGCAACGGCATGCTGCTCGTGTCGCACTACAACACCATGCTGGCCGAGGGGCATACGCTGCACGATACCGTATTGCACGGCTCGCTCGACCGGTTGAACCCCATCCTGATGACGGCGCTCACCTCGGCCCTGGCCCTTATCCCGCTGGCTCTGGGCGGCGACCTGCCGGGCAACGAGATACAGAGCCCGATGGCCAAAGTGATTCTGGGCGGATTGATTACTTCGACCTTCCTCAACGCCTTTGTGGTGCCGGTCGTTTATTGGATTATGAACCGTAAAAAAGAAAACCGATGAGAAAAACGCTTTTCCTGCTCTGCGCACTCGCCGTTGCGGGTGCGGGAGCTCAAAATAAGATGGCCGATATTCTGTCGAGTATCGAGACCAACAATCCCCAGCTGAAGGCCGGGGCCCAGATGGTGCTGAGCCAGAAGGCCGAGGTGTCGTCGCAAAACTCGCTCGCCGACCCAACTTTCGAACTGGAGCACCTGTGGGGTGCCCAGAATGCCGGCGACCGCAAATACGACATCACCGTGTCGCAGGCATTCGATTTCCCCTCGCTCTACGTGCAGCGCAACCAGATGGGCAACCTCAAGCGCAGCCTCTACGACGGGCAGCAGGCACTGTTGCGGCAGCAGGTGCTGTTGCAGGCCAAGGAGTTGTGCCTGCGCATCGTCTATCTGAACCGCTGCATTCAGTTGGGCGAGGAGCGGCAGGCGGCTGCCGACCGGCTGGCCGCCCTCTATCGCGAACGACTCGCGACGGGCGATGCCGCCATACTCGACGTGAACAAAATCGAAATCGAACAGCTCAACGTCACCACCGCCAACACGCGGCTGCGCAACGACCGTTCGGCCTGTCTGGCCCAACTGCGGGCGCTGAACGGCGGCGAACCTTTCGAGGGGGGCCTCGAGATGTTGACCGACTACCCGCAGGCAGCGATGCCCGCCTCGTTCGACGACCTGAAAGCCCAGGCCCTGCAGGCCGACCCCGAGCTGCAGCTGCTGCGCCAGGAGAGCCTCATCGCCGACAAGTCGGTGGCCCTCAACCGGGCCGGGTGGCTGCCCAAGTTTGAGTTGGGCTACCGCCATGCCTATGAGTTGGGCGAGCGGTTCAACGGTCTTTCGGTAGGTATCTCCATCCCCCTCTTTGCCAATCGCAAGAAGGTGAAGATGGCCAAGGCCCAGGCTCTGGCCGGGAGCTTTGCCGTGAACAATCGCGAGCAACAGGCTTTGGCCGAGCTGCAGACCGCCTACGACGAAGCCGTATCGTTGCAACGCGACCACGCCCGCTACGACCTGCTGATGCGCCAGAACAACCTGGGGCTGCTGCAAAAGGCCCTCACGGCCGGACAAATATCGATGGTCGAATATCTGGTAGATGCGACCCAGCTCTACGAGGCGTTTGACAACCGGCTCTCGCTCGAGTATGAATACCAGTTGCGGTTGGCCCGCATGTACAAATTCGAATTGTAAGATTACCGCTAAAACCTTGTAACAGAATCCTTCGCGCCTCACCCGGTGCGGAGGATTTTTTTATTCGACAGTCTCCCAGATACCCTCCCTGCAGATGTCCCGGAATAGCCGAGAGTGTTAAGAGATATTATATCCATAAATATTTTCCATAGGAATATTGTTTATATGGAAAACAATATACATCTTTGCAAAGTAATTTCTAATGGAATATTTTTCTTATGAAAACAAATATAGAGATAAAGGACAAAAAGCAAGTGATGAAGAGCTGGATGAAGCGATACGGATTGTTGGCTCTGGGCTTGATATTGGGAGCCGTAGGCGGATACCTTTACTGGCGGTATGTAGGTTGCGCCAGCGGCACCTGCCCCATCACGGCATCGCCCTGGACCAGCACGGTGTGGGGAGCAGCCATAGGCGGATTATTGATGAGTTCATTTAAAAAAGAGAAAAGTTATGAATAAACGACTGATGATTTGGGCGGTGAGTCTGGTTGCGCTTCTGCTGGCCGCCTGTGAAACCCAAGCGACGAACAATGATAAAAATAATAAAAAGGAGAACAAGATGAAAACGATTGAATTGACCAAAGCCGATTTCTTGAAAAAAGTGATGGATTATGAAACCAATCCCAATGAGTGGAAATACCTGGGCGACAAGCCGGCCATCATCGACTTCTACGCCTCGTGGTGCGGCCCCTGCAAAATGGTAGCACCCATACTCGAGGAACTGGCCGAAGAGTACGACGGACAAATCTATATCTATAAGGTGAATACCGAAGAGGAACAGGAGCTGGCCGGTCTGTTCGGGATACGAAGCATCCCCTCGATACTCTTTATCCCCATGGGCGAGCAGCCGCAGATGGCTACGGGAGCCATGCCCAAAAGTTCGTTCAAGGAGGCTATCGACAAGGTATTGCTGAAGAAATAACCCCATGAAGCCACGTTCTCCCGAGCGGAGACTGCGAGAGAGGTGTCGCTTTTTCATCTCCACGGCTTCTACCGTTGCCGTGGAGATGAATATCGTTTGCTGCGACGGGACAGATACAAGAAAAAAATCGGCGGCCCTGGTATCGGATGGATTTACCCTATGATAACTAATTGATATACTTCGCTATCAAAAAGCAATTATAATACAAAATAGATGCGCCAACTATTGGAATTTAAACTTTTTTTAATCACATTTGTAAGGTTATCAAAAATGTGGTTATAAAAAAACTGTTTACTTATGTGATTTTTTTGTGCGGTGCATTCAGCGCAGCTCATGCCGAAGTCGTGTATGAAGCAGCCTTGAACACCGAAACGGAGTTTGGCCAATGGATGGTGGTCGATGCCAACGAAGACGAAACGACGTGGGGCTTCGACTCCTATACCCAAGCCGCCAAGTATGGCTACAACATGCAACAGGCCGCCGACGACTGGCTCATCTCGCCGGTCAACGAATATGTATCGTCGCAACAGTCGCAAGACATCTCCTTCTCGGTAATCAACAATTCGGTCAACACGATTACCAATGCCTCGGTCGAAGTTGCCGTCGACGGTACGGTTGTCGAGACCTTCGACATCGAGAGCATCGAACCTCAGGAGACTAAAAACTACGTATGCGAGCAAGCCCTGGCCAGCCTCTCGTCCGGCGGTCACACGCTGACGATTACCATCGAGAACGAGGGCGACGAGAATCTCGAAAACAATACTCTCGAAGTCGAGTTCACCGTAGTGAAGAACCCGGTCATGTACTACGACTTCGAAACGGGAACCGTTCCCGAAGAGCTGACGTTGAGAGCCGAAGACGGTGCCACGGTCAACTCGTCGTTGAACGACATATTCCCCAACAACGAGCCGTGGAACGTGATTGAAATCAACGAGCACCCCACCTTCGGTTCGTGGATGCTTACCGCTGCTTCGTGGTTTACGACGGTTGTTCCGGCCGACCGCTGGTGCATCTTCCCCCAAATCGGGGTTACTTCCGACAATGCCAATATGGTATGGTCGGCCATGTCGGGCGATGCCGGTGAAGATTTTGCCGAGGACTACGAGATTATGGTATCGACCACCGATGCCGAGCCCGAGAGCTTCACCTCGATTCTGACGGTTACCGACGAGAACTTCGCCACCAATCCCAGCACCCGCGGTGTAGACCTGGGCGCCTATAAGGGACAGAACATCTACGTAGCCATCCGTCTGACGACGACCGACGGCTACATGCTCTCGATCGACAACATCGGGTTCTATGGCGATATAGTCAAAGGCGGTTCGTCCGTAGAGTCGGTTGCAGCCGACGGCCGCTTGTGGGTAAGTGCCGGTCAGGTAGTATGCTCGGCCGAGCAGGTAGACCGCATCGTGGTCTTCGATGCCAGCGGACGTCAGGTAGCCGGTTGTGAAAATCAATCGACCCTCGATGTCGACCACTTGTCGAGCGGCGTTTATCTGGTTCGGGCCATGGCCGACGGACAAGTGCTGCAAACCAAGTTTATCAAATAACGCAGAACCTATCGGCGAGGGGGAGTCTCCCGCACGGGGAGATTCCCCCTTCGTTTTGCCCGCAGGCAAAAGCGACTCCCGGCCTTGTTCTGCATTGGAAAAGAAAATGTAATTTTGTAAACCGATACAAAAGTCGTATCGACCGGGGCAGAGAGGCCCACAGCAGGTTCGACTTTTGTGTAAAGAAAGGAGGAAAAAAAGATATGCCAATCGTAGTAGACAAAGACCGTTGTCCGCAGAACCATCGCTGCCCGCTCATCGACCTTTGCCCCCGGCAGGCCATCAGCCAGGTGGGGTTCGGGTTGCCGCAAATCGATGCCGACAAGTGTATAGAGTGCGGCAAGTGTGTGCGTTCGTGTTTCAAACAGGCCATGTATGAAATCAAGTAAGCGTATGGAATCGTTTTGCAAGATACGCGATGTATACCGGGCCATCACCGAGTTTGAAGCCCGGTTTGAAAAGCGCTACGGCCTCGGGCTCAACGAGGGCTCCCTGCTGTGTGCCTTGAGCGATTGCCCCAAACTGTCGTCGGGCGATATTGCCAGACAGTTGAACCTCTCCCAGTCGAACGCCTCGAAGGTGATTCGCTCGGCCGAGAAAAAGGGGCTCATTCAGCGCAGCCTGGGCGATGACGACAAGCGGCAGATGTACTTCTCGCTTTCGCCCGAGGGAGCCGATTGCCTCGCCCGGTTGCAATGTTGCGACATCCAGGTGCCCGAGCTTCTGCAGAAATTGTTGTAACCGAAAAATGTATCCGGCGGGCAGGCCGCCCGTCGTGACCGATAGTATCCCCAGACCCGATTGTTTTCGGGCCTGGGGATTTTTTTTGTCCCCCCGGCTCATACCCTTCTCTCGTTTAGCCAACCTCACTGATAATAAACGAGTTGTAGCATCAATGTATAACGAATGTTGCTTAGGCTTAAAACAGTTGTAACACAAATGTTGCACGGGCCCGATAATTTTGGCGCAGCATATAACCAACGGAAAAACAGTATGAAAAGGACATTCACATTGATTTTTATTCTCGTGCAAATTGCTGTTGCACAAGCAGCAGGACTTATTTCGGGTACGGTGAAAGAGGGGACCGAGCACCACACGTTGCCGGGCGCCGTACTGCGACTGGACAAATTTAACCGCTACACAGTCTCGGACAAAAACGGTTACTTCGAGTTCCTGAATGTTCCCGACGGGGAGTATCGGGTCGAAGTCACTTACTTAGGATATACGACGGCGTATCAGGACGTCACGGTAAAAGAGGGAGGAAACTCGGTCATCGAGTTTCAGTTGCAGGAAGATTCGAAAGTCTTGAACGAGGTGGTAGTCATGGGCGACCAGGCTCGCGGACAGGCCAAGGCATTCAACCAGCAGAAGACCAACCGCAATGTAACCAACGTGATTTCGGCCGACCAGGTGGGCCGTTTCCCCGACTCGAACATAGGCGATGCGCTGAAACGGGTACCGGGTATCACCATGCAGAACGACCAGGGCGAGGCCCGCAACATCATCGTACGGGGTCTGGCTTCGGAGTTGAACTCGGTGACTCTGAACGGGAACCGCATCCCCTCGGCCGAGGGCGACAACCGCAAGGTGCAGATGGACCTGATTCCCTCGGACATGATACAGACCATACGGGTAAACAAAACCCTTACTCCCGACATGGATGGCGATGCCATAGGCGGTTCGGTCGACCTGGTGACTCGCGCCGCATCGGGCCGGCAGCGCATCTCGCTCACGGCACTGGGCGGTTTCAACCCCATCCGCAACGGGGCTACCGGGTCGGGCTCGTTTGTCTACTCCAACCGCTTTGCCGACGATAAGGTGGGCGTGGTACTCAGCGCCTCGTACATGAACAAGAGCTACGGTTCGGACAATATCGAAGGGGTGTGGGGCAAGGACGACGCCCAGAATATTTTCCTCGAAGAGATGGATATTCGCAAATACGACGTGCAACGCATCCGCCGCAGCATCTCGCTCAATACCGACTGGAAAATCGATGCCAACAACACGCTGGCTGCCGACCTGATGTACAACTGGCGCGACGACAGGGAGAACCGCTTCCGCACCCAGTTCAAGGATGTGGAACCCGTATACGACGAGGCTACGCAGGCGATTACCGGATACACGGGTAACATCACCCGCGAGACCAAAGGCGGTATAGACAACTGCCGCAACAAGAACGCCCGTCTCGAAGACCAGCGGGTGCAATCCTATTCGCTCACGGGTACGCACCTGCTCTCGCCCCGGTTCGACCTCGACTGGAACCTCAGCTATGCCAAGGCTCAGGAAGACCGTCCGCACGAACGCTACATCGAGTATACGCAAGAGGGACTTTCGCTCACACAAGATCTGACCAACCCGCGACTGCCCTTTATCTCGGCTCCCGGGCAAGACTTGAGTCTCTTTGCCTTCGACAAGCTCACCGAACAGCACGACTATACCGACGAGGATGAATACTCGGCCAAAATCAACGCCCGGGTACCTCTCTCGGCCATCGCATCGCAAAAGGGTCGTCTCCACTTCGGTTTGAAAGCTCGCATCAAGAGCAAGGAGCGCAACAACAACTTTTATGAATATACCCCCATCGACGGTCTCCCCTCGCTGGGCGACATGGAACCGGTCACCTACAACTCGCCTCTGACGCAGGGCGACCGCTACATACCGGGCTCGTTCGTCTCCAAAAAATGGCTGGGCAATGTCGACCTCAACAACGCCGCACTCTTCGAGAAAGAGGCCGACCCGTCGGAGTATCTGGTCAACAACTACAAGGCCAAGGAGCAAATCTACGCCGGTTATCTGCGTTGGGACCAGGATATTACCCCCGACCTCACCTTTATCGTGGGGGCCCGCATCGAGCATACCCGGGTCGACTACGAGGGCAACTATGTGCTCGACGAAGACTATGCCAACGCCGACCTGCGCAACGTGAAAAACAGCTACACCAACGTGCTGCCCAACGTGACCATCTGTTACACACCCCGAAAGAATATGGTACTCCGCGGTGTCTTCTCGACGGCACTCGCCCGCCCCAACTACTACGCCCTGATTCCCTTTGCCGATGTAAAATCGGAAGACCGCGAAATCTCGGCCGGTAACTCCGACCTGAAGGCCACCTACTCCTACAACGCCGACCTCATCGGCGAATACTACTTCCAGTCGGTGGGTATCGTTTCGGCCGGGCTCTTCTACAAAAATCTCGACAACTTCATCTACAACTACCTCGATGCCAACTATACGACCGAGAAGTTTGCCGCCGATTTCCCCAACCTGCCCAACCCCATCCCGGCCGGTGAGCAGTGGCAGTTCCTGCGCCCCCTGAACGGCGACCAGGTACACCTCTTCGGTGTGGAGCTGGCCTTCCAGCGCAAGCTCGACTTCTTTGCCTCGAGTTTCATGCGCAACTTCAGCGTGATGCTCAACTACACCTATACCCACTCGATTACCAAAGGTATCTACAACGAGGACGGCGAGGAGCGTACCGACGTGAGCTTCCCGGGCACGGCTCCGCACATGTTCAACGCCTCGCTGGCTTGGGAGAACAATCGCTTCTCGGCACGTGTTTCTTTGAACTACACCGCCGGGTATCTCGACGAGGTGGCCAGCACGGCTTTTGAAGACCGCTATTACGACGGGCAGCTCTTCCTCGACGCCAACGCCTCGTATCGCATTGCCGACGGCCTGCGCATCTTTGCCGAGGCCAACAACCTCACCAACCAGCCGCTGCGCTACTACCAGGGCTCCAAGCAGTACATGGCACAGCTCGAGTATTACAAGTCGACCTTCGACATCGGTGTAAAATGGGAGTTCTAAAAAACAAGTAAATGATAAAAACAAATAAACGAAGCGAAATGAAAAAATCCGTTAGATTCTTTTTGAGACATGTCCGCACCTTTTCGGCCTTGCTGCTGGTGGGGATTATCCTGTGCGGCTGGTCGTGCCGCCAGACCAACGACACGCAAAACAGCACCTTCCCCGAGTCGATCGACGATAACTTCAACTTTATCGTAGCCAACGACATGGGACGTAACGGCTATTACGACCAGAAGCCCATTGCCGAGCAGATGGGCGAGACGGCCGGCGAGATAGGCATCGAGTTTGTAGCCGCCGCCGGCGACATTCACCACTTCGAGGGGGTGGCCAGCGTCGACGACCCTCTGTGGAATACCAACTACGAATACATCTATTCGCACCCCGAGCTGATGCTCGACTGGTATCCCGTGCTGGGTAACCACGAATACCGGGGCAACACCCAGGCCGTACTCGACTATTCGGGCGTAAGCCGCCGCTGGTGCATGCCGGCCCGCTACTACGACAAGACCTTCGAGGTGGGCGACAGCTCTACGCTCAAGGTGGTCTTTATCGACACGGCACCGCTTATCGACAAATACCACAAGGAGTCGGAAGAGTCGTATCGCGACGTGGCCGCCCAAGACATGCAGGCCCAGCTTCACTGGATCGACTCGGTGCTGAATGCCTCGCACGACACCTGGAAGGTGGTCATCGGCCATCACCCCGTCTATGCTCAGACTCCCAAGGACGAAATCGAGCGCGAGAACCTGCAGGAGCGTCTCGACCCGCTGTTGAGGAAATATGGTGTCGACATGTATATCGCCGGGCACATTCACAACTTCCAGCACATACAGATGCCCGACAGCCCGGTCGACTACGTGGTCAACTCGTCGGCCTCGCTGAGCCGCAAGGTGAGCCCCATCGAGGGAACGCAATATTGCAGCCCCGAACCGGGATTCTCAGTCGTATCGGTATCGGACCAGGAGTTGAGCCTCTACATGCTCGACAAGACCGGCCATGTGCTGCACACGGTTACGCGCACCAAATAACACGAGTTTCTTATTTTCTTTCTTTCAAAGGGGCTTTGCCTGTGGCCGTCGGGCCGGGCGAAGCCCTTCTGTTTTCGTGTAAAGGGCTGGAGATAACGATGCGGGCCGAGCCGCTTCGCTCCCGGTTAGAGGTCCGGGGAGTCGGTCGCCCCGGAGGCCTCGGCCTCGGGCTGACGGAAAATCGAGAAGTTCACGCTGCCGTAACTGCGATGCTGGTCGAAGAGCGGGTGCGACGAGAAGTCGTTGTTCTTCGAATGCTCGAGTACAAAGATACCGCCCGGTTTCAAGAGGTTGCGCGACAGCACCTCGTGCGGCAGAGTCTCCAGCTTGGGCAAGTCGTAGGGAGGGTCGGCAAACACCAGGTCGAACTGCTGGCGGCAGCTTTGTACAAACTTGAAGACATCGCCCTTGATGGGGGTGAGGTTGCGGTCGCCGAGCTGTTGCCGCACCTTGCGGATAAAGTTGTATTGCGTGGGGTAAATCTCGACACATACCACCCGGGCACACTCGCGCGAGAGCAGCTCGAAGCTGATGGCCCCCGTGCCGGCAAAGAGGTCGAGCGCCTCGATGCCCTCGAAGTCGATCAGGTTTTCCAGTACGTTGAAGATATTCTCCCGGGCAAAGTCGGTCGTGGGCCGAGCCTTGATATTAGTGGGGACATCGAACCGCCGACGCCCGTATTTACCGCTGATGATTCGCATGCTGTTTGCTCTTTGGTTTATGATACAAAGATAGTGAAAGGTGAGGGCAGAGGCAAACGGGAAAACTTGTTTTTCAAATTTGACTATGCCGAGCCGCATCCTCTCTTCTGAAAAGATAGCGAAAGGCGAGAGCATAAAATCAAGTTCTCTTGATTTTTATAGCGTGGCACACTATATTTGCAATTCCATTGAGTCTATGAAAATATCATAATCAAACACCACGGGGGAATGGTTCTAAACACGCTGTTTATCGAAAGTCTGTCCAATTTTGCACACGGTTTGTCATCGGCCTTTTTCATCTACTTTGGAATCAATCTGGCCTTCTTTCGGGGCACCAACCGACCATTGCAGGTACTGGGATACCTGTTTTGCCTGTGGGGCGTACAGAATGTAAAAGACCTGTTGCTCTACGTCGACTCGGTGAGCGAGTCGTACTACTACTCTACCCTGTTGCTGTCGTTCGACATGTGGGCAGTACCGTTTTGCGCCCTCTTCCTGCTCGAGATTCTCTACCCCGGCTTCTTCAGCCTCAAGCGGGTGGTGCAGTTCGAATTGCCGTTGGTACTCCTCACCGCCGGATTTGCCACAACGGGTGCATCGGCTTTTTACGTAGGGAGTGTGATCTATATGGCCCTCTTCTGTCTGGTCGTGGTACTCTTCATCGTCTCCAAGGTGAGAAACTACAACCGGTTCATGCGCGAGAACTACTCCTACACCGAGCGGGTGAATGTGCGCTGGCTCATCAACAGCATGATTATTCTGGCCCTCTGTCTGTTGCTTTGGCTCTATACCTGTACCCACATCAGCCATCTGGGCGACCTCGTCTACTATACCACCTCGACCCTGCTGTGGTCGGTAGTGCTCTACTACAGTCTGCGGCAAGAGTGGATACCCGATGTGCCGCAAAACGCCCCAGCATCCGAAGCCGAGGCCTTGGAACCGTTGCGTAACGGCTCGTCGCCAATGAGTCAGAAACTCGAGGAGTATATCCGCGAAAAGGAGTTGTTTCTCAACGCCAAGCTGTCGCTCAACGACCTGGCCACCGAGATGGGGACCAACCGCAGCTACCTCTCCAACTGCCTGAACAACGAGTTGGGGGTGACCTTCTACGTCTTCATCAACTCGTTCCGGCTCGAACGGGCCAAGTCGCTTCTCGGCGATGCGGCTTTCGGGGGCAGTATCGAAGAGACAGCCCTCTTGAGCGGGTTCAATTCGGTCTCGACCTTCCGCCGCTCTTTCCAGAAAAAATATGGTTGTACCCCTTCGCAATACCGCAGGCAGAGAGGGGATTGAAGCCCCACTCTATCGAGTATAAGCGGTGATGAGCCGCAGCGGCAAGGGTAGACTCTCGTCGCCGGCCGGCAGGTGAGAGGGGAATTTCGTGAGGGTGATAAAAGCCAGATGCTTGCGAATGAGCGGAATGATGTGCTGCCGCAGCTCCTGGTGGTTGCCCGAGAGCGAGAGCTCGTCGTCGGTGGGGCTGAATCCCAATTGTTTCCAGGCATTCAGAATGTAGTAGATGCCGTCGTTCACGTGGTGTATGGCAAAGCTGTTGGCCAGCAGGAATCCCTGTTGGTTGAAGGCAAACAGGTCGATCGAGTCGTTGCCCCAGTGCACGTAGAGTTTGGCGTTGTAGCCCAGCCGGCTCTTGCGGTAGAAGTATTCGCACACGGGAGCCAGCCGGTGCAGCACGACGGGGCGGTCGAAGGTGCGCCGGATGAACGAAAGCCGCTCGGTATCTACCTCAAAGAGCATCTGCGCTCCGGTATGAGGCAGCTCGGCCGCTACGGCGGTGCCGTCGCTGTCGGGGAAACAGAAATTGAAGTAGAGCGGGTTGTCGTCGGCCGAGGCGAAAGCGTTGGGGATGAAGGTATAGCGGGGCGAGTCGACCAGAAAGAAGACCTTCTCGAAGGCCCGGGTGAGGACGGGTTGGGAAAAAACTGCCTCCTCGAGCGACTGTTGAGTGGACCCGATGGGCAGCCGTTCGGTCACAATCGAGTCGCGATTCTCGGTGTGCTGCAACAAGATGTGCAGGTACGAACCGTCGGCATACATCGTGAGGATGTACTTGTGACTCTCTTTCATCAACTGGTTCAATGCCGCTATCGGTTCCATCTTTGCTATTCTGTTTTTTTGAGGTCTGGGCCACGTTCCGGCACGGGGGTATCGCACACTCCCGGCGAAGAGGGGCACAGACATTTTCGCCATTTAAATCGTACAAATGTAAGAAAAGAAAACGGGAAACACTATTTTTGTGATACACTTTATCGCATTCGTCCATGATTACCGACCTGCTTGTTCAACAGATAGAGAGTTATCTGCCCTACGCCCCCAACCGGCAGCAGTGCGAATTGCTGCAGATGCTGGCCACTTTTGTGCTCGACGAGCACAACGACACGCTCTTTTTGCTGCGAGGCTATGCCGGCACGGGCAAGACTTCGCTGGTGGGGGCGCTGGTCAAGGCCCTCGCCCAGTTGCAGAGCAAGGTGGTGCTGCTTGCCCCTACGGGACGGGCGGCCAAGGTCTTTGCCCGCTACGCCGGCCATCCCGCCTATACGATACACCGCCGCATCTACCGGCAGAAGAGCTATTCGCCCGACATGGAGGGGTTCCTCGTGGGCGAGAATCTGGCCAAACACACCCTCTTTATCGTCGATGAGGCCTCGATGATTGCCAACTCGTCGGGCGAGGGTGCGGTGTATGGTACCGGCCGGCTGCTCGACGACCTGGTGGAGTATGTCTATTCGGGCGAACATTGCCGCCTGATTCTGCTGGGCGATACGGCCCAGTTGCCGCCGGTAGGTCAGGAGCGCAGCCCGGCCCTCGACGCTGCGGTGCTGAAGGGGTATGGCCTCACCGTGTGGGAATATGAGCTGCGCGAGGTGGCGCGGCAGGCGGCCGAGTCGGGTATCCTCAGCAACGCCACCCGTCTGCGCGAGGAGATGGAGCAGGTACCACTGCCCATGCCCCGCCTCCGGGTCAAGGGATTCCCCGACGTCGAGGCCCTCAGCGGCGAGTATCTGGTGGAGCGCATCTCCGACTCGTACGACCGGGTGGGGCTCGACGAGACCATCGTCATCACCCGCTCCAACAAGCGGGCCAACATCTTCAACCAGGGTATCCGCAACCAGATTCTCTATCGCGAGGAGGAGCTCACCGCCGGCGACCTGCTGCTGGTGGCCAAGAACAACTACTTCTGGGGCAAGGAGTACAAGGAGATCGATTTCATTGCCAACGGCGACGTGGCCCGGGTGGTGCGGGTGGCCCGACGCACCGAGCTGTACGGATTTCATTTTGCCGATGTACTGCTCTATTTCCCCGATCGCGAGGTCGAGATGGATGCCAGGATTCTGCTCGATACCCTCTCAAGCGACTCCCCCTCGCTCACCCGCGAACAGCAGGAGGCTCTGTTCACGCAGGTCATGGCCGACTACTACGACCTCACCACCCGGCGCGAGAAGTTCAAACGCCTCAAGACCGACCCGTGGTTCAACGCTCTGCAGGTGAAATATGCCTACGGAGTTACCTGCCACAAGGCGCAGGGCGGCCAGTGGAAACACGTCTATATCGACATGGGGTATATTCAGCAGGGGGCGGCTCTCTCGCTCGACTTCTACCGTTGGCTCTATACCGCCTTTACCCGGGCCACCGAGAAGGTGTGGCTCGTCAATGTGAGCGAACAGTTTCTGGAACAACCGCTATAATACCGGGCTCAACAGCCGCATGATCGACTCCAGTCCCTTTTGCCACAACGGGCGGTGACGCCAGTAGTGCAGGATGATGCGCCGGCAGTGCTGCTGGTCGTCGATGAAGATGCGCTTCATCTCGCTGTTGACCTCGCGGTCGTAGATGAAGGCGTTGGCCTCGAAGTTGTGTTCGAAGCTGCGGAAGTCGAAGTTGGTCGACCCTACCGTGCAAAGTTCGTCGTCGATAATGACGGTCTTGGCATGGAGCAGTCCCGGTTGGTAGAAGTAGACCTTCACTCCCGCCTTCAACATCTCGGCGATGTAGGAGAACGAGGCGAAGCGCAGTATCTGCGAGTCGGACCGCTCGGGTATCATCACCCGCACGTCGACCTTGGCCAGCGCTGCCGTCTGCAATGCCTTGGCCAGACTGTCGGTGGGCAGGAAGTAGGGAGTCTGTATGTAGACCGCCTTTTTAGCGTTGGTAATGGCTTTCAGGAAGAGCATGGCAATGTTGGACCACTCGCCTATGGGTCCACCCGGCGCAATCTGGATACCGCTCTCTCCCCGATCTTCTATCGGCGGGAAGAAGTGCGGCGCCGACAACACCTCTTTGCACTCGAAACTCCAGTCGACGGCAAAGAGCAGTTGCAGTCCCTGCACGGCCGGCCCCTCGATGCGCAGATGCGTGTCGCGCCAGATGCCCCACTTGAGCCCCTCGATATAGCGGTCGGCGATGTTCATGCCGCCGATGTAGCCGATGTGGCCGTCGATGATGGTTATCTTGCGATGGTTGCGGTAGTTGATGCGGCTGGCCAGTTGGGGGAAGGTTATCTCGAGGAAGGGACGCACAACGATGCCGGCCTTCTGCATCTCCTTGAAAAAACGCTTCTTGACCGACCAGCACCCCACGTCGTCGTAGAGCACCCGTATCTGTACCCCCCGGCGGGCACATCGCAGCAACACCTCTTTCACGCGGGAACCCAGCTTGTCGTCTTCGAAGATATAGTATTGTATGTGTATGTACTCGCGGGCTGCCTCCAGGTCTTGCAGATACTGGTCGAACTTGCTCTGCCCCGTGGTGAAGATCTTCACCCGGTTGCCCGAGTAGTAGGGCATGCTGCACAGGCTGTGACAAAGCTTGATCTCCTGCTTGCTCTCCTCGTTCAACGGCAGCTCGTCGATATTGACAATCGAGTGGTAGTCGCGCTTGCGCAATTTGCGCTTGATGCGTCGCGACACCATGCGCTTGGCCTTGAAATTCTGTCCGAAAAAGATATAAAAGACCAACCCCACCACGGGAAGGAAAGTGAGCACGATGACCCACGCCAGACTCTTTACCGGGTTACGATTTTCGGTGATGACAATCACAATCGTTCCCAGTATGGTGATGGCATATATCGTATAGACTACGAGATAGACCCAGTCGGTAAAGGGCATCAAGGCGAGTGTAAACATAAGTAAAAGCTAAATTATAAAAATATTCCGAAAAAAACAAATCCGGGGCGGTGGCACCGTTATTTTTTCGGCTCGACCGCTCCTATCGTGAGATGCTTTGTTTATCTTTGTGCTCTCATTGAAAGCCAAAGTGAAGAAAAAGAAAGCGGGGAGCAACTCCCCCAAACATACAAGCGGGCATGTGGTGGCCCTGTTGTTGATAGCTGTAGTTTTTCTATTCCTCCTGACAAAACTGCCTGTGATGGAATGGGGCGGTTTCACGACAAAACCTATCGATTTCTTTTCTGATATTCGGGTAGACGAGTCCATGCTCGAGTTGCCGGGCGATGCCGTGTGGCACGATGCCGAGAGCGACTCGCTCTTTGCGGCTCAGGAACAGCCGGCCGACTCGGTGGTGGAGAAATCAGTGACACCGGGCGACAGCCTCACGCCTCCGCGGGCGGCCGTGGCGGCACCGGCGCGGCTCGACACCTCGATGGTCGACGCGCCGCCCCGCAAGGATGGCGAGGTGGTGCTGTTCGAGGACTTCTCGCCCGACGGGAACGGCCTGTCGCATCTGCTCACAGCCATGGAGCAACGCGCTACCTTGGGGCGCCCGGTCCGTATTGCCTTTCTGGGCGACTCGTTTATCGAGGCCGACATCTTCACGCAGGATGTCCGCAGCCAGTTGCAAAAGCAGTATGGCGGATGCGGGGTCGGCTACGTGTCGATGCACTCCGACTTCCCGGGCTTCCGCCGCTCGGTAGTCCAGTCGGGCAACGGCTGGGAGGTGCATAGCGTGCTCAAGCCCCGGGAGGCCGACTGGAGCCTGATGCCGCTGCAACAACAATATTTCGTGCCGCTGGAGGGGGCCCGGGCACAATACCGGGGAACCACACGCATCGAACGGGCCGACAGTTGGACCGTCTCGCGGTTCCTCTTCGTGGCACGCAACGACTGTTCGGTCGACCTTAAGACAGGCGATGGCAGTTGGCAGAGCTATGCCGTAACCGGCTCACCCGACATCCAGGCGCTCGAGGTGGAGGGCAAGACCAACCGCTTCGACGTGCGCACCGGCGCCATTGCCGGCTTTACAGCCATAGGCGTATGGCTCGACGATACGCAGGGCATTGCCGTCGACAACATCTCGACGCGCGGCTATTCGGGTCTGTCGCTGGTATCTATCCCGGCCGCTCGCTGCACGCAGATGGAGGCTATCGTCCCCTACGATGCCATCGTGCTGCAATATGGCTTGAATGTAATGACCCCCGAGATACTTCACTACGAGTCGTATGCCCGCAAGATGGTGGCGGTCATCAACCACCTGAAGGCCTGCTACCCGAATACCGACATCATCTTGATGGGTGTGGGCGACCGCAGCCGCAAGCTCAACGGGTCGTTTACCACCATGCCGGCCGTACTGGCTCTCTCGCGGGCGCAACGGCTGGCGGCCAAAAATGCCGGCGTAGTCTTCTGGGATACCTTTGCCGCCATGGGCGGCCTCAACGGCATGGCCGACTATGTAGCCCAGAAACAGGCCAACAAGGATTATACGCACATCAACCACAAAGGGGGCCGACGGTTGGCGGGCGAGTTTGTCAAATCGCTGGAATACAGCTTGAACCGAAACGGGTTATGAAAATACGTCACCTCATAGCATCTCTTCTGCTGCTGATGGCCTGTGCCGCACCGCTGCGCGCGCAATGGGTGGGCGACACCGTATCGGTACCGGCGTTCCTGAACAAGGAGAAGAACCTCATCGACTTCAACGGGGCCGACTGGTCGCCGCTCTTTGCCGAGATGGATTCGTTGCAAAACGGCTCCGACTCGACGGCCCGCGTGGTCTCTATCGTACACATAGGCGACTCGCACATCCAGGCGGGTTACCTCACCGAGGCGGTGCGGTTGCCGCTGCAACGGCGTTTCGGCGATGCCGGACGCGGGCTGGTGGTGCCACTGAAACTGGCCAAGACCAACGAGCCGCACGACTACTCGGTGGTGGCCGACGGTGCCTGGAATTTCGCCCGCTGTGTGGGTCGCAAATACAGCGCCTATACCCCGGGCATCGGGGGGATAGCCATCGTGCCTCGTACCAACCGCATAGACCTCACGGTCTCGACCCTCAGCAAGACCGACGATTGCGAGGGGTTCCGACGGGTGCGCCTCTTCCACGAGCCTACCGACTCGTTCCCGGCAGTCATCTCCGAACCCTATCGGGTCACGGGCGAGGCTCGCAGCCCCTTCCTCACCTGCTATTCGTGGAACGACCCGGTGTGCAGCATCCACTTCTCGGGACAGATTGCTCCCGGCGAGGAACGGCTGGCCATCTACGGGGCGAGTCTCGAGACGGGCGAGAGCGGTATCCTCTACCATACCATCGGCAACAACGGTGCTTTTTACAGCAGCTACGCCGCCATACCTCACTTTGCCGAGCAGGTGGCCGCCCTGGCACCGCGGCTCATCGTCATTTCGCTCGGCACCAACGAATCGTTTTCGACCTCGCTGACCCGCGACGAACTCTATAAACAGATCGATGCCGTGGTGGCTCCGCTACAAGCGAGTTGCCCGCAGGCCCTGATTCTGCTTACGACCCCGGCCGAGTGTGCCCGCCGGCGTACCCGCTGGGTGAAGAAGCGCCGCCGGGTCTACTATTCGCCCAACTCGCGGGTCACGCTGGTGCGGGAGACCCTGAAGGCTTATGCCGCCGACCACCATCTGGCCTGCTGGGACTGGTACGAGGTATCGGGTGGCAAGGGCTCATCGACGGCGTGGCGCAAGGCGGGGCTCATGGCTTATGACCGCACGCACTGTACCGAGACCGGCTATCGCATACAGGGCGAAATGTTGTATCGCACACTTATGAATGCTTATCAAGATTATGTGGATAATGGAGTGGCTCAATAATCGGGTGGCCGACGTGGCCGCCTTTGCGGAGAGTATCGATTGGTCGAAGGTGGCTTCGCTGTTCGTCTACGACGGGCAGAATCCCCTCATGTTCAATACCGGGCTCTTCCTCTTTCTCTTCATCGGGTTCATGTGGATATACCGTCTGCTGGCCCATCGCGAGGCCCTGCGCATCGGGTTTGTCATCCTCTTCTCGCTCTATTTCTACTACAAGTCGAGCGGACTCTGTTTCCTGTTGCTGGTCGTGGTGGCCCTCTCGGACTACTCGCTGGGGCGGCTGTTGGGGCGGCTCTCGCGAAAGGGGCTGCGGCAGCTCTGCGTGTTGGCGAGCATGGTGGTGAACCTGGGCATGCTCTGCTACTTCAAGTATACCAATCTGCTGCTGGGGACTTTTGCCGACCTGACGCACCAGCCGTTCGAACCGCTCGACATCGTGCTGCCCATCGGTATCTCGTTCTTCACATTCCGTTCGCTGAGCTACATCATCGACCTCTATCGCCGGCAGATGGCTCCGGTCACCAGCTTCCGCGACTACCTCTTCTACCTCTCGTTCTTCCCGCCGTTGGCCGCCGGCCCCGTGGTGCGGGCCAAGGACTTCGTGCCGCAGATACACCGGCCGCTCGACATCACCCCGGCGCTGTTGGGCGAAGGGCTCTTCCTGGTCATGTGCGGATTGATTAAGAAGGTAGTCATCTCCGACTACATCAGCGTCAACTTCGTCGACCGCATCTTCGACAACCCCATGCTCTATACCGGGTTCGAGAATCTGATGGGCGTCTACGGCTACACGCTGCAAATCTATTGCGACTTCTCGGGCTACTCCGATATGGCCATCGGCATCGCCCTGCTCATGGGCTACCGGTTCAAAATCAACTTCGACTCGCCCTACAAGTCGGGCTCCATCACCGAGTTCTGGCGGCGGTGGCACATCTCCCTGTCGAGCTGGCTGCGCGACTACCTCTACATCTCGCTGGGCGGCAACCGGCGGGGTACGGTGCGCACCTATCTCAACCTCTTCATCACCATGGTGCTGGGCGGTCTGTGGCACGGTGCCTCGTGGCTCTTTGTCATCTGGGGAGCCTGGCACGGCCTGATGCTCATCATCCACAAACTCTACCGGCGTATCTTCCCCGTGGCCAAGAACTATCGGGCCGGGCACTTCCGCCACTTCCTCAACGTGCTGCTCACCTTCCATGTGGTAGCCGCCGGGTGGATATTCTTCCGCGCCCCTTCGCTCGACATCGCCGGACAGATACTAACCCAGATATTCACCAACTTCCGCCCCGATGCCATCCCCGCCTTCGTCTCGGGATATGCCGTTATCTTCGTCGCCCTCGTAGCCGGATACCTGCTGCACTTTGCCCCGCACCGCTGGTCGCAATGGCTGCAACGCGAGCTCTCGTGGTCGCCGCTGGTGGTCAAGGCCGCCATCCTGGCCCTGGTGCTCTTCTTTGTGTTGCAGGTGCGTTCGAGCGAACTGGTGCCCTTCATCTATTCGCAGTTCTAAGGAGATGATACGCGTTCACTGAAAAAGAAGTTTTCTTCTCTCCCCGGGAAAAAATTCAAGCAAACTTGATTTTTTTTGCTCTCGCCTTTCACTTCTTTCCAGAAGAGAGGATGCGGCTTGGCAAAAAAAATTCAAGCAAACTTGATTTTTTTTGCTCTCGCCTTTCACTATCTTTGTAGCTCAGTAAGAAACTTAATAACAGACCAATCGTCATGAAGGGAAAAATTTTGGTTACCGGGGGGACGGGTTATATCGGCTCCCACTCGACCGTAGAGCTGCAGAATGCAGGCTACGAAGTTGTTATCATCGACAATCTGTCTAACTCGAATATCGAGGTTCTCGACGGTATCGAACGCATCACGGGTGTACGCCCCACCTTCGTACAGGCCGACTGTACCGACATCGCGGCGTTGCGTAAACTCTTCGAGGAGAATCCGGGTATCAAGGGTATCATCCACTTTGCCGCCAGCAAGGCCGTGGGCGAATCGGTACAGAAACCGCTGCTCTACTACCGCAACAACCTGTTGTCGCTCATCAACCTGCTCACACTCATGCCCGAGTATGGTGTAGAGGGTATCGTATTCTCGTCGTCGTGCACCGTCTACGGTCAGCCCGACGTGCTGCCGGTCGACGAAACGGCTCCTATCAAACCGGCTCTGTCGCCCTATGGCAATACCAAACAGATAAGCGAAGAGATTATCAAGGATACGATTCATGCCAACGCTCCGTTCAAATCGATTATCCTCCGCTACTTCAACCCCATCGGTGCTCACCCCAGTGCCGAAATCGGCGAACTGCCCAACGGCGTGCCTCAAAACCTCATCCCCTACCTCACCCAGACGGCTATGGGTATCCGCAAGGAGTTGAGTGTATTCGGCGACGACTACAACACGCCCGACGGTTCGTGCATCCGCGACTACATCAACGTAGTCGACCTGGCCAAGGCTCACGTCATCGCCATGAACCGCATGCTCGAAAAGAAATCGCCCGAGGCTATCGAAATCTTCAACCTGGGCACGGGCCGCGGCGTATCGGTGCTCGAACTCATCGCTGCCTTCGAAAAGGCTACGGGTGTGAAAGTTCCCCACAAGATCGTAGGCCGCCGCGAAGGCGACATCGAGCAGGTGTGGGCCAACCCCGAAAAGGCCAACAAGGTGCTGGGCTGGACGGCTCAAGAGAGCATCGAAGATACGCTGGCTTCGGCGTGGAAATGGCAACTGAAACTGCGCGAAAGAGGCATCATGTAATCGGCCTCCTTGCGACAATCCCATACAAAGCGAGACGGGCTCCGGCCGGTCTCGCTTTGCTTTTGTTTCGTAGCGACAGGCACGCCCCCCCTGACCAACCGCTTCGTTGTGTCACGGCTCTTGCCCTCGACAAAAAACGAGAGAAATTTCTCTTAACAAACCGCACGGAATGTTTTATTTTTGCCTCATCGACAACCCACAAAACCAATCATACGATGATGAGAAAAAGTATATTCCTGCTTTCGAGCATGCTGGTGGCTTCGCTGTGCGGAGCCGGTTGCAGCTCTTCGCAAAAGCAGGCATCGGCTACCGACGAAACGGAGGCCGTATTTGCCTGTACCGACAGCGTCACCACCGAGTGTGACGGAGTGAAACTAACCCAAATCAGAGACAATGCCCAGGAGCGGCTGATGCAGTTGAGCCTCTTCGGCGAACTGCCGCAAACGCTCATCGACAGCCTGAACATCGGCCAGGGAGTGCCCGCCTCGGTGAGTGCCTTCCTGCTGGAGATCGACGGTAAACGCATCTTGTTCGACACCGGTATGGGAGCACCCGACAGCCGTCTGCTCACCAACCTGTCGGCCACCGGAGTCACTCCCGCCGACATCGACTACCTCTACCTGACCCACTTCCACGGCGACCACATCGGCGGCATGATGAAGGGCGATACGGTCGTCTTCCCCAAGGCCGAAGTCTATGCCGCCCAACAGGAGTACGACGCCTGGATGCAGATGCCCGACGACAAAAAGACTCAAGTAGCCGCTACGATGGAGGCCTATAAAGACCGGCTTCACCTCGTGGCCTACGGCGACACGCTGCCCTGCGGCGTGGTAGCCCTCGACTGCGTGGGGCACACCCCGGGACACACCGCCTACCGGGCCGGCAAGTTCCTCATCGTGGGCGACCTTGTGCATGGCGCCGCCCTGCAGTTGGCCCACCCCGAGATTTGCGCCGCCTACGACATGGACCCGCAATCGGCCATCAAGCAACGCCGCTATTACCTCGACTATGCCCGCCAGAACCACCTGCTGTTGGCCGGCATGCACCAGCCGGCAGGTCATGCGAAATGACACCTCAACCGGTTTACATACAACGAAGGGAGCCCCAGACGGAGCTCCCTTTGTTGTATGTTGCGCTCTGCTCTATATCTCTTTCGTAAGGCTGAACTCCTTGTCGGCAAAGAGCTCGGCCAGACCCGAAATCTGTTTATAGCGCAGCAGCTCGTCCTTGTCCATCCCGATATTCTTCATAATCCAGCCATCCGACATGCCCGCCTTGGTCAGCTCGGAGACAATCTTGCACATGAGTTCGACACAATGCGTACCCCGTGCCCGGTTGTGGCGTATGGTCGAGGCCATGCGGTTCGAAATATCCTTGTCGATGACCACCACCGGCAGCATCCCCTTCTCCCGCTCGTAGATGCGCGGCGAGGTGAGCATCACCTTGTAGCGGTGAAACCCGTCCACCAGTTCGTACTGGTCGGTCTCGGGCAAATAGTAGCAGACACAGGGCATCGTATAGCCATCTTCCCAAATCGAGAGCTCGAGCAGTTTCATCTCGGGCGGAGCCACCACATTGGGATTATAGGTATTGGCCACCACCTTTTCTACAGGTACCGCCCGGACCTGATACACCGGACTTTTATACTCTTTCATTTTCTACTTCAACGCTTTATATTTTTCCATCACTTGATCTTTCAGCTTCTTCTCGACCTTGTTGAGCGAGAAACCCATGTACTTGCAGGTATGATCGTTCTTGAGTATGCAGATGCACATGCGCTTGAAGGTAGGCAGCTCTTTGAACTCGGGCAGGTCTATGTCGTCGAGATACTCCATCCGCACCGGCCGCTTGTTGGTCTTGTAGTTGGAGTGGTCGCCCACGACAATAGGGATACCCAGCGCCTCCAACTTCTTGATGGTCTCATCGGAGAGACACCCCCCTTTCTCCCGCCAGAAGTTGACACTCACCGCCAGTTTGCGCTGGTAGTTACGGCGAGTCGGCTCGGGCAACGTCTTCAGCAGGAAGTCGAGATACCCCTCCCACGTCATGCCGGGCGGCAGCTTGATGGAATACCAGCCCATCATCGACGACCGGCCGTACAGCCCGGCGAAATTGACCCCGTTGACCCGGCTCACCATCTTGCCCCACATGTCGGGGTCGATAGCCCGGTAGAGATGCAGGCTCGAGAGCGCCTGCGAAATGAAGGGGCTGGCCACCCGCTGCTTCTCGAGAGGTACACCCGCCCGATAGTAGAGATCGTAAAGGCGGTTGTAATCCCAGCCGAAACGTCCGTTGGCCACCCAAATATCGGTCGTGAGCCAGTCGTGTATGGGGTAGGCATTGAAAATGCCATGCTTCATCTCGCGAATCCACTGGAGCCCTTTATACTTTTTGTAGTTGCGGTCGCTGTGCACGGTGCGCCATCGGTTCAGACTCTCCTGGGAACGTATGCCTATCAGGCAACAAGTGCGACCGGCCCGGTTGCGCCTGTGCAGCCACTCGGTAAACCTGATTTGAAACTCATAGTCCCACAGGGTATCGTCGAAGAAATCGAAATCGTCCTGAGTATAAGCCTCCGCGGGTAACGGGCGCACCCACAACTCCCGTTTCGACGGCTCCCAGGGCCGCCAGTAGTTCTGAAACATCGAAGTACAGGTAGAGACCTTGCAAGGCACACACACCCGATAGACATCCAATACATCGGCATTGGAGGCCAATACCCGGTCTACATAGTCGATTGTCTCGCGATACTGCACCTCGTAATCGATATGAAACACTCCCAGTCGACGCCCCGGCTGCCGGCGACGGATATAGTCGAGGCACAAGTTGAGCAGCACACCGCTATCCTTACCGCCCGAGAACGATAGTAAGAATTTGTTAAATTGCTCCAACTATTTTTTTCTTTCCACAAAGCGACTATCTTTACCCCCGAATCTGAAATTATCTTAAATCTGGCCATTTTTATCTATAATAATTTTAGTTTTAGAATCATTCTAATTATATTTGCACCAGAAATAACAAACACATCAACAAAAACGAAACGTCATGAAAAGTATCAAAGGAACCCAAACCGAGCAGAACCTGCTGAAATCTTTTGCCGGCGAATCTCAAGCCCGCACTCGCTACACCTTCTTTGCCAGCGTGGCCAAGAAAGAGGGTTTTGAACAGATTAGTGCCATCTTCATGGAGACGGCCGAACAGGAGAAGGAGCACGCCAAGAAATTCTTCAAATACCTCGAAGGCGGTATGGTCGAGATTACCGCATCGTTCCCCGCCGGTGTCATCGGCACTACAGCCGAAAACCTGAAGGCTGCCGCCGAGGGTGAGAACGAAGAGTGGGTAGACCTCTATCCCCACTTTGCCGACGTGGCCGAACAGGAAGGCTTCCCCGCCGTTGCCCTCACCTTCCGCAACGTGGCCAAGGTAGAGGCCGAGCACGAGAAGCGTTACCGCAAACTGCTCGAGAATGTCGAGAACGGCACCGTATTCTCCGACAGCGAAGAGATCGAATGGCAATGCCGCAACTGCGGATATGTGTACCGCGGCAAAACGGCTCCCGAAGCCTGCCCCGCCTGTGCACACCCGCGCGCCTATTTCGAACGTAAAAAGAACAACTACTAATTCAGTATCAATCCCCCGTAAACTACCATCGGCCTGCTCTGTCGGGGCAGGCCGATACTGTTTACCACCACGCTACCTCCTATGAACATAACACCCCTGCAAAAAATAACTTACGGCCTCTACGTAGTGGGGACCAGCGACAAGGGTCGGCCCACCGGCTGCATCATCAACACCTGCTTTCAGGTGACCAGCGAAAATCCCATCGTGGCCATCTCGATGAACAAAAACAACTATACCCACGATGCCATCGTAAGCCACCGCCGGTTCAGCCTGGCCATCCTGGCCGAAGAGAGCGACACGAGCCTCATCACCACCTTCGGGTTCCAGAGCGGACGCGACCGCAACAAATACGACGGACGCGACTACACGTGGCAACACGACGTGCCCATCCTCAAGGGTAAATTCTCGGGCCACATCGTATGCGAGCTGCTGCATGTGGCCGACAACGAGACACACGACGTCTTCTTTGCCCGCGTAATCGACACCCTGCCCGACGACGGCACCCCCATGACCTATGCCTACTATCACCAGGTGATTAAAGGTCGGGCTCCCAAAAACGCCCCCACCTATGTCGAGGAGGAGGAGAAAGCCCCCGCTACCGAAGCACCCCAAACCACAATCTCGACCAAACGGTATGTGTGCGAAGTGTGCGGATACATACACGAAGGAGAATTGCCCGACGACTACAAATGCCCGGTATGCCAGGCACCCCGGAGCTGTTTCAAAGAATTATAGATTTTAAGCGAACTAAATTCCCGTTCGAGAGTTTTTACTTTCAACGGGAATTTTTATTTTTGCACACCCCGCAAACAAATACCCCGGCACGACCGGCACAACTTGCGAGGCTACAAAAACCGTAGACAACCTTTTTACCGTTTCGTTATGGACTTCATCATCGACAACCACCTGCAAGGACTCGTTATCGGAGTCTGCACCTTTCTCATCATCGGGCTGTTTCACCCGATTGTAGTCAAAGCCGAGTACCACTGGGGCACCCGCTGCTGGTGGATATTCCTGCTGCTGGGACTGGCCGGTATCGCCGCCTCGCTGTACCTCGAAAACGTCATGTTCTCGTCGCTGTCGGGGGTGTTTGCCTTCTCGTCGTTCTGGACCATCAAAGAGCTCTTCGACCAGGAGAAGCGGGTGCAAAAGGGGTGGTTCCCCAAAAATCCCAAGCGTACCTACAAATTTTAGGGACAAAGGGGCCACATTTAACGACTTATCCTGCACCATTCCGCAAAAAAAGGTTATCTTTGCAAAAGATATTGTCGTCATGAAACATCTATACGCTATTCTCATTGCATTGGCACTCGGTTGCTCGGCCGCTCCACAGGCATTCGCTCAAGATTGGACGAGCCAATCGGCATGGGCCCTCAGCGACGACGACCGCACCGACGGCTCCAGCCGAGCCCCCGAAATCGAAGTCTCGAGCAAAGAGGGGAATATCTACATACGCACACCTCGCCGGGTAAAAGTAACGGTATATACCATTCTGGGACAGATTGTTACCGAGCGCACCATCAACCCCGGCATATCGGAGCTGAAAATCGGTACCCGCGGCATCTATCTGGTCAAGATCGAAGGCAAGACCCAGAAAGTGGCCTTGTAATTGTCCCCCCGACTGCGCAGCCCCTGCCCCCCTGTAAACACCAACCAGCTCCACGCCCGGCATGAAGAGTCTGAGTTTCGTTGAAAAATAGCTGAAAAGTCAGACCAAACTAATCGGTCTCAAATTTTAATTTTCGGCTTTTATCGTTATCTTTGTCCCTATAAAGTCAAACACAAAAACAACGAAACTATGGAAAGTATCGATTGGTCAAACCTGTCATTCGGCTATATGCCCACTGACTACAACGTACGATGCACCTACAAGGACGGAAAATGGGGCGACATCACGGTTACCAGCTCTCAAACATTCGAAATACACATGGCAGCCACCTGTCTGCACTATGGACAAGAGGCTTTCGAGGGTATGAAGGCCTTCCGGGGGAAAGACGGCAAAATCCGCATCTTCCGCATGGACGAGAATGCCGCCCGCCTGCAAAGCTCGTGCCGCGGCATCATGATGCCCGAGTTGCCCACCGAAAAATTTAACGAGGCTATCCTGACGGTTGTCAAGAAAAACGAGCGCTTCGTGCCTCCCTACGAAAGCGGCGCTTCGCTCTACATCCGCCCGCTGCTCATCGGTACATCGGCTCAGGTAGGTGTGAAACCGGCCAAAGAGTACCTCTTCATCGTTTTCGTTTCGCCGGTAGGTCCCTACTTCAAAGAGGGATTCAAACCCACCCCGATGGTCATCTTGCGTCAATACGACCGTGCCGCACCGCTCGGTACCGGCCGCTACAAAGTGGGCGGTAACTATGCAGCCAGCCTGGTATCGGGCGAAAAGGCTCACGCCATGGGCTACTCGGCCGTGCTCTACCTCGACGCCAAAGAGAAGAAATATATCGACGAATGCGGTCCGGCCAACTTCTTCGGCATCCGGGGCAACAGCTACATCACGCCGAAATCGAGCTCGATTCTCCCCTCGATAACCAACAAGAGCCTCATGCAACTGGCCGAAGACCTGGGCATGACGGTCGAAGTACGTCAGGTACCCGAGGAAGAACTCGCCACGTTCGACGAAGCCGGTGCTTGCGGTACGGCTGCTGTCATCAGCCCCATCGCCCGCATCGACGACCTCGACGAGAACAAGTCGTATGTGTTTTCCAAAGACGGCAAACCCGGCCCCATCTGCGAGAAGCTCTATCACAAGCTGCGCGCCATCCAATATGGCGACGAGCCCGATACCCACAACTGGGTAACCATCGTCGAGTAATTACAAACCCGCTTCATATTCAGGCAGCTCGAAGGCATCCGCTTCGGGCTGCTGCTTTTATAACCACACATCACCATGGACGTTCAAGCCGTTTTCAACAAATACTACCAACCCGGCACCCCGCTATACAACAGCGTGTGGTCGCACAGCCGCCTGGTGGCCGACAAGGCCCTGCAGCTGGCCCAGGCTCATCCCGAGCTCGAGATAGACCTCGACTTCGTCTACGAGGCCGCCATGATTCACGACATCGGGGTATTCCTCACCAACGCCCCCTCCATCTACTGCACGGGCGACCAGCCCTACATCTGCCACGGCGTACTGGGGGCCGAACTCATGCGGGCCGACGGCTATCCCCGCCACGCCCTCGTGTGCGAACGCCACACCGGCACGGGCCTCACCGTGGCCGACATCATCGCCCAGAACCTGCCGCTGCCCCACCGCGACATGTGCCCCGTGAGCCTCGAGGAGAAGCTCGTCTGCTTTGCCGACAAGTTCTACTCCAAGTCGAACCCCGATCGCGAAAAACCACTCGACAAGGTACGCAAAAGCGTAGCCCGGTATGGCGAAGATTCACTGCGTCGGTTCGAAGAGATGGCCGCCCTGTTTCTCTGACCGACTGTCGTTCAAGCCCGCCGGCCGCTCTACCCAACAGAGAATAAAATATATTAAATAAAGTCCAAAAGCCGATAAGTCGTAGAAAATGTGTATTTTTGCACGTTGATTACAGATGGACACCCCGATGCCGAAAGTGAGCAAGAAATACGCCATACTTCTATCGCTGCTATTCTCTTCCCTGTTTGTGTCGCTCATAGCGCAAGACAGGCATCCCTCTTATAATCAACCGGCTGCATCCGACACTACACCCGGCGGCGACAGCACCGGGGCAGCCCGACTCACCTTACCGGCACTGCCCGACAGCCTCGGCATCGACTCGCTCGGGGTCGACTCGCTGCTCACCGACTCATTGGCGGCCGATTCGCTGGCTACCGATTCGGTAGCTCCCAAAAAGAAGAAAGCCGGACTTACCTCGGTCGTCGACTACAAGGCCAACGACTCGATTGTATTCACCCACGGCAACGAAGTGTACATGTATGGCCAAGGCGTGGTACAGTTCGACGGCATGGAACTGAACGCCGACCAGATAGAGATGAACATGGACAGCAGCCTGGTCTATGCCGTAGGCCGCCCCGACTCGGTAGGCGACATCGTGGGTCGCCCCGTGTTCAAGGACAAGAGCGGCGAATACGAGTCGGAGACCATGCACTACAACTTCAAGACCAAGAAGGGATACATCACCAACATCGTCACCCAGCAGGGCGAAGGCTACCTCACCGGCGGCAAGACCAAGAAAATGGAGAACGACGAGTTCTACATGAAGGACGGTAAATACACCACCTGCGACAACCACGAACACCCCCACTTCTACCTGCAACTGACCCAGGCCAAGGTGCGCCCCAAAAAGAACATCGTCACCGGCCCCGCCTACATGGTGCTGGCCGACGTGCCCCTGCCGCTGGCTATCCCCTTCGGCTTCTTCCCCTTCACCGAGAAGTATTCGTCGGGTATCATCATGCCCACCTTCGGCGACGAGCTGGCGCGCGGTTACTACCTGCGCGACGGCGGTTACTACTTTGCCATCAACGACTACGTCGACCTGGCTCTCACGGGCGAAATCTACACCAAAGGCTCGTGGGGTGTCAATGCCAAGTCGGCCTATATCAAGCGATACAAATACTCGGGTAACGTAGACCTGAGCTTCATCACCACCATCACGGGCGACAAGGGATTGCCCGACTACACCAAGATGAAGAACTTCAAAGTGGCCTGGACCCACACCCAGGACACCAAGAACAACCCCAACATGTCGCTCTCGGCCAGTGTGAACTACACCACCAGCGGCTACACCCGCAACGACCTGAACAGCTACTACAACGCCAACAGCTTCACCGAGAACACCAAGAGTTCGACGGTAAACATGACCTACCGCATCCCCAACTCGGTGTGGAGTTTCTCGGCTACGGCCAACGTCACCCAGCGTACACAGGACTCTACGCTGAATGTCTCGTTCCCCAACCTCACCATCTCGATGGGCCAGATCTACCCCTTCAAGCGTAAAACCGTGGTAGGCAACGAGCGCTGGTACGAAAAGATACAGATGTCGTACAGCGGCCGGTTCCAGAACTCGATTCTCACCAAGCAGGACCAGATACTCAAATCGAACCTCATCAAGGACTGGCGCAACGGCATGTATCACAACATACCTATCTCGGCCACGTTCAACGTATTCAAATACCTCAACCTCACCGCCAGCTTCAACTTTACCGACCGCATGTACTCCAACAAGGTGATGCAGTCGTGGGACACCCAGCAGGCCCGCGTCGTGCAGGACACGGTCTACGGCTTCTACAACGTCTACAACTACTACGGTTCGTTGAGCGCCGATACCAAACTCTACGGTTTCTACACCCCGTGGAAAATCTTCGGCGACAAGGTGCAGGCCATCCGCCACATCTTCACCCCCTCGGTATCGTTCAGCGCAGCGCCCGACTTCAGTTCGCCCCGCTACGGATTCTGGGACTCCTACTCCTACGTCAACTCGCTGGGCGAAACGGTAACCACCAAATACTCCCCCTTCTCGAACGGCATCTACGGCACCGTGTCGCAGGGCAAGCAGGGAACCGTTTCGTTTGCCGTATCGAACAACCTGGAGATGAAGGTCAAGTCGGACCGCGACTCGACCGGCGTGCGCAAAATATCGCTCATCGAGAACCTCTCGGCCAACATGAGCTACAACATGGCTGCCGACTCAATGAAGTGGAGTAACCTGAATACCTCGATTCTCATCAAGCTCACCAAGAACTTCAACCTGCAGATGAGCGCCACGTGGGATACCTATACCTACCAGCTCGACAGCTACGGCAACCCCGTGCGGGTGAACAAGCCCCGCTGGACCGTAGGCAAGGGACTGGGACGACTCTCGAGCACCGGTACCTCGTTCTCCTACACCTTCAACAACGATACGTTCAAGAAGAAGGACAAGGGCTCCGACACCAAGAAGACGCAGCAAAACCTGCCACAGAACAACATGCCACCCGACCCCAACATGAGCAACGACGAGGAGGAGAGCTCGTCGGGCGACGACGATGTGCAGTTCGGCCCCGACGGATATGCCATCTGGGAAGTGCCGTGGAGCCTCTCGATCAACTACTCGGTCAACTACGGCTACGGCACCTTCAACAAAAAGAAGATGGAGTACAACGGCAAGTTCACCCAGAACCTCAGCCTCTCGGGCAACATCAACCTCACGAAAAACTGGTCGTTCAACTTCTCGGCCAGCTACGACTTCGAGGCCAAGAAGATTGCCTACATGAACTGTAACATCACCCGCGACCTGCACTGCTGGTCGATGAGTGCCAGCTTCGTGCCCGTGGGCCCCTACAAGTCGTACAACTTCCACATCAGCGTCAAGTCGTCGCTGCTGCAAGACCTCAAGTACGACAAGCGGGGCAACTCCTACGACCGCCTCGACTGGTATTAACGGCGGGCGGCATTTGCCACAATGGCAAAAAAATCGTACTTTTACCGACGATTCAACCCCACAATTATGCAAGCCGACAATCAGCTTATACTCGATCATCTCGATCAACCCATATTCCACCTCATCGGCGAGGTGGCCGACGCGATGAACCGCCCCTGCTTCGTCATCGGCGGCTATGTGCGCGACATCTTTCTGAACCGCCCCTCCAAGGACATCGACATCGTCACCCTGGGCAGCGGCATCGAACTGGCCGAGGCCCTCACCGCTCGGCTGGGCAAACGGGCTCACCTCTCGACCTTCCGCAACTTCGGCACGGCTCAGGTGAAATATAACCGCCGGGGCGAGAATTTCGAAATCGAGTTCGTCGGCGCCCGCAAGGAGTCGTACAGCCACGACTCGCGCAAGCCGGTAGTCGAGGACGGCACCCTGCAGGACGACCAGAACCGGCGCGACTTCACCATCAACGCCCTGGCCCTGTGTCTGAACCGCGACCGCTGGGGCGAACTGGTCGACCCCTTCGGCGGTATGGACGACCTCGAAAAAGGGATTATCCGCACCCCGCTCGACCCCGACATCACCTTCAGCGACGACCCCCTGCGCATGATGCGGGCCATACGGTTCGCCACACAGCTCAACTTCCGCATCGAGACCGAGACCTTCGCCGCCATCGAGCGCAACCGCTCGCGTATCGAAATCATCTCGAAAGAGCGCATCATCGACGAACTGGGCAAAATCATCCGCTCCGACATCCCCTCCAAGGGATTCATCCTGCTCGACGACTGCAAGCTGCTGCCCCTCATCTTCCCCGAGGTGGCCGCCCTCAAAGGGGTAGAGACCGTCAAGGGTCGCGGACACAAAGACAACTTCTACCACTCGCTCGCCGTGCTCGACAACGTAGCGCTGCGCAGCCGCAACGAGTGGCTGCGGTGGGCCGCTCTGCTGCACGACATAGGCAAACCCCGCACCAAACGCTACGATGCCCGGCTGGGATGGACCTTCCACAACCACAACTACGTGGGCGAGAAGATGATACCCGGTATCTTCCGCCGTATGAAACTGCCCCTCAACGACAAGATGAAGTATGTACAGAAGCTCGTGGGGTTGCACATGCGGCCCATCGTCCTGGCCGAAGAGGTGGTTACCGACTCGGCCGTGCGCCGGCTGCTCTTCGACGCGGGCGACGACATAGACGACCTGATGCTGCTGTGCGAGTCGGACATCACCTCGAAAAATCGCGAGAAGGTGAAACGGTTTCTCGACAACTTCGAACTCGTGCGCACCAAACTGCGCGAAATCGAAGAGAAGGACAGCATCCGCAACATGAAGCTGCCCATCCGCGGCGAAGAGATTATGGAGACCTTCGGGCTGCCCCCCTCGCGCCCGGTAGGCGAACTGCTTTCGGCCATCAAAGAGGCCATACTCGACGGCAAAATTCCCAACGAACACGAGCCGGCCCGCCAATTCATGCTCGAGACCGCAGCCGCCATGGGATTGCAACCGGTCGAGAAATAGTATAATTATGAGAGATTTCTCACATTTCGAGCGATAATTCGCTCAAAAAGATATTATTCCGTCAATTTTCTTTGTAAAGTGAAAGTTTTTATCCAAAAAGGCTTTCACTTTATTTATTTTTACTATCTTTGTCGGCACAAATAAAGCCGAGCCGCTATTCTACAGCACAATTTGTTACGGAATCGAGGCACTGCACAACACGATGTCACCATAAGAAAGCATCACGCTTGCAACGTGTTACACCAGGAATAGCATTCCATCAAACCAAAAAACATACTTATCGATGAAAACAACAGAAGTATTGAACGAATTGAAACGCCGGTTCCCCAACGAGCCGGAGTACCACCAGGCCGTCGAAGAGGTATTGTCGACGATCGAAGAGGTCTACAACCAACACCCCGAGTTCGACCGCTACAACCTGATCGAACGCCTGTGTATCCCCGACCGCATCTTCTCGTTCCGGGTCACCTGGGTCGACGACCAGGGCCGCGTGCAAACTAACATGGGCTATCGCGTACAGCACAACAACGCCATCGGCCCATACAAGGGAGGTATCCGTTTCCACTCGTCGGTCAATCCTTCTATCCTCAAGTTCCTCGCCTTCGAGCAGACCTTCAAAAACGCCCTCACCACGCTGCCCATGGGTGGCGGAAAAGGAGGGTCGGACTTCAACCCCAAGGGTAAATCCGACATGGAAATCATGCGCTTCTGCCAGGCCTTCGTCACCGAGCTGTGGCGCTACATCGGCCCCGATACCGACGTGCCTGCCGGCGATATAGGCGTGGGCGGCCGCGAGGTAAGCTACATGTATGGCATGTACAAGAAGCTGGCCCGCGAAAACACGGGAACCTTCACGGGCAAGGGGCTCGAATTTGGCGGCTCGCTCATTCGCCCCGAGGCTACCGGCTACGGCAACGTGTACTTCCTGCTCGAGATGCTCAAGACCCGCGGCATCGACCTCAAAGGGAAAGTGGTTACGGTATCGGGCTCGGGCAACGTGGCCCAATACACCGTGCAGAAGCTCATCGCACTGGGTGCCAAGGTGGTGACCATGTCCGACAGCGACGGCTACATCTACGATCCCGACGGTATCGACGAGAAGAAACTGGCCTATATCTTTGAACTCAAGAACCTCTATCGCGGCCGCATCCGCGAATATGCCGAGGAGTATGGCTGCAAATATGTCGAGGGCGGACGTCCCTGGGGCGAGAAGTGCGACATCGCCATGCCCAGCGCCACCCAGAACGAACTCGACGGCGACGACGCCCGCACCCTGCTGGCCAACGGCTGCTTCGCCGTGTCGGAAGGCGCCAACATGCCCTCGACCCCCGAGGCCATCGAGCAGTTCCTCGCTGCCAAGATTCTCTACGCTCCGGGCAAGGCTGCCAACGCCGGCGGTGTATCGGTGAGCGGACTGGAGATGACACAAAACTCCATGAAGATAAGCTGGACAGCCGAAGAGGTGGACCAGAAACTGAAACAAATCATGCACGACATTCACGAGCAGTGTACCCGCTACGGCAAAGAGAGCGACACCTACACCAACTACGTGAAGGGCGCCAACATCGCCGGCTTCATGAAAGTGGCCAAGGCCATGATGGCACAAGGCATCTTGTAACAAACAGACAGTTAGTTATTGTTGAATAAGCCAAACAGGCGGGAGGTTCTCCAAAGAGTCTCTCGCCTGTTGTGTGTTTACTTATAGGCAATCTGCGTAAAATCGTCTTTTTTTATCATATCCGTCGAATATTGAGGCGTACTGGCCGACAGATAGATAACAGCCAAATCGGGATTTCCTGTACAATATGCATATATCTGCTGTTGATTTTTATCCAAAACACCCATATTACTGTAAAAAATCAACCCACATTGGCTCAAATCCAATTCCGTCAATCGGTTCGATTCGCAATGAAGGAATGAAAGAGCCCGATTGTTTTGAAGAGATAGCTGAGTCAAAAGATTATTATTACACCTAAGATCATCCAACCGACTACAAGATGAAACATCCAAATTGGTCAATTGGTTATCATTACAGTTCAATTCTTCCAAATTTGAGAGAGATACAGATAATTGTGTGAGTTGATTACCCGAAAGCTTCAATATCTTCAAGTTATCTAAATCAGGTACATTAAACTCTACTAAGTTATTAGACGAACAATCCAGCTCTTCCAAATTTTTCAAAGTTGTCAGCTTTGAGAAATCAAAAGAAGACAAATCATTATATGCACATCTCAACGTCGTCAGTGTAGTAGGTAGATTAGTCAATTCTTTCATCTCATTGAACGAACAATCCAATTCTTTCAAATTCTTCAAATTTGCCAATCTCGAAAAATCAAAAGAAGACAAGTCATTAGCAGCGCATTTCAATGTTATCAGAGCTTCAGGCAAATTGGGCAATTCTGTTAGCTTATTATACGAGCAATCCAATATTGTCAAATTTGTAAATAGCTCTATCCCCTGTAAAGAAGATATTTGACGACTGGAACACCAGATAGACGTAACCGAAGCGGCCTCCTGCGGTGTCAATATACCATCGGAATTTGTATCGAACTCTGCAGCAAGATATGCCCTGAATTGCGCATCAGGAATACCCACGAGAATATCTTCTATATTTTCAGGTTCATACGGCGACTGGTATTTGACATAGGCCCCCAATATCGTGTTGGCTGCCGACAAAATATATTTCTCCACATACAAACGTGCATAGACATAATAGCTATCCCTTTTATATCGAACGAAGTAGCCCGTGCCCTCTTGTACGGCAACCTTGGGAGCCCACCCTCCTGAGGGAGCCTCTCGCACATTACCCAAACCATTGACCGCTCCTACCGAACAAAATTCAAGGCCAGAATAATTCGGAACAAAATTATCCCCTTTATCAATATAAAAATCACCCACCTCAGGCAGATTGACAACCGTCCGTCCATTATTCTCATTGCGAACCGAAACAAGGACAGTTCCCTCTGGATCGGGAACTGCATCACCTCCATTCCCCAATGAGGTACCATCATCCGGAACGAGCCCCTTATCCTCCTCCGTACAGGCATTACCCCCTATCAGCAGGGCAACCAACGCCATCATCATAAAAAATTTTGTCTTCATAACAGTAAATATTAAGGATTAAACTTAGTGCTACTCCAGACAAAAAAAACGTGGACAATTTGCACTATCCACTGATGAGGTCTTGGCGTACCCGAGAAAAGAGATGATGCAAACGCCCACGCCGTATGAACAGCGCGAACATCAACTTTGCTCTTCCTTTTCTCTTAAAACCGCCAAGTTTCATCAGTAAGAAAGAAAAGCCAATGCGCTTTTTATGTCGTAATATGTCTGCCCGCCCCTCGGGCGAACGAAACAAAAGTAGTGCTTTTTCTTAAAAAAACAAAATCGGCATCACCTTTCTGCCTATACTCCTCTCGCCACTTGTGCTCCCCGTGGCATTTTGCACGGCGACACTCGGTCATTCCGCGCCACGACGCGGAATCCAGGAATACCCGGGCATGGCATAACTCAGGACGCACGAGCCGTGCGTCCCTACTCCACCCTCTGCCACCCAGAAGCTGGACCCCGCATCGGGGGCGAGTGACACACTATGTTCATTCTTCTCTACAGCGAGAAGAACGAACCAAGAAGCGCCGCCGCTGTTATCGGGCTATCTCGTTCGGAGACTGGCGCCGCCCTCGGGGGCTGCGGAACTCGCTGCGCTCAGACAGTCCTCGCCCTCACTCCTCGGTCGGCTGGCCTCCTCCCGGCCCGATAAAGGCGGGGGTATCGCTACTCTACACAGAAAATGTCCCGGACATTTCGCAGTACGATATCCAAAGATATACCGGCCTATCTCGTCATTCCGCGCTGCGACGCGGAATCCAGAAATACCCGGGCACGGTATAACTCAGGACGCACGAACCGTGCGGCACTACTCCACCCACTGCCACCTCCAGAAGCTGGACCCCGCATCGAGTGTGGGGTGACACAAAGCCCCCATCGAATGCAGAGCGCCCCTCTCCCTCAAAAAAAATACACCCACTCACTAAAAAAATATTCCGAAATATTTGGTTTATATTATAAATCGATTTATATTTGCAGCATCAATACTTTCCAAGGAGAGACCATATAGCTATATAGTTTATAAAATAAACCAATTTGTAAACCTTAAAATTTGAACGTATGAAAGAGAAAAAACTGAACGAAAAGGAGAGCCTGGAGCTCATCACCCAAATGATTAGGCAGAGCCGGAAGAATATCGGGACCGGAAGCGGTAACCGGTTCCTGCTCTACGGTTACCTGGCCGTAGTGCTTGCTGTCGTGGTCTTTGCGCTGGTCAGCACAACCGGCAGCTCGGTATGGGCCGCCGCCTGGTTCCTCATGTTTGCCCCCTTTATCTATACAACGGTACATGACCGCAAGCACCGCCCCACGGTGATTACCTATACCGACCGCATGATCGACGAGACGTGGAAGGTGATAGGCACCCTCTTCGTCATCACCGTACTGACGATGATGATTCTGGGTTATGCCCTGGGGAGTGTCAACTTCGGGCTGATGATGCCGTTGGCTCTTATCTACTGCGGCATAGGAACCTCGATTACGGGGCTGGTGATTAAAGACTCGGTGCTGGCCTACCTGCCGCTCTTCGGACTGGTCTTTGCCATCTACATGCTGATGACCCTGCCTGCCTTGCAGCACGTACCTGCCACCTGGCACCTCTACTTTGGTATTTCGTTTCTGATTATGATGGTTATCCCCGGGCATAACCTGAACGCTAAATGTCGTAAGTGATGCTGCGCGAACTGAATCCCCTGCTACACTCGCAACTGCGACTGGCCATCGTGTCGATACTCCTCTCGGTAGACGAAGCCGACTTCGTCTACCTGAAAGAGCAGACGGGCGCCACGGCGGGCAACCTGAGCGTGCAGATAGACAAACTGGCGTCGGCCGGATACATTGGGGTGAAGAAAGAGTTTGTAGGGAAAAAGACCCGCACGACCTGCCAGATTACCGAACGGGGCCGCGATGCGTTCGAACAGTATGTCGAGGCGCTCAAGGAGTATCTGAAACTGTAAGCGAGGCATCATGCGGTAGCCAGAAGTAGCGACGTCTGTGTCATTCCGCGCCACGACGCGGAATCCAGAATTACCCGGGTAAGAATTCAGGACGCACAAGCCGTGCGTCCCTACTCCACCCACTGCCACCTCCGAAGCTGGACCCCGCATCAAGGTGCGGGGTGACCCTCTCGTCATTCCGCGCCACGACGCGGAATCCAGAAATACCCGGGCATGGTATAACTCAGGACGCACGAGCCGCGCGTCCCTACTCTACCCACTACCACCTCCAAAGCTGGACCCCGCATCGAGTGTGGGGTAACACAATGCGCATCGGGGTATGGAGTGACGCGCACAAATACACCACGGGCCGGCTCGATTGATTTCGAGTCGGCCCGTGTTAGCTTTTTCTGCCACGCTTAGAGCAGAGCCTTCACCTTAGCTTCGAGGTCGGCCTTCGAGGCAGAACCTACGTGCTTATCTACCAGTTTACCCTCCTTGAAGAAGAGCAACGTGGGGATATTGCGGATGCTATACTCGGCGCTGATATCGGAATCGTCGTCGACGTTATATTTACCGATAATCACTTTGCCTTCATACTCTTCGGCGAGTTCGTCGACCGAGGGGGCGATAGCCCGGCAAGGGCCACACCATTCTGCCCAGAAATCGATTACCACGGGTTTGCCCGAAGCAATCAGCTCCTTTGCATTTTCATCATTGATTTTCAATGCCATAGTTCTATCTGTTTATAATTTATCGTTATCACGTATTACGGAACAAAATTAGGTATTCTGTGGTTGAGTCGCAAACGATTATTCATTTATTTTGAAGGTCACCTCTTCGTTCTCGTTGAGGAAATCGATGAGCTCCTCGGTAATCATGGGACGACGCCGCGAGCGCAACCGCACCGACTTGCCCAGCTCCGAATCGTAAATCTTGAAGTTGAGTTCGGCCTTGTGCTGATGAGCCGGCGGCATAAAGTCGGAGAGGGTCTGGATGAAACCGTTCTTCACGAGGCGGGCCGGCATCTCGATGGTGATGGAGTTGAGCATCGTGCCCTTCAGCTCCGAGAGCAGTTTCATTTCGAGTATCTTCAGGTCGATGCGTCCGGGGGTATACTTCGAGGGGACACAGCGGGCCCGCACCCACACGAAGGTGCCGTTGTTGGCACCGAACTTGCCGTAGTCGATGAAATCCTGCCCGAAGAGAGGGATGTCGTCGGCCCCCGAATAGTCTTCGATCTTGATGAATCCATACTGCCCGCCGCGCTTGCCGATGCCGGTGCGGTAGTCGACCACCACGCCGCCGAAAGTGAGCTCCTTGTCGAGCAGCGCCTCGCGGTTCTTCAAGTCGGTCATACGGGTGTTGCAACCGTAGAGCAGTTCCAGTTTATAGGCATCGAGAGGGTGAGCCGAGAGATACATGCCCACGAGCTCGCGCTCCTTGTCGAGCCGCTCGATGTCGGAGAGAGGTACACCCCGCGGTATCTCGGGCGGAGTCGTCACGATAGAGGAGTCGCTGCCGAAAAGCGAAGCCACCTGCGACAGCTTGTCGCTCTGTACCTTCACTCCGTAGCGTACCAGCGTATCGAGGAAGGGCTCGCCCTTGCTGGTCATGGCCGAAAAGTCCTCGCGGTGAATCTCCTTGAACGAATCGAAGGCCCCCGAAATGGCCAGCGACTCGATGGTCTTCTTGCCACAGGCCGAGAGGTTGACCCGCTCGACGAAATCGAAAATGCCCTTGTACGGACCGTTGGCCTCGCGCTCCCGCACGATGGCCTGCACGGCCGAGTCGCCCACCCCCTTGATGGCCCCCAGACCGAAGCGGATGTTTCCCTTCTTGTTGACCGAGAACTTGTACTGGCTCTCGTTGACATCGGGGCCCAGCACCTGAATCTTCATGGCCTTGCACTCGTCCATGAATTTGGTGATTTCGGTGATGTTGTTGAGGTTTCGGCTGAGCACGGCCGCCATGTACTCCGAGGGGTAATTGGCCTTGAGGTAGGCGGTCTGGAAAGCCACCCACGAGTAACAGGTAGCGTGGCTCTTGTTGAAGGCGTAGGAGGCAAACTTCTCCCAGTCGGCCCAAATCTTCTCGAGCACCTCCTTCTTGTGACCGTTCTTCTCGCCGCCCGAAATGAAGAGGGGCTTCAAGGCGTCGAGCTTGTCTTTCAACTTCTTACCCATGGCCTTACGCAGACCGTCGGACTGACCGCGGGTGAAGTTGGCCAACAGACGCGAGAGCAACATCACCTGCTCCTGATAGACGGTGATGCCGTAGGTATCCTTCAGATACTTCTCCATGATGGGGATGTCGTAGACGATAGGCTCCTTGCCCTGCTTACGGGCGATGAACTGGGGGATATACTCCATAGGTCCCGGCCGGTAGAGGGCATTCATGGCGATGAGGTCTTCGAAGGTGGTGGGATGCAGCTCGCGCAGGTACTTCTGCATACCGGCCGACTCGAACTGGAAGGTACCGGTCGTGCGGCCGGCGCTGTACAGCTCGTAGGTCTTGGGGTCGTCGATGGGAATCGAATCGATGTCGAGGTCGATATGTCGGGTCTGCCGGATGTTCTCGACCGCCTCCTTGATAATCGAGAGGGTTTTCAGCCCCAGAAAGTCCATCTTGATGAGGCCGGTATCCTCGATCACGCTCCCTTCGTACTGGGTCACGAGCATCTTCTCGCCGGTCTCCTTGTCATCGGCCGTGCTCACAGGCACCCAGTCGGTAATGGCATCACGGCCGATAATGACACCGCAGGCATGCACGCCGGTATTGCGCACGTTGCCTTCGAGCATCTGGGCATATTTCATCGTATCGGCCAGGAGCTGGTCGCTCGAGTTGCAAGCATCTTTCAACTCCTGAACATTTTCGATACAGTTTTTCAGATTGATTTTTTGAGCCTTGCCGTTCTTCTCGGGCAGGCGGTCGGGAATGAGGCGGGTCAGGCGGTCCGACTCGGAGAGCGGCAACTTCTGCACCCGCGCCACATCCTTGATAGCCAACTTGGTGGCCATGGTACCGTAGGTGATGATGTGGGCCACCTTCTCGGCCCCATACTTCTCGGTCACCCACTGCAGCACCCGTCCGCGACCATCGTCATCGAAGTCGACATCGATATCGGGCAACGAAATACGGTCGGGGTTGAGGAACCGCTCGAACAGCAGGTCGTACTTCATGGGGTCTATCTGGGTAATCTTCAGGCAGTAGGCCACCACCGAACCGGCGGCCGAACCACGGCCGGGGCCTACCGACACGTCGAGCTCGGTGCGGGCGGCGTTGATAAAGTCCTGCACAATGAGGAAGTAACCCGGGAAACCCATCGTTTTCATGATGTGCAGCTCGAAGGTGATGCGCTCCAGCACCTCGGGCGAGAGCTCCTCGCCATAGCGCTCGTGTGCCCCCTTGAAGGTGAGCTCCTTCAGATAGTCGGCCTCGAGCTTGATACGGTAGAGTTTCTCATAACCGCCCAGCTTCTCGATTTTCTTGCGGGCCGACTCCTCGTCCATCACTACATTGCCGTTCTCGTCGCGGGTAAACTCGTTGAAAATATCCTCGTCGGTAAACTTGCGGCGATACTCCTCCTCGGTACCGAAGCTCTCGGGAATGGGGAAGGTAGGCATAAGCGGGGCGTGGTCTATCGAGTAGAACTCGACCTTGTCGAGAATCTCGAGCGTATTGGCGAGCGCCTCGGGCACATCGGCAAAGAGGTCGTTCATCTCCTGCTGGGTCTTCAGCCACTCCTGTTTGGAATAGAGCATGCGGGTGGGGTCGTCGAGATCCTTGCCCGTGCTCAGGCAGATGAGGCGGTCGTGCGCCTCGGCATTCTCCTCTTCGACAAAATGGACGTCGTTGGTACATACCAGCTTGATGCCGTGCTTGCGCGACATCTCGATAAGGTGGGCATTCACCTCGTTTTGCAAGACGAAGGTCTCGTGGTTGGCCCGCGGCACGGTGGCCTTGTGGCGTTGCAACTCCAGGTAGTAGTCGTCGCCGAAAATCCGCTTGAACCACAGGATGGCCTCCTCGGCTCCCGCCAGGTCGCCCGTCAGTATTTTGCGGGGAATCTCGCCACCCAAACAGGCCGAGCAGACGATGAGCCCTTCGTGATATTTCTCGAGTTCGTACTTGTCGGTACGGGGACGCGAGTAGAAACCCTCGGTCCACCCTTTCGACACCAGCTTGATGAGGTTGTGATACCCCTTCAGATTCTTGGCCAGCACAATCAAGTGATAACCGCCATCATCGATGGCACCCTTGCGGATGGAGATGCCGTTCACCTCGTTGACCACGGCACTGCGCACCTCGCGCGGAGTGGCCTCCTTGTCGGTGAGCCGACGGCGGGCCACATACACCTCGCAACCCAGGATGGGCTTGAATATCTTGGCTTCGAGGTCGGCTACCTGCTGGCGCAACGAGGCCAGCTCGGCCTCCTTGTCGTCGACCGTTTCGTCGCCCTTCTCGATGGCATCGATGCGTTTCTGTATCTTTTTGATGTCATCCTTCACCGCACCGTTTTTCTTCTTCACCAGATTGAAAAACTCTTTTATCCCGAACATGTTGCCGTGGTCGGTCAGGGCCAGGCCCTTCATGCCGTCTTTCATGGCCTTGTCGACCAGCGCCGGTATGGAAGCCTGTCCGTCGAGAATAGAGTACTGGGAGTGAACGTGCAGATGAACAAAGGGTTGCATATATGAGACTGGATTTAGATTCGTGGGCTTAAAGGTACAAAGATATTCGCAGAGAACGAAGCCGCCGGCCGATGTTTTTTGAACAACTTATACACACCGGCCCGCTCCTGAAAAAGCTGTCCCGGCAGACAACTCTGCCGGGACAGGAATCTCCAAAAGGGAAAATATCGTTTCGCTCACCCCCAGAGAGGGGGGGGGAAGGAATCAGAAGAGCGGGAAGATGTCGACCGGGGCCTGTGTGATGGCCTGCAAACCGTCGGGAGTAACCACATAGGTATCTTCGATGCCTACGGCCCCCACGTGCGGAATCACGAACTTGGGCTCGATGGCAATCACCTGGTTCTCGGCCAGCACCTCTTTCGAGCGGGGAGCCAGCACCGGGGCCTCGTTCACCTCGATGCCCACGCCGTGACCGATGAAACCTGCCTTCTGGGTGTGACCCATGAAGTAGTCGTCCAGCCCCGCCTCGTGCGCTATCTCGACCGCCTTGTGGTAGAGGTCGGACGCAGCCACGCCGGGCTTGCCCATCTGGCTCATCTGGCGGTGTATCTCGATAGAGCAGCAGTGTGCATCGAGTGCTTTCTGAGGCAGTTCGCCTATCGAATAGACCCGGGTCATATCGGTCATGTAACCGGTGAAGTTGCCGCACATGTCGACCATCACCGCCATGCCCGGACGCATGAGGGTACCGTTGGCACCCACCGGTATCGAGCAGCTCATGCCGGCTCCGCCCATGGCAAAATCGTAAGGTGTAGGAGTGTCGGCATTGTCGCCGCAAAGCACATTGCCCATGAATATCTCCATGCTCTGCCCGTTGATGCGGAAGAGCCCCAGGTTGCCGTGCAGACGCAACAGACGCTCGATTTCGATCTGGAGTTCGATGTCGGTCATGCCGTCGCGATAAATCGACTCGATGCGGTGGTACACCTCGGCATGCTTCACGGCCGACTCGCGCAACCGGGCCAGTTCATACTCGGTCTTCACGGCCCGCGCCCCACGCATCACAGCCGACGCGTTCGCCACCTCGGCCTCGGGGAATACGGCAGCCAGACGCACATAATCGCCATGTGAGCCATCCCACTCCAGCGCGATACGCCGGGGTTGCGGCATACCCAGTTCGGTCAACAGGGCAGGTATCTGCTCGGGCTTGTGGATATAGTGCACGCTGTCGCCTTTCAACCCCACGGGACGACGCACGAAATAGTGCGGCTCACCCTTGGCCGGGATATAGGTGTAACCGTTGAACACCCGACCCGACGTGTAATAGAGGTTTGCATTGGTGTGAATCAAGGCAGCATCGGCCCCCACGGCCTGCAAGCCCGCCTGTATTTTTTGACAACGCCGCAAAATCTCGGCATGAAATTCACTCGAGAACATAGCTTATTTACAATTTAAAAAGAATTCGGTAAAATCGGTAAACGAGTCGAAGGCCAGTTCGTAGTCGTCGGTCTGTCCAAAGCCGTAACGCGCATAGACAAAGGGCAGACCCACGCGGTGGGTCTCCTGCCCGTCGGCGTCGATGTCGCCCATGTAGAGCGGTTGTTGCAATCCGTATTTCTCTTTGAGCAGCAGCATGTTGTCGCCCTTCGGCTTGTGCGTGTTGCCAAAGGCGAGCCCCTCGGTAATGTAGGGCGTAATGCCTATGCAAGCCATAAACACGGGCAGGGTGTGCGAGTCGCAGTTGCTCACCAGAAACAGCTTGTACTTGTGCGACAGCCGTTCCAGCCCCTCGACCACCCCGGGATAGGGCGTGCCTCCGTAGCGCGACAGCAAGGCGGGTTCCTCCTGCGCCAGCTCGGCCGAGAAGCGGGCCGCCTCGCCGGGAGTAATATCGGGGAAAAGATTTTCCATAATGCGAGGAATCGGTTTCCCGATGTTGCCGATGAGTGTCTCGCGGGTGACGTGGACCTCGCGGCCCGCCCGGACAAAGACCTCGTTCCAGATGCGGGCATAGGTGTCGACCGCATCCCACAGCGTGCCGTCCATATCGAAAATAAGAGCGTCGGTACGGCTCCAATCTACATGCTTTCTTTCCATGCCGCAAAGGTATGGATTTTATCGGGAAGCTCGCAATACAAACTTGAGGGAGAGATATTAAAAAATGTTCCACCGGAAGAGCCCGATGGAACATCTTGTACACCCGTGGGGAGTCGAACCCCAATCGAAGGAACCGGAATCCTTTATTCTATCCATTGAACTACGGGTGCCGCTAAACGATTCGAGGGAAAAGTACGCCTCGTCGGTGAGAATCTCCCCCTAATTGCGTGGCAAAAGTAAGAAATATTTGTAGCTTTGCAAACAGTTACGGTTAAAATCTTATATAAAAAAGATTATGAATGTTCGCATCGAACCCAGTTGGCAACAGCGGTTACAACCCGAATTTGACAAGCCTTATTTCGAACAACTGACCTCTTTCGTTCGTCACGAGTATGCCACCAAAACGGTCTACCCGCCCGGCAGCCAGATATTCGCGGCGTTCGATGCCTGCCCCTTCGACCGGGTGAAGGTGGTGATTCTGGGACAAGACCCCTACCACGAACCCAATCAGGCTCACGGACTCTGCTTCTCGGTCAACGACCACGTGCCCTTCCCCCCTTCGCTCCAGAATATTTTCAAGGAGATCGAGAGCGACCTGGGTATTCCCGTACCTCAAAGCGGCAACCTCACCCGCTGGGCACGCCAGGGGGTATTGCTGCTCAACGCCACGCTCACGGTCGAGGCGCATCGGGCCGCTTCGCACCAGGGCAAAGGGTGGGAGACCTTTACCGATGCCGTTATCCACAAACTGGCCGAGGAGCGCGAACACTTGGTCTTCATCTTGTGGGGAGCCTATGCCCAACGCAAGGGCGAATTCATAGACCGCAGCCGGCACCTGGTGCTGCAATCGCCCCACCCCTCGCCCCTGTCGGCTCACCGGGGGTTCTTCGGGAACCATCACTTCAGCCAGGCCAACCAATATCTGGTGGCCCACGGCATCGAGCCTATTCAATGGTAAATCATAAAAACAAGCATGGAAAAGATAGATGTAGAACAGAGAGCCGAGAAGGCTCGCCAACTTTTTTGCGAGGGCTACAATTGTGCCCAATCGGTCGTACTGGCTTATAACGACCTGTTTGACGTAGACCAGCAACTGGCTGCCTCGATAAGCGCCCCGCTGGGCGGCGGCATGGGCCGGTTACGCGAGGTGTGCGGTGCCGTGAGCGGCATGTTCATGATTGCCGGACTCTACTACAAAAACGACAAGCCGGGCGATCTGGCCAAACGGAAAGTGGTCTACACGGCCGTGCAGGATCTGGCGGCGCGCTCCAAAGCACTCAACGGCTCCATCATCTGCCGCGAATTGCTCGGGCTCGACCACAAGAGCGACGAACCTACACCCGAACCTCGCACCGAAGCCTACTACAAGCGCCGACCCTGTGCCAACTACGTAGCCTCGGCAGCCCGCCTCATCGGCGAAAAGCTCAACGAAGAGCTGGATAAAGCATGATGCCGCCATGCCCACGCTGCAATACGACCGCTCCGACTCTCAGGTACTCAAGGGTATAGGCATTTTACTCATTGTCCTACACAACTTTTTCCACACCTTCCCCGAGTTCCCGCCCGAGTGCGAGTTTGAATATATCCCCGATAACGTGGGACGGTTTGTCGACACCCTGGGCAGGGGCAACCTGCGCACCATCGTGCTGTCGCTTTTCTCTTTTCTAGGGCATTACGGAGTATCGGTTTTTGTCTTCGTGAGCGGTTACGGACTGGCCAAGCGATACGGACAGAGCCCCGATGCGGGGTGGCGCATTCTGCTGCACCGGGCCACGCAACTGTGGAAGTGGATAGTCCCCATGGCCCTGTTGCTCCTGCTCGACCGCTACTCGGGCCACACCCACATTACCTATCAGTATCTGGAGAATCAAAAGATATGGACCGACCTGCTGGCGATGCTTACCTTTACCGCCAACTTCCTGGTCGGCCGCTTCGTCATTGCCGGTCCGTGGTGGTACTTCGGCATGGCCTTTCAACTCTATGTTATCTATGTGCTGTTTCTGCGCCGGGCCGGTGACCGGGCGGTGTGGATTGCCTCGGCCGTCGCCTGGGCACTGCTGCTTGTGCTTCAAGGGTTGGGCTGCAACGACCTCGTCTTTACCCTCCGTTACAACTTTGTGGGGTGGCTGCCGGTATTCTGCATCGGCATACTCGCAGCCCGACACCCCCTTAGCCTGTCGTGGAAATGGGTATCGCTCGGTTGCATACTCTTCGTGTTGAGCCTTTTCAATCCCTACCTGTGGATATTCAGTTCGGTACTGGTGTTGTTTCCTTTCGCAGCCCTGCTTCCCCTGTTTCGAAAAGGGGCAGCCCGAAGCATCGCTCTTGAACTGGGAAGCTTATCGGCGGCGCTGTTTATTACCCATGCCTTTGTGCGCCAGCAGGTGCTCATCTATGCCGAAACGCTTCCTGTCGCGTGGTCGGGGTTGCTATATTTGGCTGCCAGTCTTGCGGTAGCCTGGGTGTATCGGTGGGTACTGTCATCGTTTTACAAGCGTGTTCACTGGTGATAATGGCCTTTCTCCTTGACCAAAACCACTTTCACCCGATTGTCTTTGAGAATAGCCCTCGATCGGGAAAAGAAAGGTAATTGCCATGCCCAGCGGCGATGCTCCCATGTGAGCAGGTCGACCGAGAAATCGAGATCTCTCAAAAATCCATAATACGATGCGGGGAACGACAGAGCCTCGACGGCTCCGCTTCGGGCTATCTGCTGAATCGAGTCGAGCCGTTCGCCTCGCTCGCGGTCGCTCATCTCGTCGAGATGTGGTATATCGAGGTAACACGAGGTATAATACCCCTCTTGTGTGAAATGGCGCAGGGCCTTCCAGTCGCGCGACTCGACAATGAGCTGCTCCTTGCTGGCACCCGAGCGGGCCAGCATGGCAGTCAGAAGCGACTCGGCCTGCCGGCTGTTGGCTTCGTTCAGATTCTTCAGGTCTATCCACAACTCCCGACCGGGATTCTTGCCCAGAAAATCGAGATAGAGGCCGAGCGACTCGGACGATGGGGTGTCGTGCCCGGTTCTGAAATCGGACAGCTCGGGTACAAACAGCACATCGCACTCGAAATTCTTATACTCTCCTTCAAACTCGTGCAGCTTCTCTATCGTATTGGTCCGGTGCAACCATATCTTATCGATATAATGGTCCACCACTTTGTCGTTACAAAGGGGGATAGTCAATAACGGCAGGCACAACACCAACAGAAAAACGGCACCTAAGCGCCGTTTCATATCTTTACTGCAAATGCAATTTCTTCAGAATCTTGGCTGGGACGGCATCCTTGTGCACCAGAATATCCATCGTCTTGTATTTGACAAAGGCCTCCGACGCATAGAAGAATCCGCCATACACCTGCTCGGTCCCCCACGAGTTTTTCACCTTGTAGTACTTCGTACCGTTCTGGTCGACAGCCGTACCCACGAACACCATGCCGTGGTCGTCGGTTGTCTCGTAGTTGTCAAAAGCCTCCTGGCGCACCTTCTGGTCGATGACCATCTCCTCCTCGGGCTCCTCGAATTTGTAGAGTTCGCCCTCTTTCTCGGCCTTCGACAGTTTCACCCAGCGGGCCAGCTCGGTACCCGAGAGGTTGTCGTTTTTCTTCTCGACGGGAACTACGGCAAAGCCCTTGAGGTATTGGAATCCCTTTTCGCTCACGTCCGACGCCCACATCACCGTATACCCCTTGTCAATCGAGTAGTCGATGGTCTCCATCAGCTCGTTGAGGGGTATGTTGTAGTACTGCGACCACAACCAGTTGTCGGGCACCTCGATGGCAAAAGGTTTGTAGAAGTCGTGGTGTGTAAACGAAGTCAACGGAATGTAGTCGCTCGACTTGATACCCAGCGACTCGGCAAACGACTTGGGCGTGTACTCTACCCCGTTGTAGGTAAACTTCTCGGGCACCTTGCCCAGGTAGGTATCGAGCACCGCCTTGAATCCGTCGAGCCAGGCCGACGACAGCTTCTTGTTGGGGTTGGCGATAACGGCATCGACATAGCCTTTGAGAATGGCATCGAGCTCACCGTGCTGGTGTTTGTCGGTACCGTAGTTCAGGCCGGTATAGACCTCCTCGGGAACCACACCGTATTTATCGATAATGTAGAGCACGTCGTAGGCGCTACCTCCGGCCGAGAACGAGATGCTGCCGTGCATGCGTACATACTTGATGGCCTTCTCGATATAGTCGTTGCGAACGATAAACATCTCGGAGAGGTCGACCGCCGGCTTGCCCTGGCGCAAGAGGTCATCCTCGATAAACGACAGCGTCGAGAAGCTCCAGCACGTGCCCGAGCGGCTCTGGTCTTTCACCGAATTGGTTTTCAACTCTTTCGTAACGGTAAACTGATACCCTACGGAATCTTTCTTGTTTTCTCCGGCCCAAGCGCACACCGAAACCACGGACAATGCGCAGGCAATAGTCAAATGTTTACAATTCATATATCGTCTTTCTTATTCAATTCTCATGTCAAGTTGCGCGCAAATATAGCCAATATTTTCATATTACGCGATAATTGCTCCATTTGTGTAACAGTTATTAGGAAACCGGCATAAAATTTCGTACATTTGCCACTAAGAACTTTCAAACCGACACTTTATGAAACCGAAATACAGACTGTACGCCCTGCTCGCCGCGATTGCCCTGTGGAGTCCGCTGACCGTTCTGGCCCAGAACTTCTCGAACGAGGTCTACGAAACCCGCGCCTTCAGCGACCGCTTCAAGACCATCCGCACCGACGTCGAGGGGCGCGACCTCTTCCCCCCGATTATCGAGTTGAACAGCAACGAGCACATCACCATCTCGTTCGACGAGATGACCGAGGAGGCCTCGTACCTGCAATACAGTCTCATACACTGCAATGCCGACTGGCGACCCTCGGCCCTGTCGGAGCTCGAATACCTCGACGGCTTCAACACCAACCCCATCGAAACCTTCGACTACTCCATCGCCACCTTTGTTCACTATGTGCATTACAGCCTCACCCTCCCCAACGAGGATGTGCAGTTCAAGGCATCGGGCAACTACGTGTTGCTGGTCTACCCCGAGAACGAACCCGAACAGATATTGCTGCAGGTCTGCTTCTCGGTCTACGAAAACGATATTCTGGTAGCCCCCAGCGTCACCTCGCGTACCGACATCGACTACAACAGCGAGCACCAGCAGGTGAGCGTCAGTCTCAATGCCAACAACTACCGCATACAAAACCCCTACAACGAACTGAAGGTGAGCGTCACCCCCAACGGACGGCGCGACCAGGAGGTGATTGTAACCCGGCCGTTGCGCGTACAGGGCAACCAGGTCATATTCGACCATGACCGCAACCTCATCTTCGAGGCGGGCAACGAGTTCCGCCGGTTCGAAATGGTAGCCACCCGCTACGCCGGGCTGGGTGTCTCGAAAATTTACCACTTCGACCCCTACTACCACGTGGTTCTGACTACCACGGAGCCCCGGGCCGAGACGAGCTACCTCTACGACAAGACTCAAAACGGACGCTTCGTCATCCGCCAGAGCGGTGCCAACGACAGCGACACCGAGGCCGACTACTTCGTGGTGCACTTCACCCTCGACTCCGACCCCATACCAGGCGGCAAAATCTATATCGACGGCGAGATGACCAACCATCTCTACACCCCCTACAACGAGATGGTCTATAACCCGGAAACGGGCCAATACGAGAAAACCCTGCTTCTGAAACAGGGTTCCTACAACTACCAGTATCTGTTCCTGCCCGACGGCGCAAGCTCGGCCACGGCAGCTCCTGTCGAGGGCAACTATTACCAGACGGTCAACGAGTATCTGGTGAAGGTATACCACCGCGCACCGGGCGAACGCTACGACAAGCTCATCGGGATAGGCATGACCTACTCGGGCCGATAATCGTCAATCGTTCCGGGCCTTGACAAACTCGCCCGCTTTCGAAAAATAGAGATGGGTCTCGGGATGGACAAGTGTGAGCTTATAGAGATTCTTGCGCTGCTCCATACTCTCGACTTTCGCACCGGGGTAATGCTGCTCGAGATATTCGCCCACGGGTGCGGGAAGCAATTTCACCAGCTCGGGAGCCAACGGGTTGTCGTGCGAATCGATCTCCTCCCAACGTCCCTTGCGGTCGAACTCCAGGTCGTAACCACCCGAGACCTTCACCCCGTATTCGTCCCACGTGCGCGAGTGTACACACTGCAATACCCGAGCCCCTGGAAAATAGGTTTGCAACAACTGACGCGCCGATTGTGGAAGCTCCGACAGCGAGATTTTCCGATTGGTCGTTTTGTTTTCGCCTCGGCTCGGCCCTATGCCTAATGCAATCGTTGTGAACAAAACGATAAGATACAAATAATTTTTCATATATTTACCTCGGTTTTTAGGTTTTCGGTATATTCTCAAAACAAATTCCTCGAAGCCAATGTTTATAATCCAGTCACTGGAAAACCGTTAAATAGGGTGTAAATACAGAGACTTGAAAAAGATTCCTCCCTCATGAAAAGAGCACTGAAATATATTGCCATCACCCTTGCCTCGCTTTTCGTGCTGCTGCTTGCCCTGCCGCTGTGTATCTACATACCGGCCGTGCAACGATGGGGGAAAACCGAAATATGCCGCTACGTGAACCAGTCGACCGGCATGCAACTGACCATCGGCGACCTGTCGCTGCGCTTCCCCTTCAAACTGCAAATCGACGACATCCTGCTGCTCACCGCTCCGGGCGACACCCTGCTGCAAAGTGGCAACGTACAGGTAGGCATCGCCCCGGCCCGGCTGCTGAAGGGCGAGGTCGATGTCACCGAAATCGCCCTGCACGCCACCCGTTTCCGCTTTGCAAATGCCGACTCGACCCTCACCTTCTCAGCTCGCGTCGAACGGTTTGCTACCCAAGAGGCCCGCGTCGACCTGAAAGGTTCGCTCATCGAGCTGCCCTCGCTCCAGCTCCAGGGTGGCGACATTGCCCTCGACATCGCGGGCGAGTCGACCGACACCACCGATACCGCCAGCGCCCCGCTCGACTGGCGCATCTCGGTCGGCGAGATAGGCTTGTCGCAGATACACTACGCCATGCAGATGCAGCCCACCATCCAGCAGCTCGACGCCTCGATTGAGACAGCGACCCTGCGGAAGGGATACATCGACCTCTATCGTCAGCAGGTCGATGTGGCCGAGGCGACCATCGACCGGGGCGACTACCGCTACTACCCGGGCAGCGGCGAGACCGGCGAAACTACCACTCCCTCCGAAGAGGCTGCCGACACGGTGGTCTCGCCACCGTGGACCGTGCGGATAGCACAACTGCGGCTGCACCAAAACAGCGCCCTCTATGCCCTGCCGACGAAGATTCCACAAAAGGGGCTCGACCCGGGTTACCTGTCGCTCAACGGCATCGAGATTGCCATCGACTCGCTCTACAACCAGGGCAGTGCCATACGGGTACCTATCAAACAGCTTGCCTTTGTCGAACGCTCGGGGCTGGCCGTCACCCACACGCAAGGCGTCTTTGCGATGGACTCGACCGGCATCGCCCTGCACGACTTCCTCCTGCAAACCGCCCTTTCCGAAATTTCGGCCCAACTGCAGGCGGGGAGCGACATCTTCACCCAGTCGCCCCAGGCTCCCGTCGAGGCCGAGCTGCAAGCCCGCATTGCCGTGGGCGACCTCATCCGACTCTTTCCCCAATACGACTCCTATACCCGGGGAGTGCTCCTCTCGAGCACGCTGCACACCGACATAACCGTGGGCGGCACGCTGGGCGACCTGCTCCTCACCCGGGGCGACCTGTCGCTGCCCGGCACATTCAATGCCCGCACCACCGGGCGCGTGCAACACCTGCCCGATACCGAGCGTCTGGCCGGCGAACTGCAATGGGGCATCGCCCTCAGGGAGTCGCCGCTCATCGCCCAATTCATACCCGACTCGCTGCGCCATCGCCTCCATCTTCCCCCTACCCGATTCTCGGGCAGGGCCACCCTGGCCGGCCCAACCATCCAATCGCGGGCCCGACTCTCAACGGGCGACGGCAGCATCGCACTGCGAGCCCGACTCGATACCCGCAGCCAGCAATACCGGGGGCGTCTGCACATCGACCGCTTCCCCCTCTCGGCCTTCCTGCCGCACGATTCGCTGGGTGTACTCTCGGCTTCGGCTCGAATCGAAGGGGAGCGATACAATCCGCTCGACTCGCTGGCCCGACTCACGGCCCACCTCGAGGTAGACACCGCCCAATATGCGGGGTATCTCTACTCGGGACTGACCGTCGACGCCCGCGTGAACCGCGGGAGGGCCACGGGCCACATCGCCTGCACCGACCCCAACCTGCTCGTCGGCCTCAGCCTGTCGGGCTCGATCTCTCCACAACAGTACCTCGTAGCCCTCTCGGGCGACATCCATACCGACCTCCACGCGCTGCGACTCACCACCGAGACCTGCCAGATGTCGACCTCGATAGCGCTGTCGGGGCAGGTAGAACCAGAGAAGGAGCAATACCAGGCGACCCTGGACCTCAGCAAGCTGTCGCTCCTGCTGCCCACCGGGCGACTGCAGACCGACAAGCTGTCGCTCGCGGCTCAAACCGACTCGACCCGCATACAGGCCTCGCTGCAAAGCGGCGACCTGGCGGTGAACTTCACCTCGGCTACGGGGCTCACGCCATTCCTGGCCAAACTTAGCGACGCGATGCCCATCGTCGCTTCGGTGCAGGAGAAGAAACGGCTCGACATGGAGGCACTGCACCAGGCGTTGCCCCCTTTCGAACTCACGGCCAGCGCCAAGCGCAACAATCTGGTACAACAATACCTCCAAGGAGCAGGCATGGGATTCTCGCAATTCAGCCTCACGGCGGCCAACGACTCCCTGCTCAACGCCAGGAGCCAGGTCGACCGCTTCTCGGCAAGCGGCATCGTCATCGACACCATACAGCTCTCGCTGTTCGAACGGCACGAACGCGAAGAGCGACTCTACTATTCGCTCCAGGTGGGCAACAAACCCGGCAATCTGGACCAACTGGCCTCGGTCAACCTCAACGGGTTCCTGTCGGGCAATACAACCAAATTCTTCTGCGTGCAGAAAAACCGGCAGGGACAGGAGGGATTCCGCATCGGTAGCCAAGTCGACTTCCTCGACTCGCTCGTGAAGGTCTCGCTCTTCCCCAAAAACCCCATCATCGGCTTCGAAATCTGGACCCTGAACCCCGACAACTTCCTGGCTTACCACTACGACCGGCACCACTTCGATGCCAACATCGCCCTCACCCACGGCGACCGTCACCTCATTGTCACCACCCTGCACGGCTCGCCCGCCGACCACGACCTGGCCCGGCAGGAGCCTCTGAAGGTCGACATCAACGGCATGGAGATTGCCCCCTGGCTGGCACTGTCACCCTTCTCGCCGCAGATTGCAGGCAGCGTCTCGGCCAACCTGCTGGTCGATTTCCCGCAGAGCGGCACCCAGGTAGCCGGCAACCTGGAGGTATCGCAATTCTACTACGGCAAGCGACGGGTGGGCGACTTCGACCTGAAGGTCGACTACCGGCTCGATTCGCTCGGTCGGCAGGAGGCTCAGGCCGCCCTGCAGATTGACAGCGTGCAGGTACTGACTCTGTCGGGAGAGCTCGACGACAAGGCTGAATCGCCCGTGGCGCTGCAACTGTCGGTCGACAGCCTCCCCCTGGCCACAGTCAACCCCTTTCTGCCGGCCGACATGGCCCAGTTGCAGGGGTACCTCAACGGACAGATGACCGTGGGTGGCACCACCTCGGCCCCCCAGCTCGACGGCTACTTGCAGATGGTGCAGGCCACGGCCAGCTCCAAGTCGATGGGGGCCAGCCTCAGCTTCTCACCCAACCCCATACGCATCGACCGGAACGTGCTGCTGTTCGACAACTACGAAATTGCCGGTGCCAACAAGAACCCGCTGCACATCGACGGGAACGTCGACTTCCGGAATCTGGAGAAGATCAACACCGACCTGCACATCTTCGCCTCGGCCTTCCAGCCCGTGAAGTCGGGCCGCAGCACCAAGGCCACCCTCTACGGCTCGGTCATCGCCGATATGGACATGCGGGTAAACGGCCCCCTCGACGGCCTGAAGATAACCGGCAACGTGGGGTTGCTCACCGGTACCGAGGTGACCTACGTGATGCAGGACTCGCCCTTTACCCTGCAACAGCAGGAGAACAACATCGTCACTTTCGTCTCGTTCAACGACAGCACCGAAGTAATCGAGGCCGATACTTTGCCCAAAAGCAACATGATGGGCATGGACATCCTGGTCAACATCAACATATCGCCCACCGTGAAGATGGGGGTAAACCTCTCGGTCGACGGCAAAAACCGCATCGATCTTCAGGGTGGCGGCAACCTCACCTACACGATGAATACCCTGGGCGACAGCCGGTTCTCGGGCCGCTACAACCTCTCGGGCGGATTCGTGCGCTACAACCCGCCCATCATCTCGGAGAAGCTGTTCAAGATACAGGACGGCAGCTTCGTCTCGTGGAACGGCGACATTGCCGACCCGCAAATGTCTATTACCGCCGTCGAGACGGTGCGCACCACCATTACCGAAGACGACAAGAACTCGCGGCAGGTCAACTTCGACATCAGCATCCTCATCAAGAACTCGCTCGAAAACCTCTCGGTCTCGTTCGACCTCTCGGCCCCCGAAGACCTCACCCTGCAAAACCAGCTCACCTCGCTCACGGCCGAGCAGCGGGCCTCGCAAGCCATGAGTCTGCTCATCTACAATACCTACACCGGGCCGGGCACCTCGACCACGCGGAGCGACCTGCTGGGCAACCCGCTCAACTCGTTCCTCGAGAAGGAGCTCAACCAGTGGGCCCAGGGGCTGAAGGGCATCGACCTCTCGTTCGGCATCGACTCCTACACCGACGCCTCGGGCATCAACACCCGCACCGACTACTCCTACCGGGCGGCCAAGAGCCTCTTCAACAACCGGGTGAAGGTGGTCATCGGGGGTAGCCTCAGCCCCGACGACAATGCCGACGTCAATTTCAAGGAGAACTTTATCGACGATATTTCGCTGGAATATTACCTCAACCAGCGCGACAACATGTATATCAAGGTATTCCGCCACACGGGTTACGAGAGTATTCTCGAGGGCGAAATCACTCAGACCGGCGTGGGCTTCGTCGTGAAGAAACGGCTGGTCAACCTCTGGGAGCTCTTCCGTTCCCGCAAAAGCCGAAAGGAGGCCGCACCATGAAACAGACCCTTGCCTACCTCTTTGTCGCCCTGCTGGCCACGGCGATACTCATCGGGTGTTCCACCACCCGTCGCCTCACCGACGACGAGGTGCTCTATACCGGCGTGAAGAAGATGGAGATTATCCCCGACTCGGGGGTGAAGATTGCCGACAACGTGAAGTCCGAAATCAAGACCTCCCTCTCGGTGGCTCCCAACAATCCCCTCTTCTCGCCCTACGTGCGCACCCCCTTCCCTCTGGGCCTTTGGGTATGGAACTATCTGGAACCCAAAAGCGACAAAGGGTTGAAACACTGGATTTACGAAAAACTGGCCAAGGAGCCGGTACTCGTCTCGAGCGTGCAGCCCGAGCTGCGCATGAGCGTAATCAAGGACATTCTGGCAAACAACGGCTACTTCGGGGCCGAGGCCGACTACGAACTCATCTACAACAAGCGCAACCCCCGCAAGGCCCGCATCTCGTACAAGGTCGAGGTGCCGCCGGCCTATACCCTCGACACCATCGAGCTGCCGGCGCCTACCACCCCCCTCACCCGGTTTATCGACAGCATCAACAGTGCCACGCTGCTGCAACCCGGCGACCGCTACTGCCTCGACTCGCTCTCGGCCGAACGCGACCGCATCACCAGCGCCCTGCGCAACAACGGCTATTTCTACTTCCGTCCCGAGTATATCGAGTATCTGGCCGATACGACCCTCTCGCCCGGCAAAGTGGCGCTGCGCATGACCCTCAAGAAGGGTATCCCTACCCAGGCACTCAAACCCTACTACGTGGGGCACATCCACGTGAACCTGCAACGGGCCGACGGCGGCGGCACGCCCGACACCATCCGGTATCCCCACCTGACGGTAGTCTACCGCAAGCCTGTCCACCTGAAGCAGTGGATATTGCCCCGCAACATCACCTTCAGACCGGGCACCATCTATTCGGTAGCCACGCAGAACACCACCCAGTCGAATCTGGGACGGCTGGGCATATTCCGCTCGGTAGCCGTCGAGGTGACCCCGCTCGACTCGCTTGCGCAACGAGACTCGCTCGACGTTACGATACAGGCGGCGTTCGACGTGCCGCTCGAGGCCACCATCGAGGCCAACGTGTCGTCCAAGTCAAACAGTTACATAGGCCCGGGCCTGATTTTCGGAATCAACCACAACAACCTTTTCGGGGGCGGCGAGAAGCTCTCGGTGAAACTCAACGGCAGCTACGAGTGGCAGACGGGCGGCGGCTCGCAACACGGCAAGGCATCGCTCTTCAACTCCTATGAATTCGGCTTGAACTCGTCGCTCTCCTTCCCCCGCATCGTGCCCGGTTTCCTGCCGCAGATGCCCCGCACCCGCCGATACCCCGCCTACACGCGGTTCCAGTTGGGTGCCAACCTGATGAATCGGCCGCACTACTTCCGCATGGTGTCGTTCAACGGGTCGATGAGTTACGAGTACCGCACCTCGCTACGGGCCGGCCATTCGGTCACCCCCTTCAAACTGGTCTATACCAAACTGCTCAATACCACCGAGTCGTTCGACAAGACCATGGAGGAGAACCCCGCCATCGCCCTCAGCTTCCGCGACCAGTTCATCCCCTCGTCGAGCTACACCTATACCTACGACACCTCCTACGGCCGCGAGGTCGACAACCGCTTCGTATGGCAACTGATGGGCATGTCGGCCGGCAATATCCTGAGCGGCATCACCTCGCTGCTGGGACAACACGGCGAGAAACGCATCTTCGGCAGCAGCTTCTCCCAGTTTGTCAAGGGGAGCGCCGAGATGGTCTACTACCACCGTTTCCGCCCCGACCACTGGCTGGTAGGCCGCCTGTTCATCGGGGCCGAACATGCCTACGGCAACTCGCAGGAGGTTCCGTACAGCGAACAGTTCTACATCGGTGGAGCCAACAGCATACGCGCCTTCACCATCCGCTCGCTGGGACCCGGCAGCTACCTGCCGCCGCAGGACGATGCAGACGGATACTTCGACCAGACGGGTACCTTCAAGCTCGAGGCCAACCTCGAATACCGCTTCCCCATCTGGGGCGACCTGCACGGTGCCGCCTTTGTCGATGCCGGCAACATCTGGCTGCTGAAGCGCGACCCCAACCGCCCGGGTGGCGAGCTGGACGGTCGCACCTTCCTCAAAGACATCGCCCTGGGTACCGGCGTGGGGCTGCGCTACGACATCGGGATGCTGGTGATACGCGGCGATCTGGGTATCGGCATCCACGCCCCCTACGAGACCGGCCGCAAAGGGTACTACAACATGACCTCATTCAAAAACAGCCTCGCCTTCCACCTGGCTATCGGCTACCCCTTCTAAGGTATTCCCCCCCGACCTTAAAAGCTATTCAACAAAAATACAACAGGCGGCTCTCCGAAGAGAGTCGCCTGCTGCGTGCGTATGGCAAAAGGGAGATTAAAGTCCTCTCCCGTGACAGTTTTTGTATTTCTTGCCGCTACCGCAAGGACAGGGATCGTTGCGGCCTACGCGGGGAGCAGCCTTGATAGGCTCGGTAACCCGCGGCTGTTGCGGTGCAGCGGCGGCCTGTGCCTGAGCTTGGGCTTGACCCTGCTGGGCCGGCTGTTGGGCCTGACCGGGGTAGTCGTCCTTCTGGGTGCGGTACTTGCTGTAATCCTCGCGACGTTCGGGAGCGGCCTCGCGCACATCCTGCGGCTCCTGGATGTATATCTGACCCCGCATGAGGATGGCGATAGCCTTGCGGTTCATCGCCTCGACCATCGACTTGAAGAGGTTGAACGACTCGAGCTTGTAGATCAACAGCGGGTCTTTCTGCTCGTAGCTGGCATTCTGTACCGACTGGCGCAACTGGTCGAGTTCGCGCAAGTGCTCTTTCCAAGCCTCGTCGATAGTCATCAGCAATACGGCTTTCTGGAACTGCTTAACCACCGACTGCGATTCGCTCTTGTAGGCCTCGTTGATGTCGCAGGCGATACCAAACACCCGTTTGCCATCGGTGATGGGCACCCGTATCATGCCGGTCGACAGACCGCGCATCTCTACGAAGGGCTTGATATTCATGTGAGCAATCTCGGCCATGCGTTCGCCCTTGCGCTTGAAGGTGGCGACCACGGCCTCGTAAAGGCTGTCGATAATCTCGTTCTTGCGCATCGAGCGGAACTTGTCCTCGTCGAAGGGCATCTCTACGGCAAATATCTTGAACATCTCCATCGACAGCGGTTCGTAGTCGTTGGAGCCGTTGTAGGCCTCGACCAGCGACTCGATGGTATCGTAGAACATGTTCATGATGTCGATACCGATACGCTCGCCCATCAAGGCGTGGTGACGCTTGGTGTAGATAACGTTACGCTGGGCGTTCATCACGTCGTCGTATTCGAGCAACCGCTTGCGGATACCGTAGTTGTTCTCTTCGACGCGACGCTGGGCGTTCTCAATCGACTTGGATACCATGCGGTGTTCGATCATCTCGTCTTCCTTGAGACCCAGACGGTCGAGCATCTTCACCACGCGGTCGGTGGCAAACAGACGCATCACCGTATCTTCGAACGATACGAAGAATACCGACGAACCCGGGTCGCCCTGACGTCCGGCACGACCACGCAACTGACGGTCGACACGACGCGACTCGTGACGCTCGGTACCGATGATGGCCAAACCTCCGGCCTCGCGCACGGCGGGCGACAGCTTGATATCGGTACCACGACCGGCCATGTTGGTAGCGATGGTCACGGTACCCGTCTGTCCGGCCTGGGCCACGATTTCGGCCTCGCGCTGGTGATATTTGGCATTCAACACATTGTGCTTGATCTTGCGCATGGTGAGCATACGGCTCAACAACTCCGAAATCTCGACCGACGTGGTACCTACCAGTACCGGGCGTCCGGCCTCGACCATCTTCACAATCTCTTCGATTACGGCGTTGTACTTGGCACGCTTGGTCTTGTATACCCGGTCGTCCATATCGATACGGGCTACCGGCTTGTTGGTGGGGATAGTCACCACATCGAGCTTATAGATGTCCCAGAACTCACCGGCTTCGGTCTCGGCGGTACCGGTCATACCGGCCAGCTTGTGATACATGCGGAAGTAGTTCTGCAACGTGATGGTGGCAAAGGTTTGCGTGGCGGCCTCGACCTTCACGTGCTCCTTGGCCTCGATGGCCTGGTGCAGACCGTCGGAGTAGCGACGCCCCTCCATGATACGGCCGGTCTGCTCGTCGACGATTTTCACCTTGTTGTCGATGACCACATACTGGTCGTTGAGCTCGAAGAGGGTATAGGCTTTCAACAACTGATGCACGGTGTGAACCCGCTCGGCCTTGATGGCGTAGTTTTGCAGCAGCTCGTCCTTGCGGTTCTGTTTCTCCTCGGGCGTAAGGTTTTGATTCTCGAGGTCCGAGAGCTCTTCGCTGATGTTGGGCAGCACGAAGAAGTTGGGGTCGTCCGACTTGCCGGTCATCACATCGATACCCTTATCGGTAAGGTCGATGCTGTTGTTCTTCTCGTCGATTACGAAGTAGAGGTCGTCGGTAATCTCGGGCATACGGCGGTTGTTGTCGGCCATATAGATAGCCTCGGTCTCGAGCATCAGGGGTTTGATACCGGGCTCACTGAGGTATTTAATCAAAGCTCCGTTCTTGGGCAGACCCTTGAAGCAGCGGTAGAGCAGCACGGCACCCTCGTCGCGGGTCTTCTTGTCGTCCGAGGCGATTTTGGTCTTGGCCTCGGCCAGCAGCTTGGTTACCAGGGTACGCTGCATCTTCACCAGCTCCTCGACTTTGGGCTGGAACTGCTCGAACATCTGGTCGTCGCCCTTGGGGGTGGGACCCGAAATGATCAACGGCGTACGGGCATCGTCGATCAACACCGAGTCGACCTCGTCGACAATGGCGTAGTTGTGCATGCGCTGTACCAGGTCGAGGGGCGAGCTGGCCATGTTGTCACGCAGGTAGTCGAAACCGAATTCGTTGTTGGTACCGAAGGTAATATCGGCATTGTAGGCGTTGCGTCGAGCTTCGGAGTTGGGCTCGTGCTTGTCGATACAGTCGACCGACAGGCCGTGGAACATGTAGAGCGGGCCCATCCACTCCGAGTCACGTTTCGACAGGTAGTCGTTGACCGTCACCACGTGCACGCCGTTGCCCGGCAGGGCGTTGAGGAATACCGGCAGCGTGGCCACCAGCGTTTTACCTTCACCGGTAGCCATCTCGGCAATCTTACCCTTGTGCAGTACCACACCACCGATGAGCTGCACGTCGTAGTGTACCATGTCCCACACCACTTCGTTGCCACCGGCCATCCAGTGGTTCACATAGATGGCCTTGTCGCCCTCGATATGCACGAAGTCGTGGTCTACGGCCAGGTTGCGGTCGAAGTCGTTGGCGGTCACCTCGATAGTCTCGTTGTTGCAGAAACGGCGGGCGGTCTCCTTCACGATGGCAAAAACCTCGGGGAGCGACTCGTCGAGCACATCTTCGATTTTCTTCAGAATGTTTTTCTCGATTTTGTCAATCTCTTCCCAAGTCGATTCACGCTTGTCGTAGTCGAGCGTCTCGACATGCTCCTTGAGCTCGGCAATGCGTTGACGGTCGGGAGCAACCGTATCCTGGATATGCTGCTTCACCACATCGACGCGATGACGCAACTCGTCGTTCGTCAGTTTTTCGAGTTCGGGCGATATGGCCTTAATCTTCTGGATATAAGGCTCTATCTCTTTCAAGTCGCGCTGCGACTTGTTGCCGAACAGCTTTTTCAATAAATCGTTAAATCCCATATAAAGTGTCTGTTTTATTCGTTAATAAAAGGTTCTTCCCCGCAGGGAACCTTATAGAACCCTGCAAAAATAATGCAAATTTTGCTAACTCCGCAAAAAGGAAGAAATTAGTATTGAATTTCGGAGAGCGGAGTGGACGAAGAACCGTTGGGCGAACGGATGCGCAGCAGGCGCGAAACGGAGGGTGCAATGGCCGTAGCCCGCACCGGCGTGGCAATGTGTACCGGCTTCACATCGGGAGCGAGGATAAAGCAGGGGGCCGGTATGGCATTGATGCGCACATACTCGCGGGTGTCGGCATTGTCCTCATACACCACCTCCCACCCGGGGCAAAGATTGAGCACGAGGTCGCCCGACAGCTTGGGGCAGTAGCCGTTGCGCATGGCGGCAAGCCGGTCGGTACCGTAGCTCAGCAACAGCCGTTGCATGGTGTACACATCCTGTACACCGGCCATCTGTATCAGGAACGAAGCGGCCTTGTCGCGCATCTCGTCGGCATCGAGGTCGCGCTCCTTGATGAGTTTGCGATTCAGAAATATCTGTCGGTTCTGGTATCCGATGACCCAGTCGCCCTGGCCATAAAGAGCCATCAGGTAGACATTCAGCAGCGACACGGCACGGCGCGGATAGAACTCGCCCGAGGGTATGTTGTAGATGGGCGACTCCTTGGCTTCGCCCTTGAAGTAGCCGGTCGAGGCCACGAAGATGACGGTATGGTCGAGCCCCACCTTCTTGTCTATCTCGTCGAGCAGCCGGGCCAGATCACGATCGAGGCGCACGTAGGTGTCCTGCAACTCCAGGCCGTACTCCTGCACGGTCTTGTTCAGGTAGACCCCGGCCGTATAGCCGACGTTGAGCATGTCGAGCACGCCCCGGCGTCCCAGAAGCCCCTTGTCGAGGAACTCCACGGCCACATCGGTAATCTCGCGGTTGACCAGCGCCGTTGTCTTGAACTGGGCAAAGCGGTCGCGGTTGTCGTGCGAGAAGGTGCGCTTGAACGAAAAATCGTTGGTCAGGTAGGGTATGGCCGTATAGAGGTCGGGGGTATAGACCGGCGTCCAGGCCAGCGTATCGATGCGGGCCGACAGCGAACGTCCGTAGTTGAACTGCTCGATATAGGCCGGCACATCGCGATAGTAGGTCGTGGTGGCCCACTTGCCGTTACGGTCGTTTATCCAGAAAGCACAGTTACCAGCATGACCCGCACTGATGATGGCCTGCTGGGCATCGGGAGCCACGGCATAGACGCGCCCCAGGCCGCCGCTCACAATCTTTACCTCGTCGCTGATGGTCGAGGTCTTGAGCCGTTCGGGCGAAAAGGTCTCTTGCGTATAGTTGCCTATCTTGGAAGGGTCGTTCAGAATAAACTCTTCGCGCTGGAATGTAGTATTGAAAAACCGCTCCGAGGGGATGCCATGGAAAAAGGGCATCGTGCCCGTGTAGAGCGTGGCCGTAGCCGAGGCTTTGTCGACATTGGGATAGTCGTAGACCAAGTTTTCGCAAACCACCCCCTCCTTCATCAATCGCTTGAAGCCCTTCTCTCCGAAAAGATGCTGCAAGGCCATCAGGTAGTCGGTGCGCAACTGGTCGACCGTAATACCCACCACCAGACGCGGTGCCTGGTCGGCCGACTGTACCAGCGGTACAACCAGCAAAGAGAGCAGAAGTGTTGCTAATACCTTTTTTTTCATATCTGTTCAATTCCGCTTCTTGCCGTGCTCCACCCACAGCCAGGTGAGCGAACGCATCATCAACACCAGCACCAGCGGAATGAATGCCGGGTTGAACTGCTGGGGAATCCAGTGCCACAGCACCAGAAAAATCAACAGCCCCGCAAAGTTAGCAAAATGATAGTATCTAACGATATTTTTAAGAGATTTAAACCAAATGAAGAGGGCCATCAACAACCACAGGGGATGAAGCCAAAAGGCCGAATAGTTGGGCCAGGTGGCCGGATGCACCGAGACGAACATGAGGAAAAAGACAATCACTCCTCCCAATCCGTAGGCGGTAAAGAGCACGGTATCGAGTACCCGCGAGCAACGTCCCCGCCGGATGTCGCAGAGCGACCACACCGCCACAATCGCCGCCAGCAACCAGGCCACGAAGAGGGGGGTGAGATAGAAGGGGGTCACACCGGGACGGGCCGGGACTTCGGGGTCGTAGAGCACCTCGGTACGGCTCACCAGCGGCACCGCGGCCGAGTCGGGTGCGAGTTGAATCTCGGCCCGGGCAAAGGCCTCTTTCAGCACTTCGGGGCCGAACATCTGTTCGCGGTAAGTCATGGGGCGGTCCAGACTGCCACCCAGGGCCAGGTCGATGCCGAAGATGAGCCAGGGGCAACGCTCGGCGTAGCTGTCGATCTCCTCGCGGAAGGTGGGCAACTCGCCCTCGGGTTCGTGGTAGCGCACCCGATTGCCGAGGGTCGCCTCGACCATGTTGCGGGGCCGGGTGGCGCAGTTGTCGAAGAGGAAGTTATAGCGGTAGACGCGGTTCTGGGGCTGGGCATTCTCCAGCAGGGCGTAGAAGAGTGCCTGGCTCTGCTCGGGCGTGAGGTTGAGAATCTGCTCGTCGACCCGCGACTCGCGCATCACATAGTTGAACAGGAAGGTGCGGAAGTCGTTCACACCCAGGCAATAGTCGGTCTCGCCCTTGGTAAACCGCCACACAAAGGCCGGGGCATTGAAGTCGAACATGCCATAGTTGAACACATAGTCAAATCCGCCGGGAGTCAACTGCCTGACCCGCAAGGCCGTGTGCCCGAAAAGCTCGTACACCTCGGTACCGGGGCCGCACGTGAGCAGACTCACCTGCAGGGAGTCGCGGTTCTCGACCTGGGCCTGTACACTCATTGCCAGCGCGGCCACCAGCGCAGCCACGAATAATCGTACCTTTATCAACATGCTCGATTTCATCGCCTGAAAAAATGTGGTGTAAAAGTACAACTTTCCGCTCGATTCACCCGAAGGGTAACTCTTTTATTTTCTTCGACTTTGATAATTTTTACATTTTTATTTTAGGGCTCTACCGAATAAATCGTTATCTTTGTTCGTCGCACTCAAAACCAAGCAGTATGAAAATCAAAGGTTTACTTTTGTCGCTCCTCATAGCGAGCCCGATGATGGCCATGGCCCAGAACATCGAGCTCCCCGCCCCCCAGAAACAGGGAGGCCAACCGCTCATGCAGGTACTCGCCCAACGGGCCTCTACCCGCCAGTTCGATACCACCCGGGCCATCGAGCCGCAAACCATGGCCGACCTCCTGTGGGCCGCCTGGGGATACAACCGGGAGGATAAACGCACGGCACCTTCGGCCCTCAACCGGCAGGAGATTTCGCTCTATGTCATCACCGCCCAGGGGGCTTACTGCTACGATGCCCGTCAAAACGTGCTGACTCAGGTAGCCGCCGGCGACTTCCGCAAGAGTGCCGGCAAACAGCCTTTTGCCCAGACGGCTCCGCTCAACATCGTTTTTGTGGCCGACCTCGACAAGGCTCCGGGCAACGACATGATGTTTGTCGATTGCGGTTTCATAGCCCAGAACATCTATCTCTATTGTGCCTCGGCCGGACTGGGCAGCGTGGTGCGCGGCTCGTTCGATGCCGCCGAACTGGCCCAGGTACTGAAACTGAATGAACGCCAGAAAGTAATATTGACACAGACAGTCGGCTATCCGGCTCGATAATCCCCCGGAAAAGCCTCACCTCATGCGTCACACCTTACTACCGATATTCGTCATCTTCGCCCTCCTCATCACCGGCTGCAAAGGCAAGCAGGTCGAGCCCGACTACCCCGACAGTTCCTTTATCGACACCTTCGAGGTGAAGCAGCAGACCCAGCCCCGCCCCACCGGTTGGCCGAAGAGCCCCATCCAGTACACCAGTTTCCGCAAACTCTTCAACGACCTCAACGACCAGCACCTGGCCATTGCCCGCAAAAACGGCATCGCCCCGCTCGAGTCGCTCGACGAGGCCCGCAGCATGGGCTTCTGGAAGCTGGCCAAAATAGACAGTTGCGAATACTACTCGGTCGACAAGCTCACCCACTCGATTCCCTACCTCACCCCCAGAACCAAGTGGCTGCTGATGACCATCGGGAAGAACTTCAACGATTCGCTCGAGAGCCGCGGTGCCGGCGGACGGCAAATCATCCTCACCAGTGCCCTCCGCTCCGACGAGTCCATCCGCTCGCTGCGCCGGCGCAACACCAACGCCAGCGAAAACTCGGCCCACCGCTACGGCACCACCTTCGACATTGCCTACAACCGCTACAACGTGACCGACTCGACCTGCTTCGTCCCCTCCGACCGCCTGCGCCTGCTGCTGGGCGAGGTGCTCTACGATCTGCGCAAAAACCACAAGTGCTATGTAAAGTACGAGGTTCGGCAGGGCTGTTTCCACATTACGGCCCGGTAAGACCGGCATATCTCTCCGAGCCGGACTCCGCTGCCCGAATATTCCACGCGGATGTGGGGGCGGTTGTTCCACGCTACGATGCGGAATCGTGCCAACAAAAGAGACTTCTCCCCACGCCCCAAGCTGGCTCTGCAGCCAGTGCGGGGGCGGCACAAACCACAGGAATTTCCGTTTTCATTTGCCTCGGCTTTCTCCTTTCACTATCTTTACAGCGTTGTTTAAGCAATACGACCGATGAAACGATATTTGTACGCCCTGCGCTATCTGGTTTCGATACATCTGCTGGGGCTTCTTTTCTTTGCCGCGTTCCGCCTGATATTGTTCATGCAAGGCTACGACTACCTGGCGGGTGAAAACCTGTCGGTACTCACCCGTGCCGAGGCTTTCGCCCGGGGCGTGTGGCTCGACAACGTGGTGGCCTGCTACATCATGATACTGCCGCTCACGGTGGTATCGATATGTGCCCTGCTGGGGTACTACGGGAAGGCGCTGTTCCGGGGCGTGGGCATCTTCTTCTCCCTCTTCTACGTGCTGGCCTTTGCCATATCGGCGGCCGACATACCCTACTTTGCCTACTTCTTCAAGCATATTAACGCCTCGATATTCAACTGGTTCGGCTACGCGGGTACCACGTTGGGGCTGATGTTCGGCGAGTTTTCCTACATCGTCGCCTTCGTGCTCTTCCTCGCCCTCTCGATTCTCTTTGTCTTTCTGCTCCGCTGGTTGCGGCAACGCACCTGCCTCGACATCCATCGGGTATCGGACGAGAAATTTCACTGGCCCAACGAGCTGCTCATGCTGCTGGGCTCTATCGTGCTGATAGGCGGCTGCATGTTCGGCATCCGGGGCCGGGTGGGCTACAACCCCATCAAGGTGAGTGCGGCCTACTATTGCAACAATACGTTTTTGAATCAGTTGGGTGTGAGCCCGGCCTTCAATCTGCTGCGCAGCTCGCTGGAGGCTTCGAAATCGGAGAACCGCGAGATTGAGCTCATGGACGACCAGGAGGCCATCGCCCGCGTGCGCCGGGAATACCACATCGCCGACTCGCTGCCCGAGGTGTCGCCCATCGCCCGCCGGGTAGAGAACCCGGGCGAACCGACCCGCCAGAATGTGGTGCTCATCTTCATGGAATCGATGTCGGCCGAGCTGATGGGGCACTTCGGCAATCCGTGGCAGCTGACCCCCTTCCTCGACACCATCGCTACGAAATCGCTCTGCTTCAACCGATTTTTCTCGGCCGGCACGCACACCAACCACGCCATCCACTCCACGCTGTACTCCTACCCGGCTCTGATGAAACGCAACTCGATGAAGGGGGCCGTCATCCCCTTCTTTGCCGGATTGCCCACCATCCTGCAGGACAACGGATACAGCACCCTCTTCTTCATGACGCACGAGTCGCAATACGACAACATGAACGGCTACCTGCGCACCAACGGCTTCGACCGCATCTTTGCCCAGGAAGATTATCCCAAGGAGAAGGTGGTCAACAGCTTCGGCGTGCAGGACGACTTCCTCTACCAGTATGCCCTGCCGGTACTCACCCAGACGGCCCGCGAGGGTAAACCCTTCTTTGCCGCCCTGCTGAGCATCAGCAACCACCCGCCCTATGTGGTGCCCAAAGATTTCAAGGCCCGCAACAACACCGACGAGCTGCGCATCGTCGAGTTTGCCGACCACGCTCTGGAGCAGTTCATCACCCAGGCCAGCCGGGAGGAGTGGTTCGACAACACCATCTTTGTCTTTGTGGGCGACCACGGGAAGCTGGTAGGGACACCTCGCAGCGACATGCCCCTCAGTTTCAACCACGTGCCGCTGCTCATCTATGCCCCCTCGACCATCGAGCCGCGCCAGATCGACGACCTGGGCGGACAGACCGACATAGCTCCTACGCTGCTGGGGCTGCTGCAAATCGACTACGTCAACAACGGTTTCGGCGTAGACCTGCTGCGCGAGAAGCGTCCGGCGGTGGTCTTCACCTCCGACGATGCCGTAGGCTGCGTGAACGATTCGCTCTTCTACATCTATAAACCCAAGGATAACCAGGAGTGGCTGCTCGCCCACAAACAGGCCATCGAACAGAGCGGCGACATAGCCGACCCGGCGGCCCGCCAATCGCTGCGCGACTACTCCTTCTCGATATTGCAAACGGCTCAATACCTGATGAGCAACGGCCTTACCGGCAAATACATAGGTTATCAACCCCGTTAAAAACCGATACCCGCCATGAACCGACTGTTTCGACTGATTTCTCTCGCCACCCTGCTGCTCCTCACGGTGCAGTGCCACAACCCCAAGACTCAAAAGTCGGGCGGGGAGGCGGCCAACGATACTCTCGTCCACTACGCCGACCTGCTGTCGATTACCCGTCACAACGGCTTTACCGACGTGGCCGTGGCCAACCCCTGGGACACCACCCGGCTGCTGCACCGCTATCTGCTCGTGCCCCGCGACAGGGCCCTGCCCGCCAACCTGCCGCAAGGTACGGTGGTGAGGACTCCCCTCGAAAAGACACTGGTCTACTCGTCGGTTCACGCCAGTGCCCTCGAGCTGCTGGGTGCGCTCGACCGGATAGGCGGTGTGTGCGACCTCGCCTACATCAAGACTCCGGCCCTGCTCGACCGGACCAGCCAGGGCAAACTGGTCGACGCCGGCAACTCCATGAGCCCCGACATCGAGCGGGTGATGGAACTCTCGCCCGACGCCATTCTGCTCTCGCCCTTCGAAAATGCGGGCTATGGACGCATCGGCAAGATGGGCATCCCCATCATCGAGTGTGCCGACTATCTGGAAACTTCTCCGCTGGGCCGCGCCGAGTGGATAAAGCTGCTGGGGCTGCTCTACGGAAAAGAGGCCGAGGCCGATTCGCTCTTTGCCCAAATCGAACAGCGATACAACGCCCTGAAGGAGCAACTGGAACAAAGCGGCTCGAGACCGATGGTCATCAGCGAACTGAAAAGCGGCTCGGCCTGGTACATGCCGGGCGGCAAAAGCTACATGGCGCGCCTCTTTGCCGACGCCGGCGGCGCGTACCCCTGGAGCGACAACGGCGAGTCGGGCTCCATCCCCCTCTCGTTCGAAACGGTATTCAACCGGGCGGGCGAGGCCGACTTCTGGCTCATCAAGTCGTTCAACGTGGGACAACTCTCCTACCGCGCCCTGCAGAAGGAGTATGCCCCCTATGCCCGTTTCAAGGCCTTCCGCAATCATAATATCTACGGGTGCAACACGGCCGAATGCAACTACTACGAAGAGACACCCTTCCGTCCCGACCTGCTTTTGCAGGAGCTGGCGGCCCTCTTCCACCCCGACCGCTTCCCCCACTATCAACTTCGTTACTTCCAACCCTTAGCCGAATGAACAAGCCTCGCCATACCTCACGTGCCAAGCGCCTCATCGGGCTGCTCATCGTACTGCTGGTCGTCCTGTGTGCCGCCAACCTGTGGTTCGGGTCGGTGCAGATACCGGCCTCGGCGGTGTGGGATATTCTCTGCGGCCGGGAGAGCGAAAAAGAGGTGTGGCGCTTCATCGTACTCGAGTCGCGCCTGCCGCAAATGGTGGCCGCCCTGCTCTCGGGAGCCGCGCTGGCCGTGGCGGGCCTGCTGCTGCAAACGGCCTTCAACAACCCGCTGGCGGGGCCCTCGATACTGGGCATCGACACGGGGGCCAGTCTGGGCGTGGCACTGGTCATGCTCCTCTTCGGAGGAAGCCTGGGGCTCACCCAATCGACTACCCTCACGGGCTTTACCGCCATCATCGCGGGGGCCTTCGTCGGTTCCATCATCGTGCTGGGCACGATACTCTTCTTTTCGACTCTGGTCAAAAACAACATCATGCTGCTCATCGTGGGCATCATGGTGGGATACGTCACCTCGTCGGTCATCTCGCTGCTCAACTACTTCTCCACAGCCGAGGGGGTACACTCCTACACCATCTGGGGCATGGGCAACTTCAGCGGCGTCACCGGCGAACAACTGCCCTACTTCGCCCTCTCGGTGGGGGTGGGGCTGGCCATCGCCATCCTACTCATCAAACCGCTCAACGCCCTGCTGCTGGGCGACCGCTACGCCGCCAACCTGGGGGTGAACATCAAGCTCACCCGCAACCTGCTGCTCATCGTCACGGGACTGCTCACAGCATCGACCACCGCCTTCTGCGGGCCCATCTCGTTCATCGGGCTGGCCGTGCCGCACATCGCCCGCCTGCTGCTGGGCACCTCGAACCACAACACCCTGCTGCCCGTCACGCTGCTCTGCGGGGCCGTCACCACGCTGCTGTGCAACCTCATCTGCATCCTGCCCGGCGAGTCGGGCATCCTGCCCATCAACGCCATTACGCCGGTGCTGGGGGCCCCGGTCATCATCTATGTGATTATCAACCAACGTAAAATACAATATTTCAACTGATGGAGAGCACGACCGCCATACTATCGGCTCAAGCGTTGAGCATCGGCTACCGAACGGGACACCGCGGGGTGAAGCAGATTCACCACGACCTCTCCTTCGCGCTGTATCGGGGCGAACTCACCTGCCTGCTGGGAGCCAACGGGTCGGGCAAGTCGACGCTGCTGCGCACCCTGGCCGCGGCACAACCGCCTCTCGCCGGCACGATAACGCTCGAGGGGCGCGACCTGTCGACCTTCTCGGAGCGGGAACTCTCGCGCCTCATCGGGGTGGTGCTTACCGACAAGACCCAGACCGGCGGACTCACCGTCTACGAAATGGTATCGCTGGGGCGGCAGCCTCACACCGGATTCTTCGGACGGCTCGACCGCCACGACCGCCAGGTGGTCGACGAGGCCATCGAGGCCGCAGGCATCGCCCACAAAGCCGACACCTACATGGCGCAACTCTCCGACGGTGAAAGACAAAAAGCGATGATTGCCAAGGTGCTGGCCCAGGAGTGCCCGCTGGTGATTCTCGACGAGCCCACCGCCTTTCTCGACGCCGTGAGCCGCATCGAGACCATGACCCTGCTGCACCGCATCGCCACCTCGCAACACAAGGCAATACTGCTGTCGACCCACGACATCGAGCAGGCGCTTGTGCTGGCCGACCGGCTGTGGCTGCTGCGCAAGGGGCAAGGCCTGTGCAGCGGCGTGACCGAAGACCTCATCCTCAACGGCGATCTCGATACGCTGTTCGACCGCCGCGACATCTGCTTCGACCGCGCGCACGGCAGTTACTACCCCTCGGTACAATGGGAAAAGGAGATTGTGGTCGAAGCATCCGACGAGACCCTGCTCCACTGGACGGTCAACGCCCTCAACCGCAACAGCTACGGCTGCCGCATCGCTCCCGACGAAGACACCTCTTCACTCCCCCGCCTGACGGTAAGCGACGCGCACACGCTCACCCTGCGCACCGCTGCCGGAGTGCAGCCGTTCACCACCTTTGACGCCCTCATCGAAGGGCTGAAAAAACAAGATTGATTTAGCCTCGCAGAGCCGAGACCATGGAGCGGGCAGCCTGCTCGGGCGCACCCGGCGCACCCAACCGACGGGCCACCAGATCGTAGCCGGCCAGCATGCGCTCGCGATTCTCTTCGTCGAACAGGCAAGCCAACTCGCGACGCAGATTCTCGACCGTAGCCCGGTAGCCCAGCAGCTCGCACACCACGGGAGCATCGGCAATGAGGTTGACCAGCGACACGTAGGGCACCCGCAAAATCTTCTCGAACGTCTTGTAGAACAGTTTGCCGCCACCTACCCAATAGCAGACCACCTGCGGCACCCGCAGCAAGGCGGTCTCGAGCGTAGCCGTGCCCGAGGTGACCAGTGCCGCCCGGCTCTGTTGCAACAGCCGGTAGGTCTTGCCCTGCACCACCTTCACCCGATGACCCTGCACATAGGGCGCATACAGCTCGGGTGCGATACCGGGAGCCCCCGCCACCACCAGCTGGTATTCGGGATAAGCCTCGGCCGCCTCGATCATCATAGGCAGGTTGTCCTTGATTTCAGAGACCCGACTACCGGCCAGCAAGGCGATAATGGGTTTGCGCTCCAGCCCGCACTCGGTCACAAAGTCGTCGAACGTCTCGTCGGCCTGAGGACGAGCCGCCAGCTCGTCGACCGTGGGGTTGCCCACATACTCCACCGCATAGTGGTGGCGGGCATAGAAATCGACCTCGAAGGGCAAGATGGAGTAGAGCCGGTCGACATAGCGGCGGATGCTCTTCACCCGCCACTCCTTCCAGGCCCATATCTTGGGTGAGATATAGTAATAGACAGGGATATTCAAGTGAGTCTTTACATACTTGGCAATCTTCAGGTTGAAACCCGGGTAGTCGACCAGAATCACCACATCGGGACGCCAGGCGGCAATATCCTGTTTGCACAGGCGCATGTTGGCCAGTACCTTGTCGAGATTCATCAGCACCGGGATAAAACCCATGTAGGCCATGTCGCGGTAGTGCTTCACCAGCGTACCCCCGCAAGCGGCCATGAGGTCGCCCCCGAAGTAACGGAACTCGGCGGCGGGGTCCTCCCGCTTCAACGCCTTCATCAAGTTCGAGGCATGCAAGTCGCCCGAAGCCTCACCGGCAATCAGATAGTATTTCATAGACAAACCGATAGCATAATTGTTTCTACTCGATGCGCACGGCCGTACCGCTGCACGTCACCATCAGCATGCTGCCCGAACCGCCCACCGTTTCGTAGTCGAGGTCGATACCCACCACGGCATTGGCTCCCAGTCTCTGCGCCTCGCGCGACATCTCCTCGAGCGCCGTGTTCTTGGCCTCGCGCAGCACCTCTTCATAGGCGCCCGAGCGGCCGCCGAAAAAGTCGCGTATGCCGGCCAGGAAGTCACGCATCACATTGGCACCGATAATGGTCTCGCCGGTTACCACCCCGTAATAGGTCACAATTCGCCGCCCCTCTACCGTGGGCGTTGTCGTCAGTAGCATAATCTCTGTTTTTAGAATTATCTTCTACAAAAATAGTGCTCTTTTGCAACAACACAAACAAAACACCCGCAGATATGAAAAAGAGAACTCTCGGGCAGGACGTGCCGGTTATCTGATTGCGGGAACATGGATATACAATGTACAAGTTTCGGCAAGCATCCATCCTCGCCTCACGGGCGAGTCTCTACCAGAACCACGGTGACGTTGTCCTTCCCGCCGGCCTCGTTGGCCTGCCGTATCAGGGTCTCGACCCGCTGCTTCGCGGTGGGCTGTTCGGCAAGCACCTGTGCGATGGCCCTGGTAGGGAGCATGTCGTACAGCCCGTCGGAACAGAGCAGATATTGCGCGTCCGGCTCTACGGGAATAGTGGAGGTCCAGAAGTAGTCGGTCGTCCAGTCCAGCCGCCCCTGTCCCAAGGCCCGCGTAATCACATTGCGCCGGGGGTGGTGCATGGCCTCCTCTTCGGTCAGACGGCCCTCGTCCTCCTCGATACCCACCAGCGAATGGTCACGCGACAGTTTGGTCAATGCCCCCTCTCTGAATTGGTAACAACGAGTATCCCCCACATGGCACAGGTAGGCGACCGCCTGCCCGAAGTCGAACAGGAGGGCCGTAAGCACACACCCCATGTTATACCACCGGGGATTGACCTGTTGCGACACAATCGAATTATTGGCATATATCACCGATTGCTTCAATGCATCGAGTCCCAACTCCTCGACCGACAGCCCCTCCAGATAGTCTACCATACACTTGGCGGCCAGAGCTGCGGCTATTTCGCCCCCTTCGTGCCCACCCAGGCCATCGACCACGACAGCCAACAGATGACTGTCGTCACCCACAGGCTGAAGAAGATAGGTATCCTCGTTATTCTGTCGACAACGCCCCACATCGGTCGCTCCATAACATACACTTTTCATCACATATTCGTTTTACATTTTACACTGGCTATCCGTTTCGTCCTCTCCCCGATTCCCCCTTGCAGCCACACACCGAATGCCACAGCGGAGCGTCTCGCGCCCCTTCTTACCAAAGCCTGTTATCTCCTATGCTCCTTGTGCAACCAGTCCGTAAAATAGAAATGATTTTTCCCTTATCCCCTCTGTTTCGAAACAGAAATATCCATGTGGTAAATATAGCGAAAAAACAGCAGGAAACCAAGTTTCCGAATTTGAATTTTGCCTGCGGCCGAAAACAGGAGCCATTCAAAGAAATAGGCCGGCCCCTGCAATAAAGCCGCACAAAGCCCGTTTTTATAATACTATGAGAGCGATAACCGTTGCCATCACTTCGTTATGCCTGCTGGCGGCCATGCTGCTGACCGGCTGCATCGACGACGACTTCACCACGAGCCCGTCGCACGTGCTTGCGTTCTCGACCGACACGGTCGCCTTCGACACCGTATTCACCACGATAGGTACCTCGACCCGCTCGTTCCGCATCTACAACCCCAACAAGAAATCGCTCAACATCTCGAGCATCAAGCTGGCCGACGCCGAACACTCGGGATTCCACATCAATGTCGACGGCATGTCGGGCGACTACTTTACCGATGTCGAAATCCGAGGCAAGGACAGCCTCTATGTCTTTGTCGAGGCCAACATTGACCCCACCAACCAGGACAACCCCATCTTTATCGTCGACTCCATCGTCTTCCTCACCAACGGCGTGCAGCAGGATGTGAAGCTCACCGCCTACGGACAGGACGTCATCATCAAGCGGGGTGAGACCCTCACTACCGACACCCGGCTCACGGCCGACCGCCCCTACCTCATCTACGACAGTCTGGTGGTGGCTCCCGGTGCCACGCTGCAACTCGACCCGGGCACCCGGCTGCACTTCCACAACCGGGCCTCGCTGCTGGTGCAGGGACGCCTGCAGGCCGAGGGTACTCAGCAGGCTCCCATACAGATACGGGGCGACCGGCTCGACCGCCTCTTTGCCGACCTGCCCTACGACAATCTGGGCGGACAGTGGGGCGGCATACACTTCTACCCCGAAAGCACGGGCAATGTCATCTCCCATGCCTATGTGAGGGGCATGAGTTCGGGCATCGTGCTCGACTCGTGTGCCACTGAAGAGATGCGCCTCGAGATTGCCAACTCGCGCATACGCAACTCGTCGGGCAACCTCATCACCTCGAACTACAGCCGCCTCTACTGCTGGAACAGCGAGCTGTCCGATGCTGCCGGGGCTGTACTCTCGCTCACGGGCGGCATAGCCGACTTCACCCACTGCACCATCGTCAACTACTACTTCTACGACGTCATCTCCTCGCCCATCGTCACGGTGAACTACTGCGCCGCAGCCGACTCAATCGACGGCGGTCTGCCCCTGCTGCGGGCCAGCTTCAACAACTCGATTCTCTGCGGCAAGACCTCCGAGGTGTCGGGCATCGACTTCATGGGCAGCCACGTCTTCTTCCGCTCGTGCCTCTTCAACTCCATGGGTACCGACGACGACAACTTCATCAACACCGTGTGGGGCGGCATGCCTCTCTTCAAGGCCACCGGCGAAGAGCATTACTACTACAACTACGAGCTGGGCTCCGAAGAGTCGCAGGCTATCGGCAAGGGCGACCCGGCATTTGCCGTACCCCCCCTCGACAAAGACATGTATGGCAACCTTCGTACCGACCGGGTCGACATCGGAGCCTACCAGTATGTACCCCAGGCCGAGCCTCAGGAGTAGAACCTGCACACCGGTTTTGCAAATGCGCAACCCGGGTTATTACCTTGTATACCTTTTCTTAATAAAAGTTACAAAATAGAATCGTCTTTTCTATTTTTTGTTGCATTTTTCTTTTTTGCTCTCTCATTTTGCTAATTTTGTAAGAGTTATTTAATCCTCTTTTAAACATTTGCACTATGAGCGAAGAGATAAAACAGATAGCCGAACGGCTGGTAGGGCTGCGAGATGCACTCGACCTCACGCCCGAAGAGATAGCCGCCGCCTGCCACGTCGACGTGGAGACCTACCGCGGTTACGAGTCGGGCGAAAAAGATATTCCCGTGAGTTTTCTGCACCAGATAGCCCGCCACTACGGCGTGGAATTGCCGGCACTCATGTTTGGATACGAGCCCCGCATGAACGCCTATTTCCTCACCCGTAAAGACAAAGGGGTAGCCATCGAGCGCACCAAAGCCTACAAGTACCAGTCGCTGGCAGCCGGGTTTGCCAACCGCAAGGCCGACCCCTTCATGGTGACCGTAGAGCCTACGGCTCCCGAAGCGCCTTTCACCCTCAACACCCACCCGGGACAGGAGTTCAACATCGTGATGGAGGGGAGCATGCACCTGCGCATCGGTGAAAAAGAGCTGGTACTCCACGAGGGCGACAGCATTATTTTCGACTCCACCCGGCCACACGGCATGAAAGCTATTGGCGAAAAGCCGGTCAAGTTTCTGGCCATCATCTTCTGACGGTCCACGAAACGACCTATTTATTTATAAACATCAAAACGAAATCGAAGGGGACATTCCTCTCTCATATACACGATTATGTTAGAACGCTTTTTAGATAAGACCTCTTTCTCATCGCAGGAAGACTTCATGCAGAATTTCAAGGTAAAGGTACCCGAGAATTTCAACTTCGGGTATGACGTCGTAGACGAATGGGCCCGCATCGAGCCCGACAAGCAGGCCCTGCTCTGGACCAACGACCGGGGCGAACGCATCGACTTTACCTTTGCCGACATCAAACGCGAGAGCGACAAAACGGCCGCCTACTTCCAATCGCTGGGCATCGGCCACGGCGACATGGTGATGCTCATCCTCAAACGCCGTTTCGAGTTTTGGTTCTCGATTATCGCCCTCCACAAGCTGGGTGCGGTGTGTATACCGGCTACCCACCTGTTGACCGAAAAAGACATCATCTACCGTTGCAACGCCGCCGACATCAAGGCCATCGTAGCCTGCGGCGACGAGATTGTACTCGGCCATATCGACCGGGCACTTCCTGCTTCGCCCTCGTTGCAGCACCGCATCTCGATAGGCCCGATTATCCCCGAAGGGTGGGACGACTTCCACAAGGGTATCGAGGCGGCTGCCCCCTTCGTGCGCCCCGAGCACCCCAACAGCAACGACGACATCTCGCTGCTCTACTTCACCTCGGGAACCACCGGCGAACCCAAAATGGTAGCCCACGACTTCACCTATCCGCTGGGTCACATCATCACCGGCTCCTTCTGGCACAACCTGCACGAAGGCAGCCTGCACCTCACCCTGGCCGATACGGGTTGGGGCAAGGCCGTGTGGGGCAAGCTCTACGGACAGTGGATTGCCGGAGCCAACGTCTTCGTCTATGATTTCGAGAAGTTCAAACCGGCCGACGTGCTCGACATGATACACAACTACCACATCACCTCGTTCTGCGCGCCGCCCACCGTCTTCCGCTTCCTCATCCGCGAAGACCTTACGAAATACGACCTCTCGTCGCTGCAATACTGCACCATCGCCGGCGAAGCCCTCAACCCCAAGGTATACGAAGAGTGGCTGCGCCTCACGGGCATCAAGCTGATGGAGGGATTCGGCCAGACCGAGACCACCCTTACCATTGCCACCTACCCCTGGGTAGAACCCAAACCGGGCTCGATGGGCATACGCAACCCGCAGTACGACATCGACCTGCTCACGGCCGACGGTCGCCCCGCCGAGGATGGCGAGCAGGGACAAATCGTTATCCGTACCGACCACGGCAAGCCGCTGGGCCTCTTCAAGGAGTATTACCGCGACCCCGAAAAAACTCGCGAGGTCTATCACGACAACATCTACTACACGGGCGACGTGGCCTGGCGCGACGAGGACGGCTACTTCTGGTTCGTAGGCCGTGCCGACGATGTTATCAAATCGTCGGGCTACCGCATCGGCCCGTTCGAGGTAGAGAGTGCCCTGATGACTCACCCCGCCGTAGTGGAGTGCGCCGTCACCGGTGTACCCGACGAGATACGCGGACAGGTAGTCAAGGCCACCATCGTGCTCTCGGCCGCCTATAAGGGGAAGGCCGGCGAGGCCCTTGTCAAGGAGATACAAGACCACGTAAAACGGGTGACCGCTCCCTACAAGTATCCCCGTGTGATCGAGTTTGTCGACGAATTGCCCAAGACCATCAGCGGCAAGATACGCCGGGTAGAGATTCGCGACAAGGACAATAAGGAAAAAGCTCAATAACCCCATAAAAACCGAGACCATGCAAGCAAGCAACGAATGGTTCGTGGCCGATGCCGAAAGCGAGGGGATGCCCCTCATCGTACGGGGCCGGCTGTTTCTCGACGCCCTCAGGCAGTCGGGGCGGTATACCACCCGCATCGCCCTCGTGTGGCCATACGGCGGCGACGGCAAGGGGCTGCCGACCGACAAGGAGACCCGGGGGCTCGACCTGCTCAACGAGCAGTTGCGCCAGAAGCTCGAAGATGAAGAGGCGGCCATACTCACCGCCATCTTCATCGGCAACCGGGCTGCCCGTTACGAATACTACGGCACGTCGGCCGAGGAGTTCGGCCGCATCGTCGAAGAGACCTTCGCCCACTATCCGCCCCTGCCCATACGGATAGGAGCCGAGAGCGACCCCGAGTGGAAGAGCTATATCGAGACCGTACAACAATTTGCCATACAGCCATGAGGTACAACCGCAAACGCATTGCCGTGAAGATAGGCAGCAACGTGCTCACCCGACCCGACGGCACGCTCGACATCACCCGCATGTCGGCCCTCACCGACCAGATTGCCGACCTGCACAAGGCCGGCCTCGAGGTGATTGTCGTCTCGTCGGGGGCCGTGGCCTCGGGCCGCAGCGAGCTGCACATCGACCGCAAGCTCGACTCGGTATCGGCCCGGCAGCTCTTCTCGGCCGTGGGGCAGGCAAAGCTCATCAACCGCTACTACGAGCTCTTCCGCGAGCATCACATCGCCTGCGGACAGGTGCTCACCACCAAGGAGAACTTCTCGACCCGGCAACAGTACCTCACCCAAAAGCAGTGCATGGAGGTGATGCTCGAAAACCGCGTCATCCCCATCGTCAACGAGAACGACACCATATCGGTGACCGAACTCATGTTTACCGACAACGACGAACTGTCGGGGCTCATCTCGGCCATGATGGACGTCGAGACGCTCGTCATCCTCAGCAACATCGATGGCATCTACAACGGCACACCGGGCGAGCCGGGCAGCCGGGTCATCACCGAGGTGCGACCGGGCGAGGAGCTGTCGCAATACATCCAGTCGGGCCGCTCGTCGTTCGGGCGGGGCGGCATGACGACCAAAAGCCACATTGCCCGCAAGGTAGCCGACGAGGGTATCGAGGTAATCATCGCCAACGGCAAGCGCGAGAACATCCTGCCCCTCCTGCTGTGTGAGGGGAGCACCGAGGTGTGCACCCGATTCATCCCCTCGCCCACGCCCATCTCGAGCATCAAGCGGTGGATAGCCCACTCCGAGGGGTTTGCCAAAGGGCGGCTGCACCTCAACGCGGGGGCCGTCGAGGCCATTCACTCACAACAGGCGACCAGCATTCTGCCCATCGGGGTGACCCGGGTCGAAGGCGACTTCGAGCGCGACGACATCGTGCGCATTGTCGATGCTGACGGCCACACCATAGGGGTGGGACGTGTCGCGTTCGACAGCGAGTCGGCCCGCCAGCTCATCGGCAAGCAGGGAGCCCGACCGCTCGTCCACTGCGATTATCTCTACCTCGAGCAACTTTAACGGCAATCTTATTCCCGTACTCGAAAAAAAAGATTACTTTTGTTCAAATACACATATCACAGCCATGACTACCGATCTGTCACATATTCTCGACAATGCCCGGGTGGCCGCCAACAAGCTGAACCTCATCGACGATGCCACGATAGCCCGTGTGCTCTGTGCCGTGGCCGACGAGGCCGACCGGCAGGTCGACTACATTCTGCAGGCAAACCGCCGCGATCTGGAACGGATGTCGGAGAGTGACCCCAAGTACGACCGGCTGATGCTGACCCGCGAACGGCTGGCAGGCATCACTGCCGATATGCGACGCGTGGCCTCGCTGCCCTCGCCGCTGGGACGCACGCTGGCCTCGTACGACCGGCCCAACGGCATGCACATCGACAAGGTGTCCGTTCCGTTCGGCGTCATCGGCATCATCTACGAGGCCCGGCCCAACGTGACGTTCGACGTCTTCGCCCTCTGCATGAAGTCGGGAAACGTCTGCGTCCTGAAGGGTGGCAGCGACGCCCACGACTCCAACACCGCACTTATCAACATTATCAACAGGGTGTTGATAAGTCATGGAATAGACTCTAATACAGCCGTTTTACTGCCCAACGACCACCGTTATACCGACCAGTTGTTAACAGCTGTGGGTAAAGTAGACCTGGTTATTCCCCGGGGCAGCAGCCGACTTATCAACTATGTGCGCGAGCATGCCCTCGTGCCGGTCATCGAGACCGGAGCAGGGATATGCCACACCTACTTCGACGAGGCGGGCGACCTGGAGAAGGGACGCCGCATCGTGTGCAACGCCAAGACCCGCCGGGTGAGTGTGTGCAACGCCCTCGACTGCCTCATCGTCCATCAAAAACGGCTGACCGACCTGCCCGCACTCTGCGCTCCGCTGGCCGAGAAGCACGTCATCATCTATGCCGACCCACAAGCCTACGAGGCCCTCGCCGGACGATACCCCGACGAACTGTTGCAACCGGCTACGGCCGAGAGCTTCGGCACCGAATTTCTCGATTACAAAATGGCCATCAAGACCGTCGCCTCGTTCGACGAAGCTCTGGCACACATTGCCCGCTACTCGTCGAAACACAGCGAGTGTATCGTAACCGAGGACGAGGAACACAAGCGCCGCTTTACCCGGCAGGTCGATGCCGCCTGCGTCTACACCAACGTATCCACGGCCTTCACCGACGGCGGTCAATTCGGCTTCGGCGCCGAGATAGGCATCAGCACCCAGAAACTGCACGCCCGGGGGCCCATGGCGCTGCCCGAGCTGACGACCTATAAATACATCATTTCCGGCAACGGACAAACCCGCGAATAAACTACGATTATGAGACACTTCACCAACGTACACGACATAGGCGACTTGAAAGCCGCCGTCCGCGAGGCCCTCGAAGTAAAGGCCAACCGCTTCGCCTACAAACACCTGGGACAGGACAAGACCCTGATGATGATCTTCTTCAACTCGAGCCTCCGCACCCGGTTGAGTACCCAGAAGGCTGCGATGAATCTGGGCATGAACGTGATGGTGCTCGACGTGAACCAGGGCGCCTGGAAGCTCGAGACCGAACGCGGCGTGGTGATGGACGGCGACAAACCCGAGCATCTGCTCGAGGCTATCCCCGTGATGGGCTGCTACTGCGACGTCATCGGGGTACGCTCCTTTGCCCGCTTCGAAAACAAGCGCGACGACTACGAAGAGAAGATTCTCAACCAGTTTATCCAATACTCGGGACGCCCCGTCTTCAGCATGGAGGCGGCTACCCGCCACCCGTTGCAGAGCTTTGCCGACCTCATCACCATCGAGGAGCACAAGCAGACCGAACGCCCCAAGGTGGTACTGACCTGGGCGCCTCACCCCAAGGCGCTACCGCAAGCGGTACCTAACTCGTTTGCCGAGTGGATGAACGAGACCGACTACGAGTTTGTCATCACCCATCCCAAGGGATACGAACTCGACCCGCGCTTCGTGGGGAAGGCCCGCGTGGAGTATGACCAGCGCAAAGCCTTCGAAGGAGCCGACTTCATCTACGCCAAAAACTGGGCGGCCTATGCCGACCCGCACTACGGCGAGGTGCTGAGCACCGACCGCAGTTGGACGGTCGACAGAGAAAAGATGGCCCTCACGAACCATGCCTACTTCATGCACTGCCTGCCGGTGCGGCGCAACATGATCGTGACCGACGACGTCATCGAGAGCCCTCAGTCGCTGGTTATCCCCGAAGCGGCCAACCGCGAAATCTCGGCCGAGGTCGTTTTGAAACGCATACTCGAATCTCTTTAATCAATAAATTCTACTCCTATGAAACGGTTTTTGATTCTCCTTTTGATAGCGCTCTTGCTCCCGGCATACACCCGGGCCGAAGAATTTGCCGACTATAAGTTCTGGAACGAGGGCAAGCTGACCTGGGACGACTTTCAGGATACGCTCAGTCTCAAAAGCGTACCCGCGGCTTTCACCGCCTTCCTGCGCATCGAGAAGACCAAAAACCGCGACGGAAACACCAGCACGGTACGCAACGAGGCCCAAGCCTGTTTCGACCGTCGGCACTCCTTTGCCGACTCGACGATGCGCACCGACAATCAACTGCGTTTCTTCCAGCTCAAATACGACCTGCTCGAGTTTTATCGCCGCCGGTTGCAGACCGAGCTGAACCTGGGCGTGGTGGGCATTGAGGCCGACAACCGCACCCGCCAGTATATGGACCTCTACAAGGAGCAAAGCCAGAAGGCCGAAGAGGAGACCGAGCACGGACAAAACGAGGAGAAACTGCAAGAGTGGGAGTTTTACGTAACCAAAGAGCTCATCGAGAATCCCGCCCCGTCGATACCTCGCATCTCGCCCCGCCGGTTCGGCTACGGCTTCTACCTGGGTACGGGAGCATCGTGGCCCGTGGGCGACATCGAACACTATTGGGACCCCGCCTGGCAGATACACTTCGGCTTCGACCTGGGCTACATCAATACCCACCTGTTGTGCGACTTCTCGGCCGGTATGGCCCGCACGCGTCGCGACATACGGGTACAAAAGGGCAACATCCACGACGTGTGGCTGCGCAACGGACACAACTCCTACACCTCGATTTCGCTCAGTCTGGGCCAGCAACTGATTTCGACCAAATACTTCGCCCTCATGCCCTACGCCGGCTGCATCTGGTCGGGCTACTCCGATCAGGTGAAAATCCCCGAAGGCAGCAACGAACGGGCTACACTGGCCTACGCCAACTTCAACTGGACGGCGGGCATCTGCTTCGACTACCGCTTCTCCAACACCATATCGATGGTTCCCTCGTTCTGGCGCGGACACCGCGAGATATTCACTGCGTCGATTCGGACCAAAATCTTTATCAACCGCGAACAATTCAAGAATTTCAATGCCATACAAGGCGACATGATTCGGGGCTGCAAACTGGGATTCTCCATCTCGTGCCTCGGCTTCAGCCGCTTGCTGCAAATCAAATAAGCATAGATACACGACATGAAACAATACCTCGACCTACTGCAACATGTGCTCGACCACGGCCTGCTCAAGGAGGACCGCACCGGCACCGGCACCCATAGCGTATTCGGCTACCAGATGCGATTCGACCTGCACGACGGGTTCCCCCTGCTCACCACCAAGAAACTACACCTCAAGTCGATTATTTACGAACTGCTGTGGTTTCTCAAAGGCGATACCAACGTGAAATATCTGCAGGAACACGGCGTACGCATCTGGAACGAATGGGCCGACGCGAACGGCGACCTGGGCCACATCTACGGCTACCAGTGGCGTTCGTGGCCCGACTATAACGGCGGGCACATCGACCAGATAACCGAGGCCATCGAGACCATCAAGCACAATCCCGACTCGCGACGCATCATCGTGAGCGCCTGGAACGTGGCCGACCTGCCCCAGATGAATCTGCCCCCCTGCCACGCCTTCTTCCAGTTCTACGTGGCCGGCGGCAAACTGAGCCTGCAACTCTACCAGCGCAGCGCCGACATCTTCCTGGGTGTACCCTTCAACATCGCCTCGTATGCCCTGCTGCTTCTGATGGTAGCCCAGGTTACGGGGCTCGAGCCGGGCGAGTTTGTCCACACGCTGGGCGATGCCCACATCTACAACAACCACCTCGAGCAGGTACACGAGCAGCTCACCCGCGAGCCGCGTCCGCTCCCCAAGATGAAGCTGAACCCCGACGTGAAGAGCATTTTTGATTTCAAATACGAAGATTTCGAACTCACCGATTATAATCCGCACCCCCACATTGCGGGAAAAGTATCTGTATGACGCCCATGACCCCGATAGCCCTCATCGCCGCCGTAGCCGACAACGGTGCCATCGGTCGCAACCAGCAGTTGCTGTGCCATCTGCCCAACGACCTGAAACATTTCAAAAACCTCACCTCGGGCCACACCGTGGTGATGGGGCGCCGCACCTTCGAATCGCTGCCCAAAGGGGCTCTGCCCAACCGACGCAACATCGTGCTCACCCACAATCCCGAGCTCTCGTGGCCGGGGGTCGAGGTGGTGCACAGCCTCGACGAGGTGGCTTCCCTGTCGCCCGACGAACGTATCTTCATCATCGGCGGGGCCACCCTCTACAACGAGACGATCAATCGGGCCGACACCCTCTACATCACCCACATACACCACACCTTTGCCGACGCCGATACCTTCTTCCCCCCAATCGACGAGGCCCTCTGGACAAAAGAAGAGGTGCAGGAGATGCCTGCCGACGAACGGCACGCCTACCCCTACACCTTTGTCACTTATCGACGCAAACGGTAAACCTGCGAAGGAATTGCCCGAAAGAGAGGGGATCAACGCCCTCCGCCGGTCGTGGTCACCTCGCCGTCGTTGTTGAACTTCACTTCGGTGACGGGCGCCGTATTCAGTTCAATCTGGTATCCCCAACTGTAGCGCGACACCTCTACGATGCCGGCATCGGGGTACTGCGTAGCCGTATAGGTGAGCAGATTGCCCGGCAGGATGCCTATCTGCAACGCCGAAGGCAACACCTGCAGATTGCCGTCGACCTCTTGCCAACCGCCGTCGCGGTAAAACTTCAACTCAAAACCGTTGCTCAACCACAATTTATAGCGGGGCTCATCGTCCTCCTCTTCGGCCTTGAGCACCTGCACATCGGCAAAGTAATTGTCGACAAACTGGTGAATGGCAGCCGGCAGATGCTGATAGTCTACCCGCTTGTCATCGTCGCAAGAACTCATCGCTACCCAAGCGAACAAAACCATAAAACTGCACAAGATTTTCTTCATAAGACTCTTTTTTGAATGAATGACTATACAACATCATAACAATATTAGAGGGTAATGGGTCATCTTTTTATGCAAAATTTTAGCTCGAAAGAGTACAAAGAGCAAAGCATTTTGTAACACGTTTGTAACAATCGCCTGTCATATTGCCACAAAAACCCCTGATTGTAAAAATAATGTTAAATACCAGCGATTTTTTTCTACTTTTTGCTTGCATATAAAATTATATGCGTACATTTGCAATGTGTTTTTCATGGTATTAGAATTAAGGTTAACAAAGATTGGTTGTCGTGATGACAATCAATTTTTTTTGTTTTAAACCTTTTGCGCCGGAATCGAGGGGTTTTCGTACCTTTGCCCCACCTAAACCAAAACTCGATTTCCCATGAAACTTCGTCTATTATCGTTTATCATCTTACTCGTTTCTATCCTCCCGGTTATGGCCGGTGACGGCAGTTCGGCCCAATCGCCCCTCACCGTATCGCAGGCCCTCGTCAAGAAAAACAACCAGAAAAGCTACTACGTGAGCGGATATATCGTAGGCGAATATCGCGACTACTCCAACAACAAGCATTTCTACTACCTGGCTCCGCCCTTCGACGGTACTTCGGCCTACCTGATTGCCGACGATGTAGACGAGATGGACCTGAGCCGAATGATGCCCGTACAGATAAAAGACTATGTCGACAACTACAACCTCGACGAAAACCCGCAATACTGGCGCAAGCAGCTCACCGTGAAAGGTACGCTCACCGACTACTTCACACTGCCGGGCATCAAGAACCTTACCGACTGGATTGCCCCGGCCGAACCGCTCGACGACGAGTCGCAATACTGGAATTTCTACGAGACTTTCGAGACGAAAAAAGCCTATACTCCCGCCGGAGAGCAAATGTACAGCGGCGGCACCTACACCAGCAGCGAGACCTGCCGATGGGAATTTGCGGGTGCTACCTACGGCGACAGTTCCAACGACATGAAGTGGGACAACGCCGCTGCTCACCTGCGCCTCACCCAATCGACCAGCGGCGAACCGGGCTATATCTGCATGCTCGACGACAAACCCGACGGCATAGGCTACATACGACTGTGGGCTGCCCGCTACAAAGAGGACAAAGGAGCCGCCTCGTTCGGCATCTTCCTCTCCAACGACCAAGGAGAAAGCTGGGAGACCGTGCAAACCGGCATTGCCATTGAAAAAGAACTCACCGAATACCAGTTCAAGATTATGCGCCCCGGCACCTGGCGCATCAAGATTGCCAAGACCGACCCGTCGGCCAACGGCATAGACATCGACAACATACACATCAGCGACTACTACACCCTGTCGGCCGTTACAGCTACCTCTACCGAGGCCACAACTCGCCTGTGGGGTACCCAAGGCACTCTCTGTTTCGAAGCCTCACAGCCTGTCAACCTCCGCATCCATACCCTCGACGGCACTCTCGTAAGCGAGCAACATATCGCCGGCCACGGTTCCCTGCCACTCCCTGCGGGCTTCTACCTGGTATCGACACCGACCAGTACCGTGAAGGTGGTGGTGCGATAGTACGCCAACTTGTTTGTCGATGCAATCGATTCGAAATTCAAATACAAAAAAACGCCACATCGCATGATGTGGCGTTTTCTATATTCGGTAACCCTATCTCTTGATTACTCCTCGTTCAGAGTAACACGCTTGAAGGCAACAGCCGTAAGCTCTTTGTTGCTGGTTTGGAGATATTGTTGAATGTTGTGCTTCGGATCTTTTACGAACGATTGCTCGAGTAGACAAACCTCTTGATAGAATTTGTTCAGACGACCTTGAGCAATCTTGTCGAGCATCTCTTCCTTCTTACCCTCTTGACGAGCTTTCTCTTTAGCGATTTCGAGCTCTTTAGCTACCACGTCGGCAGGAACATCCTCGCGACGAACAGCCAGAGGACTCATAGCGGCAGCCTGCATGGCTACGTCGTGAGCAACTTGATAGTCGGTATCGGCCAAATTGAAACCTACGATGGTAGCCAGTTTGTTACCCGGGTGAACGTATGCCGTGGTATAGGGAGCCGAGATAGCCTCGTAGTAACCGAGTTCCATCTTCTCGCCCGTTTTACCAATCTCGTCAACAATCAGGTTGGCAACGGGAGTACCGTTGATTTCCAAAGCCTTTACAGCGTCCATATTGGCAGCTTTTGCATCGATGGCAGCGTTGAGGATAGCACGGGTCAACTCTACGAACGATTCGTTCTTAGCCACGAAGTCCGTTTCGCACTTCAAGGCAACGATAGCAGCGAAATCGCCTTTAGCGGCAGCCAAAACACAACCTTCAGAGGCTTCGCGGTCTTCGCGTTTTGCAGCGACGGCCTGACCTTTTTTACGAATAATCTCTTTTGCAGCTTCAATATCACCGTTGGTCTCGGTCAATGCATTTTTGCAATCCATCATACCGGCACCCGTCAGTTTACGCAGCTTGCTGATTTCAGCCATTGTAACAGCCATATACTTAATCTCCTATTCTTTAAATTAGAAACAAACAAAGAGTGGAGTCGGTTCTTTGACTTCACTCTTTGTCTTTTGATTATTTTTATTCTTCTACTTCTTTAGCTTCGGCTTCAGGAGCTTCCTCGGCATCGGCAACCTCGGCATCATCGGCTTTCTTGCGCGAGATACGAGCTTTGCGCTCTTTCTTTACAGGAGCCTCCTCGCCTTCGGCAGGAGCATCTTCTTTCATAGCTTTGCGCTCTTCCAGACCCTCGGCAATAGCACCGCAAACGGCGTCGAGGATAACTTCGATCGATTTCGAAGCATCGTCGTTGGCAGGAATTACGAAATCTACGTCATTGGGGTTGGAGTTGGTATCGACCATGGCAAATACGGGGATACCCAGACGGTTGGCCTCGCGTACGGCGATGTGCTCTTTGAGAACATCGACAACAAACAGGGCCGACGGCAGACGGTTCAGGTCGGCAATGCTACCCAGCGTCTTCTCCAATTTGGCACGTTGACGAGAGATTTGCAGTTTCTCACGTTTCGACAGGTTGTCAAACGTACCGTCTTTTTCCATCTTGTCGATGGTCGACATCTTCTTCACAGCCTTGCGGATTGTGGGGAAGTTGGTCAACATACCACCCGGCCAACGCTCGATCACATACGGCATATTTACGGCAGAAGCCTTGTCGGCAACCACTTGTTTAGCTTGTTTCTTCGTAGCTACGAACAGGATTTTCTTGCCCGATTTGGCAATCGATTTCAAGGCAGCAGCGGCCTCGTCGATTTTGGCTACGGTTTTGTACAAGTCGATGATGTGGATACCGTTACGCTCCATGAAGATGTAAGGAGCCATAGCGGGATTCCATTTTCTTTTCAAGTGTCCGAAGTGAACACCGGCTTCCAATAATTGGTCAAAAGTTGTAATAGACATTGGTTTGATTTTAATTTGTTTACATTCTACTTATACAACCTCAAGGTAGCTTACCCCACAATAGGGTAAAGTCCTTGCGGTTTGGATACTAAACACAAATATATCTTCGGCACAGGGCCGTCGCATATTAACGTTTACTGAACTGGAATCTCTTACGAGCTTTGGGACGTCCCGGTTTCTTACGCTCAACAGCACGCGGGTCGCGAGTCATGAAGCCTTCGGCTTTGAGGGCCGACTTGTCTTCGGGGTTGATTTTTACCAAAGCACGCGAGATAGCCAAGCGCAGAGCCTCGGCCTGGCCTTTGAAACCACCACCGTTCAGGTTTACTTTGATATCATATTTCTCGGCAACGCCCAGTTTTTCGAGCGGTTGCTTTACAATGTATTGAAGTATCGAAGAGGGGAAGTAAACGGCCAACTCTCTTTTGTTTATGGTTACTACACCCGTACCTTCGCTCACAAATACTCGTGCTACTGCGGCTTTACGTCTGCCTAATGCATTAACTACTTCCATATTACTTATTTAAGGGTGTTAATATCAATTGTTTTGGGGGTTTGTGCAGCGTGGGGATGCTCGCTACCTGCATAGATATATACATTTCTCAGCAGTTGAGCGCCCAGTTTGTTTTTGGGAAGCATACCTTTCAGCACACGTTTGAATAATTTCGATTCTCCTTTTTTCATCAGAACAGCAGGAGAGAGCTCTCTCTGACCACCGGGATAGCCCGTAAAGTTCAGATAAACCCGATCAGTCCATTTTTTACCCGTCAATTGCACTTTGTCAGCGTTGATGATAATCACGTTATCACCGCAATCTACATGAGGAGTATAGCACGGTTTGTATTTACCACGCAATATCTTAGCAACTTTTGCACACAGACGACCCAAAACTTGGTCGGTTGCATCTACTACAACCCACTCTTTCTTAGCGGTCTCTTTGTTTGCAGAAATGGTCTTATAACTTAAAGTATCCACCGTTTATTGTTTTAATAATTAAACACTTAAATAACAGCAGTGCATACATTCCCGGCCAAAGGAATAACGACTGCCATTCAAATTTTCTCAAATTTGGGTAATAATCGGACTGCAAAGGTACACGCTTTTTATTTGAAAAACAAAAGATTTTGATTTTTTCTTCGTAAATAGCCTTCAACCCCACAACATTATGATAAAACCAAACTATCCCCACGCAAAAATCGACTAACCAGCGCCAACCCGTCGGTCTATTAGAAAAAAGATAGAAGAGCAAAGGGGGGGCGCTTCTTTTGTGTCACCCCGCACTCGATGCGGGGACCAGTTCATGACATAAGAGGAATAGCAACAGTAACTCTCCCCCCAGATATTTATGGATACAGCGTCAGAGCGCATGACCAAGAGTGTCACCCCGCACATGATGCGGGGTCCAGGAAAGTGAATCTTACGGGTAATCTTGTCGGTGTGACTAGATGCCGCATCCAAGTGCGGCATGACCGAAGCGCGCAGCCCTCCGGCCTATGGGAGAAAGCGGAAAGAAAAATGACGGAGAGGGACGAACGCGGGAAAAAGATGTTTGAGCCGGGGCGAATCAGTCGAAGGGCCCGGAGCAGTAAAGCCTGTGGAATAAATAACGATGTGGAATGAGCCCGGGAGTTCTTTTTCCCCGGACCGCGGAGGCGATTTTTCAGCTTTCGGACATCAGCCGGGAGCTTTCTTTTGGCTTCCCTTTTCTTTTGCGGGAAAAGAAAAGGGGAGATTCAGGACGCACGGGCCGTGCGTCCCTACTGGCCCGGACGGTACTGCTGACTGTTTTCTTTGGATATAAACCACGGCTATATCCTGGATTCCGCGTCGAGAACCGTGTCACCCCGCACAGCGATGCTGGGTCCAGGAAAAAGAATCTTACGAGTAAACTTGCCGGTATTCTCTGGATCCCGCATCAAAGTGCGGGATGACCAGATAACCGCATCAAAGTGCGGGATGACTGAGTGACCGCATCGGGGGCGATTGAGCAAACTAAAAAGGAGATTATAAAAAAGTGCGGTATAAGTTTACCAATGGTACGGGATGACAAAAGGCGGGTATTCCCTGGATCCCGCGTCGGAGCGCGGGATGACCGAGTGGGCGCATCGGGGGTACGGGATGACTCGGCATGCCCTCCGGGGAATTGGGGAGGGCATAAAAAAAGAGCCGGAGGGTTGTCTCTTC